>NZ_JAUSXV010000001.1:3900000-4191385 GCF_030816295.1 Microbacterium natoriense | reverse complement strand
AACAAGAAAGACCACCCAACGCTGGGTGGTCTTTCTTGCGTTAAGGGCCGTTCACGCACGGGCGCAGCGCAGCTACGGACTAGCGACGCTTCTCAGCGCTTCAGCCGTGACTCGAGAGTCGATGCCGTGGCGCTCACGGCATCCGCCAGCCCCGCCTCGTCGAGATCTCCGCCAGCCCACGTCACCGCGACCGCGGCGATCGGCCAGCCGGTGTGATCGTGCACGGCGACTCCGACGCTGCGCAGGCCGTCGGCGACCTCGCTGTCCTCCGTGGCGTAGCCGCGGGCACGGACCTCGCGGAGCAGCTCTCGCAGCTCAGCGGGTTTCCGCGGGCCGAGACCCGTGCGATCTGGGAACGCCGATGCATGGGGATAGAGCGCTCTGACCTGCTCGCGAGGAAGCGAGGCGAGCATGGCGCGACCGGACGCGGTGAGATGCGCCGGCAGCCGCACCCCGACGTCGGTGATCAGTGCGGGCCGCCGGGGCGCACGCTCTTCGACGATGTACAGGACGTCTCCGCCGCTCATCACGGCCAGATGCGCGCTCTCGCCGAGCCTGTCGGACAACGCGGCGACGAGAGGCCGCCCCACCCGGGCGAGCGGTTGCTGCCTGGCGTAACCTCCGGCGAGCTCGAACGCCGACGTGCCGAGACCCCATCGACGCTCCTCCCGCAGATGCAGGACGAATCCGTGAGCGGCGAGCGTGGTCAACAGGTGATAGACCGTCGACCGGGGAAGGCCCAGTTCCCTGGCGATCGCTGAGGCCGCCACCGGAGCCGGCCGTCCTGCCAGGTAGCGCAGGATCCGCAGGGTGTTCTCCGCTGCCGGCACCTGGGAGGCGGAGGCATCCGTGTTGTCTGGGATCACAGACAAAGGATGCCATGATCCCCTCCTCACCGCGACTGTGAAGGTGTGGAATCGAGATATGAGAGATCTGCCCGCAGTCCTGGTCGGCGCCGCACCCCTGAGCGCCGCTGATGTCGTCGCCGTCGTGCGCCACGGCGCTCCCGTCGCCATCGCCCCCGAGGCGCTCGATCGCGTTGCCGCCACTCGCAGCGTCATCGACGGTCTCGCCGCCGACCCGAACCCGCACTACGGCGTATCCACCGGATTCGGCGCCCTCGCCACCACCTTCATCGCCCCCGATCGCCGGCGTCAGCTGCAGGCCAGCCTGATCCGTTCGCACGCAGCGGGTACTGGCGTCGAGGTCGAGCGCGAGGTCGTGCGCGGGCTCCAGCTGCTGCGCCTGCAGACCCTGGCTTCGGGCCGCACCGGCGTGCGGCCGATCGTCGTGGAGACCTACGCCGCGCTGCTGAACGCCGGCATCACGCCGATCGTCCGCGAGTACGGTTCCCTCGGCTGTTCTGGCGACCTGGCCCCTCTCGCGCACATCGCGCTCGCCACCATGGGAGAGGGCGACGTGCGCGTCCTTCGACAGGCTCAGGAACCCAGTAGCGAGGTGATCCCGGCATCCGATGCCCTCGCCGCAGTCGGCATCGAGCCCCTCACCCTCGTCGAGAAGGAGGGCCTCGCACTCATCAACGGCACCGATGGGATGTTGGGCATGCTCGTGCTGGCGCTGCACGATCTCGAGGAGCTGCTGCTCACGGCCGACATCGCCGCCGCGATGTCGATCGAGTCGCAGCTCGGCACCGACGCCGTGTTCGCCGCCGACCTGATGGCGTTGCGTCCGCAGGTGGGGCAGGCCGAGTCGGCTGCGAACCTGCGCTCCTTCCTCGGCGACTCTCCCATCGTGCACAGCCACAAGGGCCCCGAGGACGGCCGGGTGCAGGACGCCTACTCGCTGCGCTGTACCCCGCAGGTTCACGGCACCGCCCGCGACACCGCCGGGTACGCCGCGACGATCGCGGGTCGTGAACTCGCCAGCGTGATCGACAACCCTGTCATCACGCTCGACGGTCGCATCGAGTCCAACGGCAACTTCCACGGCGCCCCCGTGGCCGCGGTCCTCGACTTCCTCGCGATCTCCGTCGCCGACGTCGCGTCGGTCTCCGAGCGCCGCACCGACCGTGCCCTCGACCCGGCGCGCAACCACGGACTGCCGCCCTTCCTCGCGCACGAGGTCGGCGTGGACTCCGGTCTCATGATCGCGCAGTACGCCGCCGCCGGCATCGTCTCCGAGCTCAAGCGCCTCGCGGTTCCGGCATCCGTCGATTCAATTCCTTCGTCGGCCATGCAGGAGGATCACGTCTCGATGGGCTGGGCCGCCGGACGCAAGCTGCGCAGGGCCATCGACGGCCTCGGCCGCGTCCTCGCGATCGAGATCCTCACCGGCGCCCGCGCGCTCGACCTGCGCGCACCGCTGCAGGCCGGACCCGCCACGGGGGCCGTCCGCGATCTCGTCCGCACCGTCGCCGGCGGCCCCGGCCCCGACCGTTTCCTCTCTCCCGACATGGAGGCCGTGACCGCGCTCGTGCAGTCCGGCGCCGTCGCACGCATCGCAAAGGAGCACACATCATGATGAACTGGGTTGCTGAGCCTGTCGAAGCACGCACGGTCCGCGCCCCGCGCGGCAATCAGCGCACGGCCAAGAGCTGGGGCGCCGAGGCCGCCAAGCGGATGCTGATGAACAACCTCGACCCCGCGGTCGCCGAGCATCCCGAGGACCTCGTGGTCTACGGCGGCACGGGCAAGGCCGCCCGCAGCTGGGAGGCGTACGACGCGATCGTGCGCACGCTCGACGAGCTCGAGCCCGACGAGACCCTGCTCGTGCAGTCGGGCAAGCCCGTCGGCGTCTTCCGGACTCACGAATGGGCACCGCGCGTGCTCATCGCCAACTCGAACCTCGTCGGCGACTGGGCCACCTGGCCCGAGTTCCGCCGTCTCGAGCAGCTGGGACTCACGATGTACGGCCAGATGACCGCCGGCTCGTGGATCTACATCGGCTCACAGGGCATTCTGCAGGGCACCTACGAGACCTTCGCGGCCGTCGCCCGCTCGCTCGGCAGGGAGTCGCTCAAGGGCACGCTGTCGCTCACCGGCGGTGCAGGCGGCATGGGCGGTGCGCAGCCGCTCGCCGTCACCATGAACGACGGCGCCGTGCTGATCGTCGACGTCGACGAGAGCCGTCTCGCCCGTCGCGTCGACCACGGCTACCTCGACGTCTACTACACCGACCTCGACGAGGCCATCGCCCGTGCGGTTGCCGCCAAGGACGCCGGCGAGGCGCTCTCGGTCGGCATCGTCGGCAACGCGGCAGAGGTCTTCCCCGAACTGTTCCGCCGCGGTGTGCCTATCGACATCGTGACCGATCAGACGAGCGCACACGATCCGCTCGCCTACCTGCCGATCGGCATCTCGGTCGAGGACTGGAAGGCCGAGGCAGAGCGCGACCCCGAGGAGTTCACCCGTCGCTCGCGCGAAGCCATGGCCGCGCACGTCGAGGCCATGGTCGCTTTCCAGGATGGCGGGGCCGCGGTCTTCGACTACGGCAACTCGATCCGCGCCGAGGCCGTGCTCGGTGGCTTCGACCGGGCCTTCGAGTTCCCCGGCTTCGTGCCCGCGTACATCCGCCCGCAGTTCGAAGAGGGCCGCGGCCCGTTCCGCTGGGCGGCGCTGTCGGGCGACCCCGAGGACATCCGCAAGACCGACCGTGCGATCGCCGAGCTGTTCCCCGAAGACGCCGCTCTTCACCGCTGGCTCGACAAGGCCGGCGAGAAGGTGCACTTCGAGGGGCTGCCCGCACGCATCTGCTGGCTCGGCTACAAGGAGCGCCACCTCGCCGGGCTCAAGTTCAACGAGATGGTCGCCTCGGGGGAGCTGTCGGCGCCGATCGTGATCGGTCGCGATCACCTGGATTCCGGCTCGGTCGCCTCGCCGTATCGTGAGACCGAGGCCATGAAGGACGGCTCCGACGCGATCGCCGACTGGCCGCTGCTGAACGCGCTGCTCAACACGGCGTCGGGGGCCAGCTGGGTGTCGCTGCATCATGGTGGTGGCGTCGGTATCGGCCGCTCCATCCACGCCGGCCAGGTCACCGTCGCCGACGGCACGGCTCTCGCCGCCGAGAAGCTCGAGCGCGTGCTGACCAACGATCCCGGCACGGGCGTCATGCGCCACGTCGACGCGGGCTACGACCACGCGAAGGACATCGCGCGCGAGCGCGGACTCAAGGTCCCGATGGGACTCTGACACCGGACTGCGTCCCGCTCTGCCTCCTCTGGTCGGGGGATTATGAGGAGCAGAGCGGGACGCGACATCCCGGCGAGGTCGAGGAGGCAGCATGCGCACACTCATCACGAACATCGGCGAACTGACGACGAACGAGGGGCCGGTGCTGCGCGACGCCGCTGTGCTCCTCGAAGAAGGGCTGATCTCCTGGGTCGGCGGAGCCGATGAGGCACCGGACGCCGACGCGATCGTCGACGCCGACGGTCGGGCAGTGATCCCCGGCTTCGTCGACAGCCACAGCCATCTCGTGTTCGGCGGCGATCGCGCAGCCGAGTTCGAGGCCCGGATGGCCGGCCAGAAGTATGCGGCGGGCGGCATCCGCTCGACCGTCGCCGCCACCCGCGCCGCGACCGACGACGAACTGCGCGCCCGGCTGCGCGGTTTCATCGACGAGATGCACGCGCAGGGCACGACCACCGTCGAGATCAAGAGCGGCTACGGCCTCGATGTCGAGACCGAGGAGCGCCTGGTGCGCCTCGCGGCCGAGGTGACGCCCGAGGTCACCTTCCTCGGTGCGCACGTGGTGCCCGTCGAGTACGTCGACGACCCCGACGGCTATGTCGACCTCGTCATCGGATCGATGCTCGAGGCGTGCGCCCCGCACGCGAAATGGATCGATGTGTTCTGCGAGACGGGAGCGTTCACGGTCGAGCAGTCGCTCCGCGTGCTCGAGGCCGGCACAGCCCGCGGGCTCGTGCCCCGCGTGCACGCCAGCCAGCTCGGTCCTGGCGCGGGCGTTCTGCTCGCCGTCGAGCTGGGGGCGGCATCCATCGACCACGGGACCTATCTCACGGATGCCGACATCGAGGCGCTCGCCGGATCCGACACGGTTCTCACGCTGCTCCCCGGCGTGGAGTTCTCCACCCGCCAGCCGTACCCCGACGCGCGCCGGCTCATCGATGCCGGGGTCACCGTGGCGCTCGCCTGCGACACCAATCCGGGGTCGAGCTTCACCAGCTCGATGGCGTTCTGCATCGCGGTCGCGGTGCGCGACATGGGCATGACCCCCGCCGAGGCCATCTGGGCCGCGACCGCCGGCGGGGCCCGCGCACTGCGACGCGACGACATCGGCGTGATCGCGCCGGGGCGCCGTGCCGACCTCGTGCTGCTGAAGGCGCCGACGCGGATCCACCTGGCCTATCGGCCGGGGGTGCCGCTGGTCGAACGCGTGTGGAAGGACGGCGTGCAGGTCGCCTGACCTGCGCCGGAACGGAGAATCATGGCACTGAACAAAGGCGTGCATGCGCCGCTGGCTCACGACGAGCTCTGGCCGCGGGCCGGGGCCTGGCCCGCGTTCGACGGGGAGAAAGCGGATGCCGTCCTCCTCGGAGTTCCGACATGGCGCACCTCGCTGTCGCCCACGGGCGCCCATGCCACTCCAGCCGCCGTCCGGGAGGCTCTGCAGCGCTACAGCGCGACCCTGATGGGCCCGCCCGTCCTCGACCTGAACGAGGCGCTGCGCATCGTCGACGCCGGTGACATCGTCGAGCCCGATGGCGATGCAGGCATCGCCGAGACGGTCGCACGGGTGGCCGAGCTGACGGATGCCGCACGCCTCGTCGTCGCGCTCGGCGGCGACAACTCGCTGACCTATCCGGTAGCTCGCGGAGCGCGAGCCACCGGCCTCATCACGATCGACGCGCACTTCGACCTGCGCGACGGGGTGTCGAACGGCTCTCCCGTGCGGCGCCTGGTCGAAGACGCCCCGGATGCCGAGCGCATCGATCCGGCGCGCATCGTGCAGATCGGCATCGCCGACTTCGCGAACTCCGCAGCGTACGCGCGGCGTGCGGCGGACTGGGGCATCCGCGTGATCACGCTCGACGAGCTGCGTCGCCGCGGCATCGACGAGATCAGTGCCGAAGCGCTCGAGATCGCCGGGGCCGGCGCACGCGCCCGTATCCATCTCGACATTGACGTCGACGCCGCCGACCGTTCGGTCGCCCCCGGGTGCCCCGCGAGCGTTCCCGGCGGGCTCGCCGCGTGGGAGCTGCGTGCCCTGGTGCGTGCTCTCGCCGGAGATGATCGGCTCGTCAGCGCCGACCTCGCGGAGGTCGACGCCACGGTCGATGCGGACGACGGACGCACGGTGCGGCTGGCGGCTCTTTGCGTCTTGGAACTGCTCGCGGGCTCGGCCGGGCGCTGACGCGCTCTCAGAACAGCAGGTACGCCGCCCCGACCACGGTGAGCACGATCACGAGTCGATCGAACAGCTGCTGCGGAATGCGCTTCGCGATGCGGAGGCCGACGAGAGCACCAGCGACCACGAGCGGTGCGAGGGCCAGGTCCATCAGCAGCACGTGAGGCGTGAACAGCCCGAGGCCCGCAAGGAACGGCACCTTCACGAGGTTCACGATCGCGAAGAACCAGGCGGAGGTGCCGAGGAACACCTGCACCTGCGCGCGAGTCGCCAGGAAGTACATCGCCATGACGGGCCCACCCGCGTTCGCGACCATCGTGGTGAATCCGCCGAGTGCGCCATAGGTCGACGACAGCACGATGCCGCCGTGGACCGGTGGCGGAGCATCCGCTCTGTCCTGTCTCCACCGTCGCCACAGCGTGATCGCGATCATCATCAGCAGGATCACTCCGACTGCGCGCCGAACGATGCCGTCGTCGGCGAGAGCGAGGAACACGAACCCGGCGAGCAGCCCGGCGATCACGGCGGGAGCGAGGCGGAGCAGCGTCGGCCAATGCGCATGCCGGCGGTAGGCGATCAGCGCGAAGACGTCGCCCACGATGAACAGCAGCAGCATGGCTGCGGTCGAGGTGCGAGCGGGAAGCACGGCGGCGAACAGCACGACGGCGAGCGTCGCGCCGCCGGGCACGGCGGCCTTCGACAGGCCGGTGATCGCGGCGGCGAGACCCAGTGCGATCCAGGCCCAGACGCTGAGATCGATCATCGGTCGAGCTCGGCGACGATCGTGTCGTACCCGCGTGCGAGAGCGAGATCGCGCGGCAGCACGCCGTCGCCGTCGGCGATCCCGATGTCGGCGCCGCCGTCGATCAGCGCTCGGACGACGTCGACATAGTCCTGCGAGCCGTCGCCGAGCACGATCGCCTCGTGCAGAGCGGTCCATCCCAGGTCGTTGACGTGGTCGGGATCGACTCCGGCGTCGAGCAGGATCCGCACGGTGCTGAGCAGTCCACGTTCGGACGCCGGAATCAGGGCGGTCCCCCCGAAGCGATTCGTGCTGGTCGGATCGGCGCCGTTCTCGAGCGTCAGGAGAAGGATCTCGTCGTGTCCGCGCGCGCCGGCATAGAGGAAAGCCGAGTCCTGGATGTCATCCTTCGCGTTCACGTCCGCACCCGCATCCACGAGCAGCCGGGCGATCTCGACGTCGTCTCTCTTTGTCGCGGCGATCAGCGCGGTCATGCCGCCGTCGCCGCGGGCCTCGATGTCGGCCCCTGCGTCGAGCGCGGCCCGGGCCGCATCGACCGTGGTCGCGGCGAGCAGGTCATGTGTGGCGCTCGACACGGATGCCTCCTCGGATGACGGGCTGGATGCTGTGCACGCGCTCGTCGCGAGCAGAACCGTCGTCGCGATGGCAGGGGCGAGCAGCATCCGTCGGATTCCCATCCTTCTGGTATACCAAATCTTCCTGAGAATCGGATCGTCTCTTACGAGCGCGGAGGATGGGCTGCGCCGAGCTCACCGCCAGTGATCGATCGCGCGCTTCGACTCGGCGAGTCCCACGCCCGTGTGCTCGCGGAACAGCTTGATCGCATGGATGGCCTGGTTCGCAGTGATCAGTCGATCGATCTCGGCAGCGACGGATACGGGGACGCTGCCACGCGGGGAGCCGGGCTGGGGTGTGATCGAGGTCGCGACCGCCGAGGCGTGCGAGACGGCCGCGAGGTGCGGCGCGGTCGTGCTGATCGACCAGTGGTCGATGCGGTCCTTCGCGTCCTTCAGGCCGACGCCCGTGCGCTGGCGGAGCAGCTTGATGGCCTGGATCTTCTGGCCGGCTGCGACGAGCCGGTCGATCTCGGCGATCACCGATGGCGTGAGGCCGGATGCCGGGCTCGCGAGCGAGGTCGCCGCGGCCGTCCGTGCCATCGTCGGCGATGGCGTGTACACCTGCGCCTCGGGCTCCTTCGGCCGCATGCTGCGCAGCGCGGCGACGAGGATGACGAGGCCGACGACGACCACGATGGCGATTCCGACCAGCAGCACGAGCTCCATGGTGCTCAGTCTAGGCAGGCGGCTCCCTTCGGCCCAGGCGCTTCCCATCCGTCACCGCGTACCCTGGAGGGTATGACCGAGAATCCCCGCGCGCGCGAGACGCGCCCCGCGACAGCGCCCGCGCAGGGAAAGGTCCGCGCGACCGGCACCCAGGTGCGGCCCCAGACAGAGGGCTGGACCCAGCAGAAGGATGCCGAAGGGCGTCCGCTGCTGCAGTTCGCAAGCCCCAAGCGCGGCAAACCGCCCGTGCACCTCGCCGACCTCACCCCCGCCGAGCGCATCGAGAAGGTCAAAGAACTGGGGCTGCCTGGATATCGTGCGAAGCAGCTGTCGACGCACTACTTCACGCACTACACGTCCGACCCGGCCGACATGACCGATCTGCCCGCCGGCATCCGCGACGACCTCGTCGGAGGAATGCTCCCCTCGCTGCTCACCGAGGTGCGCCGCCTCGAGACCGACCGTGGCGACACCATCAAGTTCCTGTGGCGGCTGCATGACGGCGCCCTCGTCGAGTCGGTGCTCATGCGCTACCCCGGCCGCATCACGCTGTGCGTGTCGAGCCAGGCCGGCTGCGGCATGAACTGCCCGTTCTGCGCGACGGGCCAGGCCGGACTCACGCGCAACATGTCGACCGCAGAGATCGTCGAGCAGATCGTCCGGGCGAACCGGCTGATCGCCGAGGGCGGCCTCGGCGGCAAGAAGGCCGATGATCACAGCATGGAGCGCGTGAGCAACATCGTCTTCATGGGCATGGGTGAGCCGCTCGCGAACTACAAGCGGGTGATGGACGCCGTGCGCGTCATGGTCGCCGCGCAGCCGGACGGCCTCGGCATGAGCGCCCGCGGCATCACCGTCTCGACCGTCGGCCTCGTGCCCGCGATCAACAAGCTCGCCGACGAGGGCATCCCGGTGACGTTCGCGCTCTCGCTGCACGCTCCCGACGACCACCTGCGCGACGAGCTCATCCCGGTGAACTCCCGCTGGAAGGTCGACGAGGCGCTCGACGCAGCCTACGGCTACTACGCCAAGACCGGCCGCCGCGTCTCGATCGAGTACGCGCTCATCAAGGACATGAACGATCACGCCTGGCGTGCGGATCTTCTGGCCGAGAAGCTCAACGCCCGCGGTCGCGGCTGGGTGCACGTGAACCCGATCCCGCTGAACCCGACGCCCGGCTCGATCTGGACGTCGTCCGACAAGGATGTGCAGAACGAGTTCGTGCGCCGTCTCAACGACGCCGGCATCCCGACGACGCTCCGCGACACCCGCGGCAAGGAGATCGACGGCGCCTGCGGTCAGCTCGTGGCGACGACCGAGGACGAGGCGGCCTCGGCCGCGATGGCCTGAGGCGCCGCGGCTCGAGAGCTGCCCCGGTTCGATTTCAGGAGGCCGTGGACCCCACGAACTCCTGCGTGATGACGGACGCGCCCCGGTGGCCCCCGTCTCGTGCTGCGTCGCGGATGCCGTCGCGTGCGCCCAGGGCCGCGGCTCGATCCAGCCATGCCGATACCCGCTCGGGAGCCGCGTCTTTGACGCCCAGCATCCGATGCGTGCGCACGGAGCGGACGCCGCAGAACTTCAGCGTCCCTCGGGCGACATGGGTCTGCGCGGGCAGGCCGGTGAACGGCGCGAGGAACCACGGGGTGTCCGCGAGCAGGAACAACCGGCCGTTGCGGGCGTGCAGCAGCCCCTCGGGCAATCCGAGCTTCGTATAGCGGTACTCCTGCTGTGGCAGCAGAGCGCGGTCGAAGAATCCCTTGAGGATCGCAGGCACCGATCCCCACCACAGCGGTGTGAAGACGACGACCGTCGCCGCCTCGTGAAGAGCGCTCTTCGCATCGACGAGGTCGGGTTCGAGCGTCATGCGCTCGCGATAGCCGAAGCGCAGCGAGGGATCGAACTCGAGGTCGCGCAGCGCGAGCACACGGGCGTCGCCATGAGCCTCGGCATAGCGACGAGCGAGCTCGGCGGTGAGGGAACGTGCATCGGGGTGGCCGTCGATGACGAGTGCGGATGCCATGATGTCTCCTATCTGGACAGTGTCAACTTGCTGGACACTGTCAAGATAGGAGACAATGTTGCTCGTGTCAAGTTCTCGCGCCGGCTACCATCACGGCGACCTCGCGCACGCGCTGGAGACCGCCGCGATGCAGTTGCTCGCGGAGAAGCCGGCTCACGAGATCAGCCTGCGCGAAGTGGCTCGCGCTGCCGATGTCAGCCACAACGCGCCCTATCATCACTTCGCCGACCGGCGCGGGCTGCTCAAGGTTCTCGCCGAGCGGAGCATGGCCGACCTCGTCTCCGAGGTGCGCACGGCCACGGCCGACGTCGACCCCGTCAGCGCTCTGATCGCAGGCGGGGCGGCGTATCTGCGCTTCGCGGTCGAGCGCCCGAACAGCTTCGACGTGATCTACGACCCCACGGTCTGCATCCCGGGGGATCCGAGTGAGGTCATGGCGCCGCTCATCGTCGACCTCGAGAACCTCCTGGGCGCCGCATCCGCCGCCGCAGGTCTCGCCGACGCGGAGGACTTCCTCGGGGTCTGGGGGCTCATGCATGGCCTCGCGACACTGTGCGCGGCCGGGCATTTCCCTCTGGAGGCCGCGCTCGCCGCATACGACGCGAGCATCCGGCGGATGCTGCCAGGCTGACCTCGAGCGATCTCGTCCGGCATCGAGTTCCCGTGCTGTCGACGAGTGCACGGGCGGTCGGCGGCGGTGAGCCGTGCTCTCGGCGAGATGCCGTGCACTCGTCGAATCCGCCGCGCGTCACCGGTCCTCGCGATGTCGGAGTCGGGCAGCGCTACTCGTCGTCGCGGGGCGTGCGCACGCGCAGCAGGCGGCCGGTGCCTTCGATGAGCTCGGCCCAGGAACCGACGTCGACCGCGCACTCGGCGACGGCGCAGGTCGGCAGGCCTTCGAAGGCGCCGGTCAGCTCGCCCACCGCGTCGCTCATCCCTGGGTTGTGGCCGACGAGCATCGCGACCTCGCTCTCGTCTGGCAACGCCGCCGCGATCGCGAGGATAGAGCGAGAGGATGCTTCGTAGAGCAGGGGCTCTTCGACCACGGCGAGTCCGAATGCGGCGGCATAGTCATCGGCCGTGCTGCGCGCGCGGGCGGCGCTGCTCGAGACGATGCGGTCCACGCGGAGGCCGTCGTCGATGAGTCGCCGCGCCATCGCTGGCGCGTCGCGACGACCGCGGGAGTTCAGGGTCCGGTCATGATCGGCGGCGCCGAACACATCCCAGTCCGACTTCGCGTGGCGGGCGAGCAGCAGGGTCTTCATGGGTCAAGACTGGCATCGCGGATGCGAACGCGCACCCCGAACCTGTGAATGCCTCGCAGGGATCGTCCGGGGGATGCACAGGCGTGGTTCCCTACCCTCGAAGGATGGCCTATTCCGCGCATCGCCCCGGCCGGATGGATTCCCAGGGGCGGATCTCGTTCGACACCGACGCCCCTCAGGGCTCTGTGACCGACGACGACCTCGACTTCCTGCGGGCGTTCGAGCCGTCCGGCAGCGAGTCTGCAGCAGACACCGCGACGCACCCCATCGAGGTCATCGACCCTCTCGAAGCGGAGCCGGCTCCGGCATCCACCATCCGAGAGAAGAAGGAGCGGACGCCACGTCCGAAGCGCGACAAGAAGCCGCGCGTCCCCGGATCTCGCCTGCGCACCCTCGCGATCCTCGGCGGCGCCGAGGGCGAGATCCTCGACCGCGTTCCCGGCGAGACCCCGCGTTTCGTCCAGATGTTCTTCGTGCTCGCAGGCACCGCGCTGGTCTCGGCGATCTCGATGCTGTTCGCGTTGACGACCGGCGTGGGCGCCCTGATCTGGCTGGCTGTGCCGCTCGCGATCGTGTGGGCGCTGATCATCTTCAACCTCGATCGCTTCCTCACCTCGACCATGGCGTCGACGAAGAACATCTGGCGGCTGATCGGGCTCGCGATCCCGCGCGTGATCATGGCTGCGATCATCGGCTTCGTGGTGGCAGAGCCGCTCGTGCTGCAGATCTTCCACAACGACATCGCCCGAGAGGTCGCGTCCACGAACATCACGCAGGCGCAGTCCGATCAGGACGCTCTCGAGACGGGCCCCGAGAAGAAGGCGCTGGATGCGGCGTCCGCGCATCTCGCCGAACTCCAGAACCAGGCCGCGACCGGCATCGTCGCCGGCACCGACTCTTCGTCGGCGAGCGAGGCCGCCGCGCAGTCGACCGTCGACGACCTCACCGCGAAGATGACCGCGCAGCAAGCCGTGATCGACCAGGCCAGGGTGCTCTACCAGTGCGAGCTCACAGGTGAGGGCGCTGGCACCGTGCCCGGCTGCACCGGAGTGAACGGCGAGGGCGCGAGCTCGGACGCCGCTCAGGCTCAGCTCGCCGAGGCTCAGCAGACCTACGACGCGCTCGCGGCACAGCTGCGCACCGCCAACGAGGAGCTCGCGGCCGCTGGCAGCTCGGCCAAGGAGAACACGGCGACGTCCGAGAAGCAGAACCGCACGGAGGCCCAGTCGCAGCTGCCCGCGGCGCAGAAGACCTACGACGCGGCGCTCGCCGCGTACAACGCGAGAGCGGATGCCGTCGCCCAGGGCAACGCGGGTGCGACCGGTCTGCTCAGCCAGATCAGCGGGCTCAACCGGCTCAGCGAGAAGGAGCCGACGATCCTGTGGGCGCACTGGCTGATCGCCGCGCTGTTCTTCATGATCGAGCTGCTGCCCGTGCTCGTGAAGGTGCTCACCTCGTACGGCGAGCCCACGCTGTACGAGAAGGCCGCGGCGATCCGCAAGCAGGTCGCTCTCGACAAGGTCACGGCAGAGGGGTTCCGCGACCGCGCCGACATCGTGTCGGCCCAGTCGCAGGCCGTGGACTCGTCCCTGGCGGAAGCCGCTCCGGCCGAGACGTCCGTTCCCGCACCGGCTCCCGTTCCCCCACCCGCTCCCGCTTCCCCTCCCGCTCCCGCTCAGGCGACCTGAGGCTCGGGCATCCGCTCCTTCCGGTCGCGATTCGTGCCGCTTGACGTGCCTCCGAGCGGCACGAACTGCGACTCGAACGGCGTCAGGTCGGCGATCACGACGGCACCGTGCGTGCGTGCGGCGGAGGTCAGCGAGCGCACGAGTGCCACGGTCGACGGCGTGCGGATCCACGTCTCGCCGGTGACGGCTCGCTCGATCAGCGCGAGCGGATGCTGCAACGCCACGTCGTGCTGACGGGAGTCGTCGGCGAGCCATTCGACGAGCTCGGCGATGGTCCAATCGGGGTTGATTGGCGCAAGAACCGACGCTTCTGTGGCGATGGGGATGCTCATTGGTCCAGAATCGAGCTTCATGGGCATCACGGACAGGGCCAATTCACGCCGGGTGGATCAGCGATCGGCAGATGGACCACTCGTGCACGCCGGCGACGTCTCGGTCGAGCGCCTCGCCGCACGCCTCGGCCGCTGGACGCAGGGCGACGGCACGCTGGCCTCGCGCCTGTCGCAGGCCGTCGGCGCGCTGATCGCCGGGGGTGAGCTGCGCCCAGGAGACCGGCTGCCCGCCGAGCGCGCGCTCGCCGCGGTGACGTCGGTTTCGCGGGGCACGGTGGTCGCCGCCTATTCCGATCTCGCCGACGATGGCCTCGTCGAGCGCCGCCAGGGCAGCGGTACCCGGGTCGCCGGGGCTGCGGCATCCGCCGTTCCGATGCAGCGACCAGGACGCGGCGAGGCACTGTTCTCCGCGCTGCCGAACGCGATCGACCTGTTGCGCACGGTGCCGCAGATACCCGACCTCGCGGTGCAGCTGATCACCGCGCACACCCCCAGGCTCGATCTCGCGTTGCTCCCGGAGACCGATCCCGCCGGCCTCGCCGCCCTGCGCGAGCAGATCGCCGAGCTGTTCCGCGCCGAGGGCACGCCGACCACGCCCGAGCAGATCCTCGTCACGCACGGCGCGCAGCAGGCGATCAGCCTCGTCATCAACGCCCTGGTGGCGCCCGGCGACGTCGTGCTCGCGGAAGAGATCACCTGGCCGGGTGTCACCGACTCGGTCGGCCTGCGCGGCGGCGTCGTGCACGGCATACCGATGACCGCCGACGGGCTCGACGTCGACGCGCTCGAGATCGCGATGGCCAGGCTGCGACCCGCCCTCGTCGCTCTCAACCCGCATCACCAGAACCCGACCGGAACCCGTCTTCCCGCTCAGGCGCGGCATCGCGTCGCGGAGCTCGCCGCGCAATACGGGGTGCCGGTGATCGAAGACCGCGTCGTCGCCGGGATCTCGTTCGACGGGGTCGTGCCGCCGTCTCTCGCAGCGGAGCGGCCCGACGCTCCCGTGATCGTCGTCGAGTCGGTGTCGAAGTGGGCGTGGGCGGGGCTCCGCATCGGCTGGCTGCGCGCCGACCCCGTGCTGGTGCGGCGGCTGCGCGGTGCACGCCAGCTCGCCGATCAGTCCACGAGCGTTCCCGCCCAGCTGCTCGCGATGGATCTGCTCGCGCACGCCGACGAACTGCGCCGGCAGAACAGCCGCGTGCACCACGCGCGGCTTCGACTGCTGCAGTCGCTGATGGCGGAGCACCTGCCCGACTGGACGACCGTGCCCCCGCGGGGAGGCCTGTCGCTGTGGGCGCAGCTGCCGATCGGCTCGGCGGCAGCGCTCGCGAGGGTTGCGGCAACTCACGGCGTCTCGGTCGCGGGCTCGGCTGCGTTCGCAGCATCCGTCGCCCCCGACGATCACATCCGCATCCCGTTCACGGCCCCTGACGAAGTGCTGACCGAGGCGATCGCCCGGCTGGGGGATGCATGGCGGGAGTATCGGGCGACCTTGTGAGTCGTGACCGACCCCGGGGGCTTTGACGGCCGGTAGCGTGGAATCATGGTCAACTATCGCTATCTCGGCAACAGCGGTCTCAAGGTCTCTGAGATCACCTACGGCAACTGGGTCACGCACGCCTCGCAGGTCGGCGACGACGCGGCGGTCAAGACGGTGCACGCCGCTCTGGATGCCGGCATCACCACCTTCGACACCGCAGACACCTACGCCAACACGGCCGCCGAGGTCGTGCTCGGGGACGCGCTGAAGGGCCAGCGCCGCGAGGGCCTGGAGATCTTCACGAAGGTCTACTTCCCGACCGGTCCGAAGGGGCCGAACGACACCGGTCTCTCGCGCAAGCACATCCTCGAGTCGATCAACGGTTCCCTCACGCGACTCGGCACCGACTATGTCGATCTGTACCAGGCGCATCGCTTCGACTACGAGACCCCGCTGGAGGAGACCTTCCAGGCCTTCGCCGACGTTGTCCGCCAGGGCAAGGCGCTGTACATCGGCGTCTCGGAGTGGACCGCGGAGCAGCTGCGAGATGGCCACGCCCTCGCGAAGCAGCTGGGTGTGCAGCTCATCTCGAACCAGCCGCAGTACTCGATGCTGCACCGCGTGATCGAGGGCAAGGTCGTGCCGGCATCCGAGGAGCTCGGCATCTCGCAGATCGTGTGGTCGCCCATGGCGCAGGGCGTGCTGAGCGGCAAGTACCTGCCCGGTCAGCCGGTGCCCGATGGGTCGCGCGCGACAGACCCGCACTCCGGTGCCGACTTCATCAAGGGCTTCCTGCGCGACGAGATCCTCGAGGCCGTGCAGCGGCTCAAGCCGATCGCGGCCGAAGCGGGCCTCACGATGCCGCAGCTCGCGATCGCCTGGGTGCTGCAGAACCCGAACGTTGCCGCGGCCCTCGTCGGAGCATCGCGCCCCGAGCAGCTCGCCGACACGGTCAAGGCATCGGGCGTGAAGCTCGATGCCGACACGATGGCCGCGATCGACACCGCTCTCGGCGACGTGCCGAACCGCGACCCCGAGGACACGTACTCGGTGTCGCCGAAGGCTCGACTGGTCTGACGCGGATCCTCGCACCGAGACCCCCATCTATCGCCGAGACCCCCACCTGCTGACGTCAGCAGGTGGGGGTCTCGGCGGTAAGTGGGGGTCTCGAGGTATTTGCGACTCAGTCGACCGTGATGTCGACCTGGATCTCGCTGGCCAGGCGCTCGAGGTCGGCCTGCAGGGTCTCGAGGTCGACGGATGCCGGCACCTTCGCGGTCACGGATGCTTCGAACAGGCGCCCGCCCGCCATCGCGGCGTCGCGGGTCTCGGTCGCCAGCTCCTCGATGCTCAGCGCATGGGCGTTCAGCACCCCGGAGATCTCGCGCACGATGCCGGGGCGGTCGTTGCCGAGCACCTGGATCCCGAGCAGACGGTCATCGGATGCCACGTCATCCGATCCGGTGTGCACCGCCACCGTGAGCAGCCCCTCGAGCGCGTGCAGCGCCTGTTCGAGTTCGGTCGCCCGGTCGGCCGCGACCGAGACCTCGATGACGCCGGCGAAGGTGCCGGCGAGCTCAGCCAGGCTGCTGTTCTCCCAGTTGCCGCCGTGCGCGTCGACGACATCGGCGACGGCGGCGACGAGGCCCGGACGGTCTGCACCCGCGACGGTGAGGATCAGAGTTGTCATGGCCACAGCGTAGCCCCGCCGACTCACTCCACCCAGTCGCCGGTCTCGAGGAACCGCTCGAGCCGGGCGCGGTGCGGCGCGAGATCCCACCCCTGCTCGGCGACCCACTCGTCGGAGTAGTAGGTGCCGGCGTAGCGGACGCCGCTGTCGCAGATCAGCGTGACGACGCTTCCTGTCTCGCCCGCCGCCCGCATGCGCGCGATCAGCTGGAACGCGCCGTACAGATTCGTGCCGGTGGAACCGCCCGCCCAGTGCAGCGTGCGCTCCTTCAACAGCCGGATCGCGGCGATCGAGCCGGCATCCGGGATGCGCAGCATCTCGTCGATCACGCTCGGCACGAACGAGGGCTCGACGCGCGGGCGGCCGATGCCCTCGATGCGACTCGGGCGTCCCGCCGGAGCGTCCGTCGTGCCGGCCCAGCCGTCGTAGAACGCCGAGCCCTCGGGGTCGACGACCGCGACCTGCGTCTCGTGCCTGCGGTACTTGACGTACCGGCCGAAGGTCGCACTGGTGCCGCCGGTGCCCGCCCCGACGACGATCCAGCGGGGGATCGGATGCCGCTCCTGCGACAGCTGGCTGAACACGCTCTCGGCGATGTTGTTGTTGCCACGCCAGTCGGTCGCGCGCTCGGCGAACGTGAACTGATCGAGGTAGTGGCCGCGGCAGTCGCTCGCGAGTCGCCTGGCCTCGGGGGAGATGTCCTCCGCGCGGTCGACGAAATGGCAGCGGCCGCCGTAGAACTCGATGAGGTCGATCTTCTCCTGGCTGGTCGAGCGAGGCACCACGGTGATGAACGTCAGTCCCAGCATCCGCGCGAAATACGCTTCTGACACGGCGGTCGAGCCGCTCGACGACTCCACGAGCACTGAGTCCTCGGTGATGCGTCCGTTGACCAGACCGTAGAGGATCAGCGAGCGCGCGAGGCGGTGCTTGAGGGAGCCGGTCGGATGCACCGACTCGTCTTTCAGGTACAGGTCGATGCCCCACTGCGCAGGCAGCGGGAACAGATGCAGGTGCGTGTCGGCGCTGCGGTTGGCATCGGCCTCCAGCAGGGCGATCGCGGTGCTGGTCCAGGAGGTCATGATCTCGAGGGTACTCGGCGGGTCAGGCTGACGCGGCCTGCCGCAGCCAGCGTTCGACTCCGGCGATGTGCGCGGTCGTGAGCGAGGTCGCGAGCGCGGCGTCGTGCTGCGCGATCGCGTCGGCGATCGCGCGATGCTCCGAGAGGGTGCGCTCGACCGCGCCGCCTTCGGTGAGTCCGCGCCAGACGCGCGCGCGGACCGTCTGGCTGCTGAGGTGCTCGATCAGGCTCGAGAGGTAGGCGTTGCGCGCCATCCCCACGATCTCGCGGTGGAAGCGGATGTCGTGCTCCACGAGTTCTTCGATGCCGACCGAGGCATCCACCCCGTCGACCTCCTGTACGAGCTCGGCGATCTCGTCGTCGGTGCCGAGCGTGGCCGCGAGACCCGTGGCCTGGGACTCCAGCATCCGCCTGACCGCGAAGATCTCGAGCATCGAGTCGTCGTCGTGCATGTCGACGACGAACGCGATGGCCTCGAGCAGCAGGTGCGGCTCGAGGCTGGTGACGTAGGTGCCGTCGCCGCGGCGCACATCGAGAACTCGGATGACTTCGAGCGCCTTCACGGCTTCGCGCATGGAGTTGCGACTCAGGCCGAGGCGCTCGGACAGCTCTTTCTCGGGGGGCAGGCGGTCGCCGGGGCCGAGCTCGCCCGACACGATCATCGCCTTGATCTTCTCGATCGCCTCATCTGTCACTGCCATGGCGTCATCCTCGCACATTGATCGGATGTCTGAGGCAAGATGGGAGCATGCGCGTTGTCGACAGTCATCTGCACCTGTGGGATCCGTGGACGCTCGAGTACGACTGGCTGGAGGGCCCGATGGCCGCCCGCTTCGCCGAAGACGAGCTCTTCGAGGAGCAGCTGCCCGGCGTCACCGAGGAGGTGTCGGTCTTCGTGCAGGCCGGGACGGTCGAGCGTGCGTTCCTCGACGAGGTGGCGTGGGTCGAGAGCGTCGCGGATGCCGCGGGCGTCGTCGCGATCACGGCGGGCGCTCGGCTGGACTCCGGTGCGGCGACGGCAGAGCATCTGGAGCGCCTCGCCGCGCACGAGCGCGTCATCGGCGTGCGGCACCTGCTGCAGGACGAGCCGCACGGAACCGCCTCTTCGCCGGCATTCGTCGACGGGGCGAAGCTGGTCGCCGCGCGCGGATGGACGTTCGACGCCTGCGTGCGAGCGGAGGGGATCTCCGATGTCACGGCGCTCGCCGACGCCGTGCCCGAGCTGCGGGTCGTGCTGGATCATCTGGGCAAGCCTCGGGTCGGGACGGATGCTGCGCCGCTGCGCCCCTCGGCGGAATGGCTGCGAGACGTGCACGAGCTCGCGGCACGGCCCCTCGTGCATGCGAAGCTGTCGGGGCTGCCGGCAGAGGCCGGAGGGCGCTGGGCCGAGGCGCAGCTGACTCCGTTCCTCGACGCCGCTCTCGAGGCGTTCGGTCCCGAGCGGCTGATGTGGGGGAGCGACTGGCCGGTCTCGTCGTTCGACACCGCGTACCAGCCGGGCGGTCGTGCCCGCTGGTTCCGGTTCGTCGACTCGTGGGCGCAGTCGCGCGGAGTCTCGTCTGACGGACTGTTCTGGTCGACGCCGCTCGCCTTCTACGGCATCCGCTGACACACCCGCCTGCCGGCGGCGTCCTCCCGTCGCAGAAGATCCCGGTTGTGTGGCGCGATACCGGGATCTTTCGCGACGGGAGCGGAGCCGTCAGTCGTCGAGAAGCAGGCCGCGGTAGAGGCGCGGAGCGCCGTCGAGCGTGAGCTGCGCCTGTCCTCCCGCGCAGGCGATCTGTCTCGTGCGGCCGAAGGCATCCGTCTCCGTCACGAGTGACGCGGCCGGGAGCGAGACCTGCGTCTTGGTCGGCCACGGATCCTGCCACATCTCGGGTGCGGGGAAGCGCCAGTCGGTCCGCGTGCCGTCCGTGTTCAGGATGTAGCCGTCTGCACGGTTCCACAGCACGGCGAGCGGGCCGTCCGGCGTGGAGAAGAGCAAGCCGTGCGTCGTGCCGTCGTCGAGGTGCACCCAGCGGACGAACGTCGCCTGGTCGAGAGCGCGGGCGGCCGTCGCGTATGCGAGCAGTGACGGCTTGGGCCCGAGATCGCGGTTCACGAGCCCGAAGTGGTACTCGACATCGTCGGGGCTCGCCCCCATGGGGCTGATCGTGTACGAGTCGAAGAACTGGTACCAGCACACCGCGCGCACGCCCTCTGCCTTGGCGAGCGCGAGCGACAGCAGCACGTTCTCGGCGGCATGCCGGTAGGTGTCGTTCCACCACGCATTCGGCCGCGTGCACGCATAGGCCTCCGTGAGCCAGATCTCCTTCTCGCCGTACTCCACCATCAGCTCTTTGAGCTGACGGAGTCCGCCGAGGAAGTTCCAGTAGGCGCCCGTGGCGCCCGTGCCCCATTCCCCGCCCTCGCCATCGGGGATGAAATCGGGTGTGAAGTTGCCGCGACCCGGGTGGAACGCGATGCCGTCGACGAGGTCCCAGCCGCCCGCCGCGTGGAAGGCCTCGATCCATGGGCGGTCCATGCCGGCGAGTCCGTTGTTCATGAGCTGGAAAGCGCCGCCCTGCGCCGCCCGCGCCGCGTGGACCGGCTTGAGCACGCGCTCGACGTACCCTGGTGCGGCGTCGCCCGTGTTGAAGGGGCGATTGAGCTCGTTGCCCACTTCGAACCACGAGGCTCCGGCGGCGCTCGCCGTGGTGCAGCTGGCCTCGGCCCACGCGACCAGCGCAGCATCCGTCGCCGTGATGTCGGGCTGGAGCTCGAGGTTGTGGTCCATTCCGCGGGCGTCGTACGACGACGGGGGCAGGCCGGGGCCGCCGTCGTAGGCGATCCGCACCCACTGGATGCCCACCTTCTGCCAGAGATCCAGAGTCGCCTGTTCGCCGGCGTTCAGCAGCCACGGGTAGTTCGCGATGCCGAACATGCTCGACGACCCGGCTGAGTAGGCGAAGGGGGTGAGCGCTGCCAGCGTCGTTCGCGCGAACGCGGTGTCGCCCGATGCGGCCGTCGCCGTGGCTTCGAGCAGCACCATTCCCTGCGCCTCGAGCGGCACCGAGATCGTCGCGTCGGCGGCTGACAACGCGGCGACCGTGAGCGAGGTCGTCCCGGAGGACACGACCGCGCCCTGGTCGGTGCGCGCCCACCAGGAGAGGGCGAAGACCTCGTCGCTGCTCCGTGCATTCGTGACGGTCACGGTCGCTGCGGCATCGCCGGCTGCATCCCACACGTTGTAGGGGCGGGTCGTCGAGAGCTCGACCGCCATGCCGTCTCCGCGTCCGATGGCGGCTCCTGACGCCGGCCGCGCCTCGGTGAGGATCAGGCTCGCCGAGGTGGCCGCCGTCGTCGCATCCACCTGAGTTCCCGGGGCGTGCACCCAGGTCGCGGTCGTCCACGCCTTGCGGCTGGAGTCAAGGAGGAGCAGACCGTGTCCGGATGCCCAGGACGAGCGGTAGACGACACCGGTCGGCACCTCGTAGGGGATTCCGCCTGCGCCGTCCCGCTGCCACTCCGACGTGGGGATGTACTCGTCGGGAGCGGTGGGTGCGGTCAGGGCGCGGCTGAACATGAACCCGGCAGGATTGAGCGTCGCCGAGCCCGACACGGTCCATTCCAGGTGGACCTGAGCGGTCTGCACGCGGATGAGTGCAGAGACGACGACTCCGCCGGCGGATGCGGGCATGGTGTACTCCATGCGGATGGCAGGCTGCCCGTCGGCGCTGGTCAACGATGGGGTGCCGCCCGTGGACGTCTGGATGCCGTACACGGTGTCTTTGGTCTGGAAGCGGGAGCCTGCCATGAGCAGAACTCCGGCGCCGGAGTAGACGGCGATGCGACCGCCGACAGAGGCCACCACGCGGATGCCGTCGGCGGTGAGCGTGACGTCGCCGGCGGCGGCGGCCGCGCTCACGACGCTCGGCGGCAGCACGATCAGTGCTCCCGCGAGGATGCCGGCGCCGAGGAAATGGCGGCGGGACAGGTTGAGGTGCAGGGGATCAGGGGACATCATCGTCCTTCCATGATGATAGGGATTATCACAGCACTATGCACCGAGGTGGATTTCCTTCACAAGTGTTTGACAAGGATCCGGTGTGGTCTGTTATCGTCAAGTTCGGATTCTGATAATCCGAACTATCAGGAGAGGTCGATGACGACGAACAAGAACGGGCGAGTCACCCAGCGCGAGATCGCGAAGATCGCCGGCGTGAGCCAGGCGACCGTGTCGATGGTGCTGAACGACAGGGACTACTCCAACGTCCGCATCCCCGAGGCGACGAGAGCGCGCGTGATGCGCGCGATCGAGCAGACCACGTACGTCGCCGATCCGGCCGCTCGCCGGCTCGCCGGGCTCGACAACAAGATCCTGGGCATCTTCACGTACGAGCCGGCGCTCTCCGCCGAGAGCATGGACTTCTACGGGCCTCTCCTCAACGGCATCGAGCGCGCGGCCGAGCGGCTGAGCTGCGATCTGCTGTTCTTCACCGCCTCTCCTCTCGTCGACGGGTCGCGGAGCCTCTTCCACAAGAACACGCGGTTCCGTCTGGCCGACGGCTGCCTCCTCCTCGGACAGCAGATGAACAGTGCGGAGCTCGCGCGGCTGGTCGCCGAGGACTTCCCCTTCGTCGCGATCGGACGTCGGGACGAACCCGACGTGCCCTACGTGGGAATCGACTACCTGTCCCTCACCGGCCGGATCATCCGCCGGCTCGACGAGCTCGGGCACGAGCGCGCCGTCTACCTGCATCACGGTACGATCGCCCCCGCTGCAGCCGACCGCCGCTCCGGAATCGCCCAGGCCGCGTCGGGATTGCGCATCGCCGTCACCTCCGTCGACGTCAGCGGGCTCGATGCCGCGGCGATCGCCCGTCGAGTTGTCGACGCAGACGTCACGGCCGTGATCGCTGAGGACTCCTTCCTCGCAGAGGCCGCGGCAGCGGCGCTCGAGAGCGCCGCACCGCAGATCCGTTTCAGCTACGTCGCCCTGGCGGATGTCGCGGGGCACTCGATCGGATCCGCACCGCTCAGCGGATTCGACCTGCGCCGAGAAGCCGTGGCCTCGAAGGCGCTGTCCCTTCTGCAGGACATCGTGCTCGCCGACCCCGCAGAGCACGCCGATCTTCAGAAGCAGGTGCTGCTGACCGGAGACATCGTCGACGGCGCGACCCTTCTCGAGGTGCGCCGGTGAGCCGTGTCGAGACCGACGTCCTGATCGTCGGCGGAGGCCTCGGCGGCGTGGCCGCCGCGCTCGCCGCACTCCGCCGCGGACAGCGGGTCGTGCTCACCGAGCAATACGCCTGGCTGGGTGGCCAGCTCACCTCGCAGATCGTCCCTCCCGATGAGTCGTACTGGGTCGAGCAGTTCGGCGTCACGGCCTCGTACCGCGCTCTGCGCGACGGCATCCGCGACTACTACCGCGAGCACTACCCGCTCACCGAGGGCGCCCGATCCGAGCGTCACCTCAACCCCGGCCTCGGCCGGGTCAGCCGGCTCTGCCACGAACCGCGCGTCGCGGTCGCCGTGATCGACGCCATGCTCGCCCCGCATCGGGCGAGCGGCCGCCTCACCGTGCTGCAGCCTGCGATCCCGGTCGCGGCGTCGGTCGACGGCGACGTCGTCACCTCCGTGACCGTGGATCACGACGGCGTGCGGCGCGAGATCGCGGCATCCTTCGTCCTCGATGCCACCGAGACCGGCGACCTCCTGCCGCTCACCGGCACCGAGTACGTGCTCGGCGCCGAATCACGCACCGACACGGGAGAGCCCAGCGCGGCAGAGACGGCCGACCCGCGCAACGTACAGGCGGTCACGTGGTGCTTCGCGTTCGATCACGAGGAGGGCGCCGACCACACGATCGAGCGCCCCGCCGAGTACGAGCGCTTCCGACGGATGCAGCCGGAGTTCTGGGGCGCCCCCCTGCTCTCGTTCACCGCGCCGGATCCTCGGACGCTGGAACCCGTCGTCCGCACCATGCACGTGAATCCGCCGATCGTCGAGCGCGGAGCGTCGGACCAGCGCACGGACGCCGGCGACCGCGACCTGTGGGAGTTCCGACGCATCCTCGCGAGGGAGAACTTCCGCGCGGGTTTCCTCGACAGCGATGTGGTGGTGGCCAACTGGCCGATGCTCGACTACCTCGACGGCTCGATCATCGACGATCCGGATGCCGAGGCGCACCTCGTCGGGGCCAAGGAGCTCGCGCGGTCCTACGTGTACTGGTTGCAGACCGAGGCGCCGCGCCCCGATGGCGGTACCGGGTTCCCGGGTCTTCGGCTGCGGCCGGACGTCGCAGGGACCGAAGACGGCTTCGCGCAGGCTCCGTACATCCGCGAGTCCCGTCGCATCGTCGCCCGGCGCACGATCGTCGAACAGGACATCTCGGTGCAGCTGCGCGGACACGGCGGACCGGCGATGTTCGACGACACCGTCGGCGTGGGCATGTACCGCATCGACATCCACCCCTCCACCGGCGGCGACAACTACATCGACGTCGAATGCGCGCCGTTCGAGATCCCACTCGGCGCGCTGGTCCCCGTGCGGATGCGCAACCTGCTCCCCGCCGCGAAGAACATCGGCACGACCCACATCACGAACGGCGCCTACCGGCTGCACCCCGTCGAGTGGAACATCGGCGAATCGGTCGGCGAGCTCGCGGCGTTCTGCGCCGAACGCTCGCTCGAACCCGCCCAGGTCGTCGGCGACGACGCGCTCGTCGCCGCATTCCAGTCCCGGCTCGTCGAGGCGGGCATCGAGATCCACTGGCCCGAGATCATCGGCTACTAGAGAAGAGAAGAGCATGACATCAGCAAAGAAGCTGGGTGCGGCGGCTGCGGTCGCCGCGATGGGCCTGGCGCTGGCGGGGTGCGCAGCATCCGCTCCTGAACCCGTCGAGACCACGGCCGCACCGGGCAGCGTCGATCTGCGCATGTCGGTGTGGACCTCGAACGAGGATCAGCTCGCGCTGTTCGACGAGATCGCCGACGCGTACAAGGCCGACCACCCCGAGATCGGGGAGATCACCTACGAGTCCCTCCCGTTCGCCGACTACAACACCACGCTGACCACGCAGATCGCGGGCGGCAACGCACCCGATCTGGCGTGGATGGGCGACCTGTCGCGCGACCTCATCGACGCCGACGCGCTCGTTCCGCTGACCGACGCGCTGAAGGGCACGAAGGGCTGGGGCTACGACGACCTGCTCGGCAGCGTCACTGCAGAGTTCAGCGCCGATGACGAGCTGTACGCCTACCCGTTCTCGAACTCGCCCTTCGCTCTCTACGTCAACAAAGACCTCTTGGCGCAGGCCGGCGTCGCTCTCGACGACGAGGTCACGTGGGACGAGGTCAGCGAACTGGGAGCCGCCGTGCACCAGACCACGGGCAAGGCCGGGTTCGTGATCCGCGACTTCGACTACGCGAACTGGGGCCAGCTCGCCACGGTGTGGGCAGGCTGGGGCGCGAGCGCCTGGAGCGCCGACGGCAAGACCTGCACGATGGACAGCCCCGAGATGGTCGACGCGTTCACGTTCCTGCATGACGCCGCCTTCGCCGACCAGTCCATGCCCGGTCCGGGCACGACGGCCGACTTCTTCGCGGGGGACGCCGCGTTCACCGTGGCGCAGGTCTCGCGTGCGGCGCTGCTCGACGGGTCGTTCGCCTACGACGTCGTCCCGTTGCCGAGCGGCCCGGAGGGCGACTACTCGGTGATCGGGCAGGCAGGGGTGGGCGTGCTCTCCTCGAGCTCTCACGTGCAGGAGGCGACGGACTTCCTCGCCTTCCTCACCGACCCCGAGAACGCCGAGAAGCTCGCGCAGTACTTCCCGCCGCCCCGCGAATCCCTGCTCACGGGCGAGAAGCTCGCCGAGAACAACCCGACGCTCTCCGCCGATCAGCTGCAGACCGTCGTGGTCGACCAGCTGCCCGACGCGGTGACCCTCCCGAACCACACCGGCCCCGCCGAGATCAAGGCGGCGGGCAAGACCGCCCTCGACGCCATGTGGACGGCGGATGCCGATGTGAAGGCCGTGCTCGGCGCGACCTGCGACGCGCTCACGCCGCTGTTGTCGAAGTGACCGCTGTCGAGACCGTCGTCGAGTCCCGGGGCGCGCAGGCGCCCCGGGACCCGCACCGCCCGTTCTGGACGACGAGGCGGCGCGACCAGCTCACGGGCTACCTCTTCATCGCGCCCCAGCTCGTCGGGGTCGTGCTCTTCGTGCTTGTGCCCGTCGGACTGGGCATCTGGTACAGCCTGAACGAGTGGAACATCTTCCGAGGCGAGCTCACCTTCGTCGGCGGCGACAACTACGCCGCGCTCTTCAGCGACCCGCAGCTTCCTGCGGTGCTGGGCGCGACCGCGATCTTCTCGATCGGCATCGTCGTGCTGAACATCGCGCTGGGTCTCGGCCTCGCGGTGCTGCTGAACCGGCGGTTCCGCGGGGTGACGTTCTTCCGCACGGTGTTCTTCTCGCCGGTCGTCGTCTCGGTCGTGGCCTGGACGCTCGTGTGGGGATTCCTCCTGCAGGACAACGGCGGCATCAACGCGCTGCTCGCGGTGTTCGGCATCGACGGACCCAACTGGCTGCTGTCGGGCGACACCGCGATGATCTCGGTGATCGTCACGCAGGTCATCCGAAGCGTCGGCGTGAACATGGTGCTCTTCCTCGCAGCTCTCCAGGGCGTACCGTCCGAGCTCTACGAGGCGGCGCGCATCGACGGCGCGGGCTCAGGGCGCATCTTCTTCCGCATCACGCTGCCGCTGATCTCTCCCACGCTCATGCTCACTGCCGTGATCACGATCGTCGGGGCGCTCCAGGCCTTCGCGAACGTGGCCGTGCTGACCGGAGGGGGCCCGGGACTCTCGACCACTGTGCTCGTCTACTACGTGTTCCAGCAGGCGTTCGAGTTCAACGACATCGGCTACGGATCGACACTCGCGCTCATGCTGCTGACGTTCGTGATGCTGCTCACGCTGCTGCAGTGGCAGCTGCGACGGAAGTGGGTGTTCTATGAAGACTGAGAGCAGACGGATGACGGGGAGCCACCGCATCCGCCAGGCGATCCTGATCGCGTCCCTGATCCTGCTCGCCGTGCCGTTCGCGGTGCCGACCATCTGGATGATCACGTCGTCGTTCAAGCCGCTGGCCGAGATCTTCCGCTCGCCGCCCGCCCTGTTGGCCGAGAACCCGACGTTCGCGGCCTACGCCGAGGCGTTCGCGTTCCAGCCCTTCGCGAGGCAGTACTTCAACAGCGTGTACATCGCGGTCATCGTCACGGCGATCGTCATGATCGTGTCGAGCCTGGCCGGCTACGCCTTCGCCCGCATCCGCTTCCGCGGGGCGAACGCGCTGTGTTCCTCGTGGTGCTCGTGGGGCTGCTCGTCCCCGGCGAGGTGACCATCGTGCCGCTGTTCCAGATGTTCAAGCAGTGGGGGATGATCAACACCCACTGGCCGCTGATCCTCGTCACCGCGCTCGCGGCGCCGTGCGTGCTCGCGACGTTCATCATGCGGCAGTTCTTCCTGTCGCTGCCCGTCGAGCTGGAGGAGGCGGCGCGCATCGACGGACTCGGCAGGCCCGCGATCTGGTGGCGGATCTGCCTGCCGCTGTCCAAGCCCGCGCTGTCGGCCGTCGCGATCCTCACGTTCCTCGCGTCGTGGAACCTGTATCTCGAGCCGACCGTGTATCTGACCTCGCCCGAGCTGTTCACCCTGCCCCAGGCGCTCACCCGCTACACCGACGCCTACGGCGGGCAGATGTGGAACACGCAGCTCGCGGCCGCGACCATGACGGTAGTGCCGATGCTCATCGTGTTCATCGTGGCCCAGCGGCAGTTCGTCGAGGGCCTGGCCCACTCGGGTCTGAAGGGCTGATCGGGTCGGTCCCGCGTCGGGGTTCCCACAAAGCCGTTCCGGTCGCAGTTCATGCCGCCGCAGCATCCGCTCGCCACACTCCGGTCGCAGTTGATGCCGTCGGATGCGTCGTTACGCGGCAGCAACTGCGACCGGAACGGACCGAAAGAACGAGCGGCGGCAGCAACTGCGACCGGAACGCGGCAACGGGGGAGCGCTGCTTCCGGTTCAGGCGCGAAGCGCCCGGCGGACGCGGTCGATCATGACGTCGGGCCTGGCGAAGAGGTCGCTCGTGATCTCGATGACGACCCAGCCCGCGGCGCGGAGGGCGGCGATGCGTTCGACATCCGCGGCATAGCGGGAGTGGTGGAGGACGCTCTGGTACTCGATCGCGATCTTCTGCTCGGGGTAGGCCAGATCGACGCAGCCGAGGAAGCGTCCGTTCGAGTCGTAGACGTCGTGGTTTAGCGAGGGCTCCGGAAGACCAGCGGCGATGAGGTGGAAACGGATCATCGATTCGCGCGGGGACCAGGAGTCTTCACGGATCAGTTCCACAGCCTCGCGCAGACGAGCGATTCCCGTGCGTCGCCCCGCAGAGATCGCGGCTCTCAACTCGTCGACCGTGGCGAGAGGACGTCTGCCGACGTCACGTCGACCCGGCCCTGATCGCCAGACACGGCAGAAGAAGTCGCCGAGCGCGACAAGATCGAGCACGCTCCAGGCTCCGAGTTGCGCCCACGCGGTGGCTGTCGAGGCGAGGCGGATGCCGTCGCGATTCGCGATACGGGTGTTCAGCGGATTCGCCCGATGCGCTGCTACGCCGTTGGCCCGGACGAGTGTGCCGCGGCCGAGAGTGGCGACGTGCACGGGGAGCTCCATGCCATCGACGGGACCAGTTCGGTCTATGACGAGCGGGAGCGGGCCTCCGTACAGGGCGACCGCGCTCTCATGACTGAGGAACTGGTCATCTCGCAGACGCGGAACATACCTTCTCGCACGGATCCGCCTCGCGGCGGCCTGCCTCTCGAACGGATCGAGTGCGCTGAGATCCGCTGCGACCGTTGTGGAGCGCACGCCGCGAAAGGGGGTCTCGAGATCCGAGCGCCGAAGGCGCCCGCTGCTCGCTCCGGCGCGCAGCGCATCTTGCACGCTGAAGCGTCTTCCGAGCTCCGCGGGCAGGGGGCGTGGATTTCCCATGGCTCAACCGTCGCATCACACGTGGATGTTCGCGGAAGTTATCCACAGGCTGGGGGCGTCGTTCCGGGCGCAGTTGGTGTCGCTGCGGCAGCCGTATGCCTTACTCCGGGCGCAGTTGGTGTCGCTCCGCCGCCGATCGAGCGGCACGAACTGCACCCGGAACACCGAGTCCGAGCGCGCTGACGGCAACAACTGCGACCGGAAGCGGAAGCGGAAGCGGGCCGGCGCGAGCGACGCGGAGCGGCCGACCGGGATGTTTCGCGACGGGAGCGAGCCCGCGGAACCGAAGCCGGCTACTCGGGGCGCAGACGCAGCTGCGCCATACCGCCGTCGACCTCGATGAAGGTTCCGGTCGTGGAACCTGCGGCAGGGGAGACGAGGTAGGCCACAGCGGCGGCGACCTCGTCGGGGCTGACCAGACGCCCGTGCGGCTGCCGGGCCTCGAGGGCGGCGCGCTCGGCTGCGGGGTCGGATGCTGCATCCAGCAGGCGTCCGACCCAGGGAGTGTCTGCGGTGCCGGGGTTGACCGCGTTCACCCGGATGCCTTCGCGCAAGTGGTCGGTCGCCATCGCGCGCGTCAGGGCCGAGACCGCGCCCTTCGACGCCGAGTACAGCGCGCGCTGGGGGAGGCCGGTGGTCGACGCGATGGACGCCGTGTTGCAGACGGATGCCGCGGGTGACCGCCGCAGCCAGGGGAGCGCTGCGGAGGTCACCCGCGCGATGCCGGTGACATTGATCGACAGCACGCGCGCCCACTCGTCGTCGTCGTTCGCGGAGATGTCGCCCTGCGCGCCGACGCCGGCGTTGTTCACGACGATGTCGATGCGTCCGAACCGCTCGGCGACGGCCGCGACCGCGGCGTCGACCGAGGCGCGGTCCGAGACGTCGGCGGTGAACGCTGCGAACCTGGCATCCGCCCCCGAGATGTCGCGGTCGAGAACCGCGATCCGCGCACCGTCGGCTTGCAGGCGACGCGCGATGGCGGCGCCGATGCCGGATGCTCCACCGGTGACGATCGCGACGAGCCCGTCGAGTCCTGCGCTCACTGCTGCTCCTTCCACGCCACGAACTCCTGCCGCTGATGGCCGAGTCCTTCGATCTCGATGTCGACGACGTCTCCGGCCGTCAGGTACGGGAACTTCCCGCCGAAGGCGACGCCCTGCGGAGTGCCGGTGAGGATGAGGTCGCCGGGCTCGAGGGTCACGTACTGCGACAGATGGTGCACGATCTCGCGCACGTCGAAGATCATGTCGTTCGTGTTCGAGTCCTGGCGGGGCTCGCCGTTGACCCAGCTGCGCAGGCGCAGATCGGCGGCGTCGACGTCATCGGGGGTGACGAGCCACGGGCCGGTCGGGTTGAAGCCCGGCGCGATCTTGCCCTTGGACCACTGCCCGCCAGAGACCTCCATCTGGAAGGAGCGTTCGGACACGTCGTTGGCGACGACGTATCCCGCGATGTGTGCGTCGGCCTCCGACGGCGAATCGAGGTACGCCGCGCGAGCGCCGATCACGATGCCGAGCTCGACCTCCCAGTCGGTCTTCTCGCTGCCGCGCGGGATCGTCACGGCGTCGTTCGGGCCGACGACCGTGTTGGGAGTCTTCAGGAACAAGATCGGCACTGTGGGCGGTTCCGCCCCCGACTCGCGGGCGTGAGCGGCGTAGTTCTGCCCGATGCAGATCACCGCGCTCGGGCGTGCGATCGGAGCGCCGATGCGCATCGCCGCGGCGTCCGCCACCTCGGGGAGCTCGTCAGCCGCGCGAGCCGCGGCGACGCGGGAGCGGAAATCGGATGCGAGGAAATCGCCGTGGAGGTCGGATGTCACCGGCCGCAGGTCGAGGTGACGATCTCCCTCGACGAGTACGGGGATCTCGGCCCCTGGTTCTCCCAATCGTGCGAACTTCATGACTCTCCTCGAGGATTCCGGGGGCTCGCACGACAGAGACGGTCGATTCGTCACCGTGTGGGCCGGGTTCGTTGACAGTATAGACATCCGATGTTTATGCTCCAAGAGGTCGGTGCAGGAAAGCCGACTCTGAGAGGAATCCCGTGAGCCGCATCGTCGCCCTCGACACCACCGACATCCGCTTCCCGACATCGCTGAGCCTCGACGGCTCCGACGCCATGAACCCCGACCCCGACTACTCGGCGGCCTACGCGGTCGTCAGGACCGACGTCGACGACGCCGGTCACGCCTTCGTCTTCACGATCGGACGTGGGAACGACGTGCAGGTCGCGGCGATCGACGCTCTGGCCGGCCACCTCGTCGGGCGTGAGATCGAGCCGCTGCTCGACGACATGGGCGGCACGTTCCGCGAGCTCATCCGCGACTCGCAGCTGCGCTGGTTGGGCCCGGAGAAGGGCGTCATGCACATGGCCATCGGCGCCGTCATCAACGCGCTGTGGGACATCAAGGCCAAGCGCGCGGGGCTCCCGCTCTGGCAGCTGCTGGCTCGTATGACGCCCGAGGAGATCGTCGGTCTCGTCGACTTCCGCTATCTCGGCAACGCGCTCACGCGCGATGACGCCCTCGCCATCCTGCGCGACGCCGTGCCAGGACGGGCGGAGCGAGAGCAGCAGCTGTTCGCCACCGGTTATCCCGGGTACACCACCAGCCCGGGGTGGCTCGGCTACTCCGATGAGAAGCTGGAGCGCCTCGCGCGCGAGGCGATGGCCGCGGGCTTCACCCAGATCAAGCTCAAGGTCGGCGCCGACCTGCACGACGACATCCGGCGCTTCCGCAAGGCCCGCGAGGTATGCGGACCCGACTTCCCGATCGCGATCGACGCGAACCAGCGTTGGGAGGTCGCCGAGGCGATCGAGTGGGTGAACGCGCTCGCCGAGTTCCGCCCCGCCTGGGTCGAAGAGCCCACGAGTCCCGATGACATCCTCGGGCATGCGGAGATCGCGCGCGGCGTCGCTCCGATCCGGGTGGCCACCGGAGAGCACGCGCAGAACAGGATGATCTTCAAGCAACTGCTGCAGGCGAACGCGATCGAGGTGATGCAGATCGACGCCGTGCGCGTGGCCGGCGTCAACGAGAACATTGCCAACCTGCTGCTCGCCGCGAAATTCGGGGTGCCGGTGTGCCCGCACGCGGGCGGGGTCGGACTCTGCGAGGCTGTGCAGCACCTGTCGATGTTCGATTTCGTCGCGGTGAGCGGCAGCCGCGAGGGGCGCATGATCGAGTACGTGGATCACCTGCACGAGCACTTCGTCACCCCGACCGCGATCCGCGGCGGCTCGTACATGCCGCCGTCCGCCTCGGGAAGCGGCATGGAGATGAAGGCGGACAGCATCGCCGAGTACACGTGGAAGGGGCAGCATGTCTTCGTCTGATCGCGGCGTGCCCCGCCTCGGTTACGGCGCGGCCAACCTCGGCAACCTCTTCCGTCCGCTCACGGATGACGAGGCCTGGGAGGTGCTCGATGCGGCGTGGGATGCCGGCATCCGCCACTACGACACGGCACCGCACTATGGCCTCGGCCTGTCCGAGCGCCGGCTGGGCGCGTTCCTCGCGACCAAGCCGCGGGAGGAGTACTTCCTCTCCACGAAGGTCGGCCGCCTCCTGCGTCCGAACCCCGACCATGAGCGGGGAGGGCTCGACACCGCGAACGACTTCCACGTGCTCGACGACCTGCAGCGGGTCTGGGACTTCTCAGCAGGCGGCATCCGCTCGTCCCTCGACGAGTCGCGCGAGCGGCTCGGCATCGACCGGATCGACCTGCTGTACCTGCACGATCCCGAACGCCACAACCTCGACCTCGACCTCGCGCTCGCCGAGGCGCTGCCCGCTCTCGAGCAGCTGCGCGCGGACGGGGAGGTCGGTCGGATCGGCATCGGATCGATGGTGTCGGATGCTCTCGCCACCGCCGTCCGGGCGGCCGACCTCGACCTCATCATGGTCGCCGGACGTTACACGCTGCTCGAGCAGCCTGCCGCAGCCGACGTTCTGCCGGCCTGCCGCGAGAACGGCACGGGGATCGTCGCCGCGTCTGTGTTCAACTCGGGGCTTCTCGCCCAGAGCACCCCGCACCGCGACGGCCGGTACGAGTACGGGCAGCTCCCGCAGGAGCTGTGGGAGCGCCTCGTCCGGATCGCCGCGATCTGCGCCGATCACGACGTGCCGCTGCCTGCCGCGGCGCTGCAGTTCCCGCTGCAGTCCGACCTGGTGCACTCGGTGGTCGTCGGCGGCAGCCGCCCCGCGCAGCTGAGACAGAACGCGGAGTACGCCGCCCTCGACATCCCGGCAGCCCTCTGGCAGGCCCTCGCCGCCGAGGGCTTCATCTCCTGACGAACGGAACGCTCATGCTCGAAGGAATCGACCCGCTGCTCACCGGTGAACTGCTGCTGCACCTCGACCGGATGGGACACTCCGACGCGGTCGTGATCGCCGACGCGCACTTCCCGGCGTGGGCGCTGGGGGAGCGGGTCGTCGACCTGCCCGGCACCACCACGCCCGATGTCGTCGCCGCCATCCGCACGGTGCTGCCCCTCGATGATGTGCCCGGCATCGACCTCATGACCTCTGCTGATGGCGAGGTGCTCGACGTGCAGCACCAGCTCATGGCCGCAGCCGGGACGGATGCCGGCACCACGCGATTCGTGGAGCGCTTCGCGTACTACGACGTCGCCAGGGGCGCCTATCTGATGGTGCGAACCGGGGAGACCCGTGCGTACGGAAACGCACTGCTGCGCAAGGGCGTCGTCGGGCGTTCCGGAGTGTGAGCACAACCCCTTGAAGTCGCCTGGTCGGGCGAGAAGACTGGCCGCGTCCGCACGACGACGAGAACGGCGAAAGGGGCCACCATGGCGCACGGAGACATCACGCACATCGACATCCCGGTGAGCGACATGAAAGCGGCGACCGAGTTCTACTCGAGCCTGTTCGGCTGGCAGATCGCCGAGATGCCGGGCTTCGAGGGCTACCCGATGTGGCAGGCTCCCAACGGCATCTCGGGCGGCGGCCTCGCGCCCCGCGGTGAGGGGTTCGTCGAGCCGCGGTCGTACGTCGAGGTCGACTCGATCGACGAGACGATCGCTCGCGCGCAGGACGCCGGTGCGAGCGTCGCCCAGGGCAAGCAGCAGATCACCGAGAGCAGCTGGTGGGCGGTGATCGTCGACCCCGACGGCAATCACATCGGGCTGTTCGAGGGCGTGGTCGGGGGCTGACCTGGCGCCCCGCCCTACGCGGGGTTCGCGTCGCGCTGAGCGATCCACTCGTCGACGAGCTGCGGCATCCGCTCGGCCATGAACCGCAGGAAGCCCGCCATCTGGGCGGCGCGCTCGGCGGCGGCCGGCTCTTCGCCGGTCTCCGCTGCGATCTTCTCGACGTAGTCGGCCATGCGGGTGTACACCGGCAGGTTGCCGATCACGACGGAGTGGAACGAGTCGGCGACCAGGTCGTAGCGGTCCCGGCGATGGCCGGCGCTGGGCAGACGCCGTGCGAAATGCGCGTCCTGCAGGTAGCGAACCGCGCCCGACACCGCGGCGGGGCTCACCTCGAGGCGCTCGGCGAGCTCGGCCGCCGTGTATCCGCCGGCGGGGGCGGCGACCAGCGCCATCAGCACGCGCGCGGGCATCCTCGGCATGCCGGCCGCCGTGATCATCGCGGCGGCCTGCTCTGCGGCTTCGGTTCCTCGGTGTTCCATGCGCTCCTCAGCCCCAGATTAGCCGTCTGACGCGAGTTCCCGACGGCGCATGAGCGTGAGCGCTCCGGCACCGGCGACCACGACGGCGAACACGAGCCACCAGAGTCCCCGCAGGTCCACGTCGCCGTGCGACACCACGGGTGTCACCGCGATCGGCGAGATGCTCGTGAGCCACTCGGGCATGCCCATGAGCGGTCCGAACATGCCCAGGACCGCTGCCACGCCGACCAGCGTCCACCCCGCCCCGAGCGTCGCGCGCGGCGCGAGGACGAACACGAGTGCGGTGAGGGCGGTGAAGACGGATGCCGCGATGAACTGCCCGAGCCCGGTGACCGTGACGACTCGGAACAGGTCGGCGGGGGCGCCGTTGGCCGCCAGGCCGACGTATGCCGCGACCATCGCCGCGGCCACGACCAGAGCTACCCCGATCGTCGCGACGATCGCGTAGTCCGCGAGCCAGCGAACGCGGCCGACCGCGGCCGCGAGCACCGGCTCGGCGGTGCCGTGCGCTTCCTCCTGGCGCGCGCGGATGATCGTCTGCACGCCGGCGCAGGCCGCGAGCACCCCGAGCATCGTGAAGAAGACCGTGATCATCGCCTCGTCGAGGTCGCCGGCGCGGGCGATCTTCTCGAGGATCTGCGCGACGGCAGGGTTCTCCCCGGCCACCTGCCCTGCAATGCCGCCGAGGGTCGTGGCGAGGAACCCCGTGAGCACACCGCCGATGACCCAGCCCAGGAGGGACCCCCACGCCAGCCGCCAGACGAGAGCGTGCGGAGAGGCGAGCGCGGCGCGTGCGCTCGCCCGGCCGCCCCGCTCGGCGATGAAGCTCGCGCCCAGGTCGCGAGCCGACTGCAGCACGGTGGCGGTCACCGCGAGCACGATCCCGAACGCGAACCCGAGGACCAGCGGCCACGGCGAGTTCTCGTCGAAGGGGCGGATCTGCTCGGCCCAGCCGAACGGCGACAGCCAGACCGGCCACGCGCTGTCGATGCGGCTCAGGTCGTCGCTCGGCGTGCCGGCGAGATTGCCCATGCCCCGGATCAGGAACGTCGCCACCAGCAGCCAGACGGTGAGCGCGTTCGCACCCCGCGACGTGCGCATGAGCTGCGCCGCGACGAGACCGACGCCGAGGAACGAGACGCCCGTGGCGGCTGCCGCAGCTCCCAGCAGCAGCGAGCCCGCGGCGTCCATCCCCGCGCCGATCAGCGACAGGCCGATGAGCAGGCCCAGCACGACGTTGGCCGCGAGTCCGTGCACGATCGTGGCGAGCAGCGGCAGCGTGCGCGAGGCGGGTGTGGCCGCGACGAGTTCGCTGCGCCCGGCCTCCTCGTCGCCGCGCGTGTGCCGCACAGCGAGGAACGTGCTCATGAGAGCTGCGAGCATCGCGAGCCAGGGCAGATCTTCGAATGCGAGGAACGCGCCGACGGAGGTGCCGGAGGGCAGCCCCCGAAACATCAGGATCACCGGGTTCGCGGCGACCGCCGCGAGCACCTCCTGACGGTCGGCGACCGTGCTGTACGACTGCGTGACGCCGGCGTAGCCCGCGTAGGCGAGCAGCACGGCGCCGATGACCCACAGCGAGAGCTGCAGCCAGTCGCGGCGCAGACGCTGGCGGAGCAGGGGGATCATGATGCGCTCTCGTCGCCGTAGTGGCGCAGGAACAGCTCCTCGAGAGAGGGCGGCTCGATGCGCAAGCCGGTCACCTGGCGCTGGGCGAGGATCGGGAGGACGGATGCCATGGCGTCGCTGTCGACCGTGAACCGCGCGCGCCCCTCGGTGAACGTCGGATCATGGGCCGCAGCGATCCCGTCGGTGGCCGAGACGTCGGCTGCTGCGAACGACACCTCGGTGCGGGTGAGGTGTCGCAGTTCCGGCAGCGTGCCGGACTCGACGACGCGGCCGGCACGGATGATCGAGACCCGGTCGCACAGCAGCTCGACCTCCGACAGGATGTGGCTCGAAAGCAGCACCGTGGCGCCGGCATCCTTCACCCGTGCGATCTCCTGTCGGAACACCACCTCCATCAGCGGATCGAGCCCGCTGGTCGGCTCGTCGAGGATGTAGAGGTCGGCCGGCACCGCGAACGCGGCGATGAGGGCGACCTTCTGCCGGTTGCCCTTCGAATAGGCTCTGCCCTTCTTGCGCGGATCGAACTGGAACGCCGCCTCGAGCCGTGCGCGGCTCGCCCGGTAGTCGGCGCTCTTCGTCGATGCCCCGCGCAGGCGCGACAGCAGGTCGATCGCCTCTCCGCCGGAGAGGTTGGGCCAGACGCTGACGTCACCCGGAACATAGGCGATGCGGCGGTGCAGGTCGGTCGCGTCCCTCCAGGGGTCTCGCCCGAGCACCTCGACGTCGCCCGAGGTCTTGCGTGCGAGACCGAGGAGGATGCGGATCGTGGTCGTCTTTCCGGCGCCGTTCGGGCCGAGGAAGCCGTGCACCTGACCCGCTGTGACGGAGAGATCGAGGCCGTCGAGAGCGTGCACGCGGCCGTAGTGCTTGGTGAGATCGCTCGTGCGGATCACTGTGTCCATGCACGGCACGCTACGCCGATTTCAGAAGTTTGTGAAGAGTGTGAAGAGTGCCCCGGGTGGTGCGATGATGCCCCGCCACCACGATGTCGACGTGCCACCACGTTGTTCGCGCATATTCGGGGGCGGCGCGTCGGGAACGCGGTGGCGCGGGAGGATCGACCTGGAGGCGGCGGGGGATCGATCAGGAGGCACGCCGCGCCCTGTAGGCGGCGACGGCGTTGCGGTTGGCGCAGGTCGTCGAGCAGTAGCGCTTCGAGCGATTGCGTGAGAGGTCGAGGGCGAGGGCCTCGCAGGAGTCGTCGTCGCACACGGAGATGCGTGAGCCCTCGTCGGTGCGGATGACGTCGACGAGGGCCATGGCCGTCTCGATCAGCACGCGCTCGGAGAGAGGGCGGTCGTCGGCGACCGCGTGCAGGTGCCAGTCCATGTCGCCGTGCCTGGTCAACCGCGGCGTCAGCGTCACCGACGCGAGGGCCTCGTTGACGGCCTTGGCCATCTCGTCGCGCGGCGCGATGAGCATGGCACGCAGTTGCGAGCGGATGCGGCGCAGCGCGTCGAGCTCGACGGCATCCCGATCCACGCGCCCGGTGAACGGGAACTCCTCGAGGAATTCGGCCTCGTCTGCGGCGTCCGTCAGCGTGTCCGGCGCTTCCGCGGTGTTCACCAGCCAGACGGCCGAGCGGAGCGCGTCTTCCGTGTCATTGGTGAAGATCATGTTGACATCTTACATCGCATACGCGTAGCGTCACATGTCATGACCACACTTGCCGATGACAGCATTCGAATCGCGTCGCGCCCGGGCGTCAGCCGCGGGATGCTGGTGGCGCTCGGCGCGGCCGTGTCGTTCGGCATGTCGGGCGTCTTCGCCCGCGGGCTCATCGATGCAGGCTGGAGCCCCGGCGCGGCTGTCACGGTGCGGATGTGGGTGGCGGCGCTCGTGCTCCTCGTGCCGACCCTTCTCGCGCTGCGGGGAAAGTGGCGGATCGTGCGCCGCAACGCCGTCATGGTCCTCGTCTACGGAGTGCTCGCGGTGACGCTCGCGCAGCTCTGCTACTTCCAGGCGGTCGCCGTCATGGACGTAGGCATCGCCCTGCTCATCGAGTACACCGCCCCCATCGCCGTCGTGCTCTGGCTGTGGATCCGGCGCGGCGAGAAGCCGACCAGGCGCAGCCTGCTCGGCGCGGCCGTCGCCTTCGTAGGTCTCGTGCTGATGCTCGACATCCTCACCGGCGCGCAGGTGAATCTGGGCGGCATCCTGTTCGCGCTCGGTGCGATGATCGGGGCGGCGACCTACTTCGTGCTCTCGGGCAGAGCCGACACCGGGCTGCCGCCGATCGCGCTCGCGGGCCTCGGCCTGCTGATCGGAGCGGTGGGCCTCGCGATCGCCGCACTGATCGGGGTGCTCCCGTTCGAGTGGACCACCGCCGACGTCGAGTACAGCGTCGGGAGCGTGCCGTGGTTCGTGCCGGTGCTCGCGATGGGGCTGATCGCGACGGCGCTCGCATACATCCTCGGCATCGCGTCGACGCGGATGCTCGGCTCCCGCCTGTCGTCGTTCGTCGCCCTCTCCGAGGTGGTCGCCGCGATGGTGTTCAGCGCTCTGATGCTGGGTCAGATCCCCGGACCCGTGCAGGCGATCGGAGGCGCGCTCGTGCTCGCGGGAGTCGTCGTCGTGAAGCTCGGCGAAGCGGATGCCGGTGCACCCTCGCTCGTCGTCGAAGCGGTGCCCGTCGAGCGGAGTGGGCCTGTCGACCGCTGACGACGCTCGCCTTCGTCGGGCATTCTCACGTCCGTCGGCTCCCGGTGCGGGTGGCTACCCTGAGTCCGTGGCAGATGACGACTTCGAGAAGCAGGTCGTCGTCGTGCGGTCGCGCCTTCCTGTCGCGGCGAAGCACTTCGATGCGAAGGACGTCGAGCGGGTGGCCTTCGACGTCGCCGGGCAGCGGGACGTCGCACTCGATCTCTGGGATCAGGCGCGTGACGCGGCCGACGAGGCGTGGCGCGAGTGCCGCCGTCGGCTGCGCAGGGAGTACGGGGCGAGGAACCCCCACGGCGGATGGTCGACCTTCGTGCTGTTCGCCGCGGTGCTGAGCGGAGCGTTCTCTGCGGCGCTCGCCGCCGGTCTGAGGTCGGATCCGTACGAGACGGAAGGAATCCTCTTCGTTCTGGCGACGATCTCGGGGCTGGGCGACCTCATCGTGCTGATCGCGGTCGGGTGGCGTCCGCTGAACTGGGGAATGGTGCGGATGCAGATCGGGATCGCTGTCACGCTAGCGGTGGCCGCAGCGTTCCAGCTGACGCGCCCTGCGATGCCGGTTGCGCCGCTCGTGTTCGGCGCGGGTGCGATCGGAATCGCCGGACTCATACTCGCGCTGCTGGTGCGCGCGCTCCGTCCGGCGGAGCGCGAGGAGATCGACACGGCGATCAATGTCGCGGTCGACAGGATGCGGCCGGAGGTGGATGCCATCGCCGCGCGCCTGCAGGCGGAGACGCTGGAGAAGCTGAGTGCGCAGGAGCAGGAGCGAATCGTCGCCCTGCGAACGGCGGCGCTCGTCGACCTCGCCGCCCTGGGTGACCCGCAGCCCGCCGTCGAAGAAGTGGTGCCGGCCGGAGGGGTGATCATCTCCGCGTTCCTGGTGAAGTGGAACTCGTATCTGAGGCGTGAATGACGTGCCCCGCCTCGACTCGAATGTATACGGGGAGGAACGCGAGCGGGGCTTTCGAGCCGCACAGTGTTTGTTTATGTATACACTGATCAAATGACCCTCGCCGCCGATCGCATCAGCGCGAGCGATCGCGCCTACGCGGATCTGCTGGACGGCATCCAATCGGGATTGCTCCCCGCAGGCTTCGTGCTGGGCGAGGTTGAACAGGCCGCGCGGCTCGGGGTCAGCCGGACGCCCATGCGCGAGGCGCTGCGCCGCCTCGCTGCCGACGGCCTCGTCGTGCAGCAGTCGCCCCGGGTCACGGTCGTGGCGGACCTTGATGCCGAAGACATCCGCGCGCTGTTCGAGATCCGCCGCGCGCTCGAGGAGACCTCGGCCCGGCTGGCCGCGGCCCGAGGCGACGCCGCGCTGTTCCGGAACCTCGCCGAAGAATTCGCACACGTCGATCTCACGGCCGTCGAGGGGCGAGACGCCTACTACGCCCTGATCGCCCGTTTCGACGCGGCCCTCGATGCGGCGGTGGCCAACGACTACATCGCCTCGGCCCTGCGCACCGTGCGCACGCACCTCGTGAGAGTGCGGCGCATGGCTCGCGACAAGCCCGCCCGGCTCGAAGCATCCGCCGCCGAGCACCGCACGATCGCCCAAGCCCTCGCCGATCGCGACGGCGAGCTGGCCGCCCATGCCACGCACGTGCACCTGCACAACGCGCTCACCGGCATCCTCGAAACCCTGAACGAAGGACAGAAATGACCGTCACCCACCACGTCCGGGTCCACCGCAGCGACGAGAATCTGGCCCGTGAAGGCCAGCTCGCCTGGAAGATCGCCGAGGTCGCGGTCGACGCCGTCGAGGTCGAGCCGGCCGTCGTCGACATGATCATCAACCGCATCATCGACAACGCCTCGGTGGCCGCGGCATCCCTCACCCGCGCCCCGATCAACGCGGCGCGCGCACAGGCGTTCAGCCACCCGGTGTCCACCGGCGGCCAGGGTGCGAACCTGTTCGGCGCAGCCCTCGACCACCGCACGAGTCCAGAATGGGCGGCGTGGGCGAACGGCGTGGCGGTGCGCGAGCTCGACTACCACGACACCTTCCTCGCGGCGGAGTACTCGCACCCCGGAGACAACATCCCGCCGATCCTCGCTGTGGCCCAGCATGCTGGCAAGGACGGTCGGGCACTCGTGCGCGGCATCGCGACCGGCTACGAGATCCAGATGGACCTCGTGCGCGCCATCTGCCTGCACAAGCACAAGATCGACCACGTCGCGCATCTCGGGCCCTCGGCTGCAGCTGGCATCGGCACGCTGCTCGACCTCGACGTCGAGACGATCTACCAGGCCGTCGGCCAGGCGCTGCACACCACGACCGCCACCCGTCAGAGCCGCAAGGGCGAGATCTCCACATGGAAGGCGCACGCGCCGGCATTCGCGGGAAAGATGGCCGTCGAAGCCGTCGATCGCGCGATGCGCGGGCAGACCAGTCCCTCGCCGATCTACGAAGGCGAGGACGGCGTGATCGCCTGGATGCTCGACGGCAATGACGCCGCATACGAGGTGCCGCTGCCTGCCGTCGGCGAGGCGAAGCGCGCGATCCTCGACTCGTACACGAAGGAGCACTCGGCCGAGTACCAGGCGCAGGCGTGGATCGATCTCGCCCGCAAGCTCGGCACCGAGAACCCGGCGCTGCGCGACCCCGCGAACATCGAGTCGATCGTGCTGCACACCAGCCATCACACGCACTACGTGATCGGCTCAGGGGCGAACGACCCGCAGAAATACGACCCCACCGCGTCGCGTGAGACCCTCGATCACTCGATCCCGTACATCTTCGCGGTGGCACTGCAGGACGGCGGCTGGCACCACGTCGACTCCTATGCTCCCGAACGCGCTGCTCGACCGGACACGGTCCAGCTGTGGCACAAGATCACCACCGCCGAGGATCCCGAGTGGACGCGCCGCTACCACTCCGAGGATCCCGACGTGAAGGCCTTCGGCGGTCGCGTCGAGTTCCGTCTGACCGACGGCACGACCGTGGTCGACGAGATCGCGGTGGCCGACGCGCATCCGCTGGGAGCCCGTCCGTTCGCCCGTGAGAACTACATCGCGAAGTTCCGCCTGCTCGCAGAACCCGTGCTCGAGCCCGCCGAGATCGAGCGGTTCCTCGAGCTCGTGCAGCGGCTGCCCGAACTCACCGCCGCCGAGGTCGGCGAGCTCTCGATCATCGCGCGGCCCGGCCTGCTCGAGGCCGCGGATGCCCCGAAGGGGCTCTTCTGATGCTCTACTCCACGGTCACTCCGGCCGAGAAACGGCGGCTGTTCCGCGAGCGTCTCGCGAGCGGCGAGCTGCTGCGCCTGCCCGGCGCCTTCAACCCGCTCAGCGCGCGGCTGATCGAGGAGAAGGGCTTCGACGGCGTCTATATCTCGGGCGCGGTGCTCGCCGCCGACCTCGGACTCCCCGACATCGGGCTCACGACCCTCACCGAGGTGGCCGGCCGGGCGAAGCAGATCGCCCGCATGACCGACCTCCCCGCGATCGTCGACGCCGACACCGGTTTCGGCGAACCGATGAACGTCGCCCGCACGATCCAGGAGCTCGAGGATGCCGGGCTCGCCGGCACGCACATCGAGGACCAGATCAATCCCAAGCGCTGCGGTCACCTCGACGGCAAGAGCGTCGTCGACGAGAACACGGCGATCAAGCGCATCCGCGCCGCCGCCGACGCCCGACGGGACGAGAACTTCCTCATCATGGCGCGCACCGACATCCGTGCCATCGACGGGTTGGAGGCCGCGATCGACCGCGCGAAGGCGCTGGTGGACGCCGGGGCCGACGCGATCTTCCCCGAGGCGATGCGCACGCTCGCGGAGTTCGAGGCGATGGCGAACGCCGTGGACGTCCCGATCCTCGCGAACATGACCGAGTTCGGCAAGAGCGAGCTGTTCCCTGTCGACCAGTTGCGGGATGCCGGTGTGAGCATGGTCATCTGGCCGGTTTCGCTGCTGCGCATCGCGATGGGGTCGGCCGGCCGTGCACTGGATACGCTGAACGACGAGGGGCATCTGACCTCGAAGCTCGGCGAGATGCAGCACCGGGCCGATCTCTACGATCTGATCGACTACGAGTCGTACAACCACTTCGACTCGGGCGTCTTCAACTTCCGCGTCGAGCGGGACACCACGAAGGAGTGACCATGACCGAGCCGGACATCAAGAAGGGCCTCGCCGGAGTCGTCGTCGACACGACCGCGATCTCGAAGGTCAACCCCGAGACCAACAGCCTGCTGTACCGGGGGTACCCCGTGCAGGAGCTCGCCGCGACCCAGCCGTTCGAGGCCGTCGCGTACCTGCTCTGGAACGGTGAGCTGCCGGATGCCGAGCAGCTCGCCGAGCTGCGTGCGACGGAACGTGCTCACCGTGCGCTCGCCGACGAGGTGAAGGCCGTGATCGATCTCATCCCGGTGAGCGCCCACCCGATGGACGAGGTGCGCACGGCGGTCAGTGCGATCGGCGCCTCCGATCCGAATGCCGGCGGCTCGGTGCTGAACGCAGGCGGGAGCCCCGCCGAGAACCTCGAGCGCAGCATCCGCCTGTTCGCGGCGCTGCCCGCGATCGTCGCCTACGGACAGCGCCGCCGTCGCGGCGAGGAGCCCATCGCGCCGCGGGACGACCTGGACTACTCGGCGAACTTCCTCTGGATGACCTTCGGCGCCGAACCCGACGCGGTCGTGGTCGACGCGTTCAACCGCTCGATGATCCTGTATGCCGAGCACTCCTTCAACGCCTCGACGTTCACCGCGCGCGTGATCACCTCGACGCTCAGCGACCTGTACTCGGCCGTCGTGGGCGCGATCGGCGCGCTCAAGGGTCCTCTGCACGGGGGCGCGAACGAGGCCGTGCTGCACATCTTCGACGAGATCGGCGACGCCTCGAACGTGAAGTCCTGGCTCGACACGGCGCTCGCCGAGAAGCGCAAGATCATGGGCTTCGGGCACCGCGTGTACAAGCGCGGAGACTCGCGCGTGCCCACCATGAAGGCTGCGCTCGACACCCTCGTCGAGCACTACGGACGGCACGACGTGGCGGAGCTGTACGACGCCCTCGAGTCGGAGTTCGTCGCCCGCAAGGGGATCTACCCGAACCTCGACTACCCGTCGGGGCCGGCGTACAACCTCATCGGCTTCGACACCCTCACCTTCACGCCGCTGTTCGTCGCCGCACGCGTCACCGGGTGGACGGCGCACGTGATCGAGCAGGCCGGAGCGAACGCGCTCATCCGTCCGCTCTCGCACTACGACGGCGTCGACGAGCGGCATATCGCACGCTGAGCTCGGCCGTGACGGTCCTTCGTCATGGGCAGAACTCCCCATGACGAAGGACCCGATCCTTGCCCTGGCTGACGGTACCCTGAAGGAGTTCCCCGTCGCACGCACCGCGGCCGGGGGAGGGGGTCACCTCTTCCAGGTGACGAAGAGCAGAGCGGATGCCGTGGTCGACGGCGTCTACGGAGAGCAGCCATGACCGAAACGCCGGAGAACCCGCAGCCGTCCCAGCCCGAGCCGACACAACCGCCGGCACCGCCCACGCCGCCGTACCAGCCCGAGCCCGCGCAGCCGCCTGCACCGTATCAGCCGGAGCCCGCGCAGCCGCCGTACCAGCCCGAGCCCGTGCAGCCGCCGTCGTTCGATCCGAACGCGTACCCGGGGGCGCCGGCGGCCTACCCGGGGGCTGCTCCCACCGCAGCGCCGGATCCCTACGCGGTTCCCGGCCAGGGCGGCCCGCAGGCCTACCCTGCAGCGCCGACGGAGCCGTATGCCGCGGCATCCGACCCCCACGCGTCGTATCCCGCCGCTCCGCAGGGCGACCCCAACGCCTACCCGCCCGGAGGCCCTGCCGCCTACCCGGGCGCTGCAGCTCCCGGCGACCCGAACGCCCCTTACCCCGGGGCCTACCCGGCTGCCGGCTTCGCGCCCGCACCGAAGAAGCCGATGTCGAAGGGGCTGCTGTTCGGCCTGATCGGCGGTGGAGCAGTGGTGGTCCTCGCGATCGCGGCCGCCGTGATCGTCCCGATCGTGACGCGGCCGGCCAAGCCCTCGGCGTCCGAGTACGTCGAGCAGTACCTGACGGCGCTCGCCGACGGCGACGCCGAGAAGGCGGTCACCTACGTCGAGAACTACGGAGGCGACGATCTTCTGACCGCCGACGTCCTCAAGGAGTCGTTGAAGCTCGGCAAGATCGACAAGATCAAGGTCGGCAAGGAATCCGAGGGGGAGTACGGCGACACCCAGGTCGCAGTCACCTTCACCATCGGCGACACCAAGGTCGACCGCACGTTCGACGTGAACCCGTCGTATGACGGCACCGAGCTCACGATCGTCGACGGTCTCGTGTCGTTCTCGGGCCTGTACGGATTCGAGGGGCTCGGCCTGACGGTGAACGGCGCCGAGGCGCCGACCGACAGCGTGTACGTCTTCCCCGGCACCTACCAGCTCGCGGTCGGTCCCGAGCAGTTCGCGATCGAAGGCGAGAGCACCCTCGTGGTCGCCTCCGACGACGACACCGAAGCGCTCTATGAAGTGAAGCCGATCCTGAGCGAGGCGGGCACCACGTCGTTCCGCGAGCTGGTCAAGGCCTCGTTCGCCGAGTGCCTCGCGATGAAGACGCTCGACACCCCGTGCGGCATGAACACGAGCACCATGAGCCAGGACGGCTACACGCCCGTCGACGGCACGGTCACCCGCACGATCGACGCCGAGAACCAGTCGAAGCTCGACAACCTCGAGGCCTACGTGAGCGAGCGCGCGATCGTGACGACGTACGACTACTGGAGTGCTGACATCACGCTCCAGGCCTCGAACGGCTCGTCGACCGAGCCGTTCGAAGTCCTCTTCGGCGGCGAGGTGCTGACCCCGAAGGTCGACTTCTCCGCCGAGACGCCCTCCGTCGTCTGGGAGTGACGGCCGCGGGTCCGCGACGTTCCTCGGAACGGCGCGGACCCGCAGCGTTCTTCTCGACGGTTCGGCGACCTGCAACGTTGTAGAGTGAGCGCGAGTGAAGGGGGTGCGCATGGCGGTGACGCTGCATGACGTCGCGGGGCTGGCCGGGGTGTCGATCAAGACGGTGTCGAACGTCATCAACGACTACCCGCACATCAGGCCCGCCACGCGCGAGAAGGTCGAGGCTGCGATCGCGCAGCTCGGGTACACCCCCAACCTCACCGCGCGAAACCTCCGATCGGGCCGTACCGGCGCGATCGCTCTCGCCGTGCCCGACCTCAGCCTCGCCTACTTCGCCGAACTGGCCGCAGAGGTGATCCGCGAGGCCGAGGCTGCCGGAGTCGTCGTGCTCGTCGAGCAGACGGGCGCCGACCGGACGCGAGAGCTCGAGCTGCTGCGCAGCCCGCGGCTCAAGCTCACCGACGGCCTCATCTTCAGCCCGCTGGGCATGGGGCAGGACGACGCGGCGGCCCTCGACGTGAACTTCCCGATGGTGCTGCTCGGCGAGCGCATCTTCGACGGGCCGACCGATCATGTGACCATGCGCAACGTCGAGGCCGCTCGGGCCGCGACCGAGTACCTGATCGCGCAGGGGCGCCGACGGATCGCCGTGGTCGGGGCGCACGAAGGCGAGCTCATCGGCTCGGCGGCCCTGCGACTCCAGGGGTACCGCGAAGCCCTCGACGCCGCGGGCATCGCCTACGACGACAGCATCATCGGCTACACGACCCTCTGGCACCGCGCGAACGGTGCGCGATCCATGCGCGAGCTGCTCGCCGCAGGCGCCGAGTTCGACGCGGTCTTCGGCCTCAACGACACGCTCGCCCTGGGGGCGATGCGCGTGCTGCAGGAATCGGGGCGCCGGGTGCCCGATGACGTCGCCGTCCTCGGCTTCGACGGTCTCGACGAGGCGGAGTACTCGATCCCCAGCCTGACGACGGTCGATCCGGGGCGCGAGTGGATCGCCCGCACTGCGGTCTCGACGCTTCTCGCGCGGATCGCGGGCGACGCGGATGCTCCGCCCCGCACGCTCTTGGCCGACTACCGCATCCTGCAGCGCGAGTCGGCGCCCGCGAGCTGAGGCGGCACCGGCGGCGGTCGACTCGCGAAGCGGGTCGACTCTGACGCCGTGCGTTCCTGGTCTCGCGGGACCAAGTGCGTTCGCGATGATGTGCGCTGAGAATTCGTGTTGACACCGGGCCGGGTTCCGACGACAATAACTTCTACAACGTTTACTACAACGTTGTAGAACGAGTGATAGTCGCCCCGACACGTATCTGCTCATCACCGGCGCGACCGACATCGAAGTCCGCTCCCGAGAGGAAACACAGCACAATGAAGTCACGGATCCTGGCCGCTGCGGGTGCCATCGCGCTCGCCACGGCAACCATCACCGGATGCTCCGCCGGAGGCGCAGGCAGCTCCGGCTCCGACGAGATCACCTTCATGTTCCGCGGCAACGACGCGGAGAAGGAGGCGTACGCCGCGGCGATCACGCAGTTCGAGAAGGACAACGACGTCAAGGTGAAGATCATCATGACGACGGCCGACGAGTACAGCACCAAGCTCAAGGCGGCGATCACCGGAAAGCAGATCCCGGACGTGTTCTACGTCGACCCGGGCAGCGTGCAGGCCTACGTCAAGTCCGGCATCATCAAAGACATCACCAAGGAGGTCGAGGCCTCCGCCGACCTCGACAACATCTGGGCCTACGGCATCGACAGCTACCGCTTCGACGGCAAGATCATGGGCCAGGGCGACATCTACGCGATGCCCAAGGACATCGGTCCCTTCTCGTTCGGCTACAACAAGTCCATGTTCGAGGCCGCCGGCATCCCGCTGCCCGACGCCGACAAGCCCTACACGTGGGACGAGTTCCTCGACGTCGCGACGCAGCTCACGAAGGACACGAACGGCGACGGCACGCTCGACCAGTGGGGCACCGGGCTCAACGTCCAGTGGAACCTGCAGTCGTTCGTCTGGTCCAACGGCGGCGACTGGCTGAACGAGGACCACACGAAGGTCACGGTCGACACCCCCGAGTTCGCCGAGGCTCTGCAGTTCTTCGCCGACATGTCGAACGTCGCCAAGGTCACCCCGTCGACCTCCGACGCGCAGACGCTCGACACGTACCAGCGGTGGATGCAGGGCGAGATCGGCTTCTTCCCCGTCGGCCCGTGGGACGTGCCCACCTACGAGAAGCTCGACTTCGACTGGGATCTGATCCCCTATCCGGTCGGCGCCACGGGTGAGACCGCGACCTGGACCGGCACCCTCGGCATCGCCGTCTCGGAATCCTCGAAGAACGCCGACCTCGCCACCAAGCTCGCGATCTACCTCTCGACCGACGAGACCGCGCAGCAGTCGCTCGTGGACGCCGGCGTGCAGATCCCGAACCTGAAGGACATGGCCGACTCCTGGGTGACCGCCTCGACGCTCCCGCCCGCGAACAAGCAGGAGTTCCTCGACATCGCGAACGACTACGGTCGCCCGCTCCCGGCGAACACCACCTACTCCGCCGAGTGGTACGACGAGCTGTTCAAGAACATCCAGCCCGTCCTCGACGGCAAGCAGTCCGCCGCCGACTACCTCGCCGAGGTGCAGCCGCGCATGCAGGAGCTCTTGGACAAGGCCAACGCCGACGCCGGCATCGGCTGATCGCTCCGGGAGCCGCGTGCGAACGCGGCTCCCGGGCATCAGCATCCCTCACCCCACCGCGTTCTGCACAAGAACCCCTGCTTCCTGAGAAGAGGTGACCATGTCGACGACCCTCCGGCGCTCCCGACTGCACCGCCGCGAGCATCTCGTGGCCGCCGCGTTCATCGCGATCCCCGTACTCGGCTTCCTGATCTTCACCGCCTACCCCCTGTTGTTCTCGTTCTACGCCTCGTTCACCAAGTGGAACGGGCTGAGCGATCCGGTCTTCAACGGTCTCGACAACTACACCGAGATGTTCGCCGATCCCTACTTCTGGAAGGCGATGGGCAACACCGTCTTCATGATGATCGGCATCCCGATCGGCCTGGTCCTGTCTCTTCTGCTCGCCCTCGCCCTCAACCGCAAGATGCGCGGCACCACCTTCTTCCGCACGGTGTACTACGTTCCGGTGATCTCCTCGCTGGCGGCGGTCGCGATCCTCTGGCAGTGGGCGTACAACGGCGACTTCGGACTCATCAACCAGGTGCTCGCGATGTTCGGCATCGACGGTCCGAACTGGCTGCAGAACGCCGAGACCGCGAAGCCGGCGATCGTCATCATGGCGGTCTGGAAGGGCATCGGCTTCTCGATGCTGCTGTACCTGGCCGCCCTCCAGTCGGTGCCGCGGCACCTCTACGAGGCCGCGGCGATCGACGGCGCGAACGCGGTGCAGCAGTTCCGTCACATCACCATCCCGATGCTCAGCCCGGTGACCTTCTTCCTCGTCGTCACGAGCATCATCGGCGGCGCGCAGATCTTCATCGAGATCAACATCATGACCCCCACCGGCGGGCCCGAGTTCTCCACGGCATCCATCGTCTGGTACATCTGGCAGAAGGCGTTCAACTACCTGCAGATGGGCTACGCCACCGCGATGTCGGTCGTGCTGGGGCTGCTGGTCTTCGTGATCACGGCCATCCAGTTCCAGATCAACCGCCGCTTCCAGTTCTCGATCGACTGAGGCCCATCATGTTCCAGAACGAATCAGAGACCGTCGCGCTCACGGTTCCGCGCGCGAAGCGCGCCGCGGCCACCGGGCGCACACGCACCTCGCAGTACCGGATCGTCAACGCGATCGTGTTCGCGGTGCTGTCGCTCGGCGGCATCATCATGATCGCGCCGTTGGTGTGGACCTTCAGCACCTCGCTCAAGACCAAGGAAGCGGTGTTCGCACTGCCTCCGCAGTGGATCCCCGATCCGGTGCAGTGGGAGAACTACATCAGGGTGTGGTCGGCGGGTCCGCTCGCGAGCGGCATCGTCAACAGCCTCATCGTCTCGGTCAGCGTCACCGTGGTCGGCACCATCAGCTCGGCCATCGCCGCATTCGCCTTCGCGAAGATGCGCCTGCCGTTCAAGAACGTCGTGTTCCTGTCGCTGCTGGCGGCGATCATGATCCCGTTCCCGACGATCATGATCCCGCAGTTCAAGATGTTCGCGGATGCCGGCCTCGTCGACACGCTGTGGCCGCTGATCCTGCCGGGGCTCTTCGGGAACATCGTGATGATCTTCTTCCTCCGGCAGTACCTCGATTCGGTCCCCGACTCGATCATCGAGGCGGCCAAGCTCGACGGAGCCGGGTACCTGCGGATCTTCTTCACGCTGATCTTCCCGGCGATCCGACCGGCGGTCGCCGCGCAGTTCATCCTGTGGTTCATGGCGGTGTGGAACGACTACCTCGCCCCGATCATCTACCTGAACACCCCCGAGCGTCAGACCCTGCAGCTCGTGATCGCCAGCTTCAACGCGACCTACGCCAGCCAGACCGACTATCCGCTGATCATGGCGGCGTCGTTCATCGCCCTGGTGCCGGTGCTGGTGGTGTTCGTGGTCTTCCAGAAGCAGATCATCGAGTCGGTCGCGCTGACCGGAGCGAAGGGCTGATCATGACGACCGACATCGACACGAGCGGCTGGGGGGCGCGGCACGCGCACGACCCCACGGTCGTGCGCGGCGACGACGGCCTCTGGTACATGTTCTCGACGGATGCGGTGGCCGGCGCCGAGCAGATCCCGGTCGGCGCGCACGTGCGCACCTCTCCCGACCTCGTGACCTGGACCTACCGGGGCACCGCTCTCGGCGGCGTCCCGCGTCCTGCCGCCGAATGGTCCGGCGCCGCGGGTCTCTGGGCGCCCGAGGTGGTCCGCTGGCCCACCGCCGACGGCACCAGCCGCTGGCACATGTACTACTCCGCGTCCACCTTCGGGTCTCGCACCTCGGCGATCGGACTCGCCAGCGCATCCGATCTCGCCGGCCCCTGGACCGACGAGGGCATCGTGATCGCCACGCAGCACGAACGAGATTCGTTCAACGCGATCGACGCCGCGATCGTGTTCGATCGCGCGGGTTCGCCATGGATGATCTACGGCTCGTTCTTCGGTGGGATCCACGCCGTCGAACTGTCGGCGTCGACGGGACTGCGCGTGCGCGACGAACCAGGGACCCTGATCGCCCGGCGTCCGCAGAGCGTCGACGGTGCGATCGAGGGCGCGTACGTCGTCGAGCGCGACGGCCGGTACGTCCTGTTCGTCTCGTACGACTCGCTCGTCGACACCTACAACGTGAGGGTCGGGGTGTCCGACGACATCACCGGCCCGTACCTCGACCACCAGGGACGCGAGCTGACGGTGTCACCGGATGCCGACGCCCTGGCTTCGGGCACCAAGATCCTCGGCGGGCTGCGGTTCCCTGGTGGCACCGGCCTCATCGCGCCGGGTCACAACTCGATCTTCCACGACGGCGACGCGACGTTCATGGTGCACCACGTGAGGTTCGCCGAAGCGCCGACCCAGCATGAGGCTCAGGTACGCCGTGTGCACTGGACGGCATCGGGTTGGCCGGTCGTGTCACCGCATCCCTTCGCCGGTGTCGGCACCGAACGGCTCGTCGCGGCTGAGCCGGCCTGTGGCGAATGGGATGCCGTGCGCTTCGCGCCCGAGGTGTCGACCATGATCGACGCCGAGCGCGTGCGCCTGGTCTCGGATGTGGTGACGGACGGCGAGCCGTTGGCAGCGCGACTGGTCGTTGAGCGAGGGAGCGTCAGCGACCGAGACGAAACGCCTCCTGGTGCGCACGACATCGTCACCCTCGACGCGGTGGTGTTCGGCGCGTGGGATCCGGTGGCGGGGCGGCCCGTCCTCGCATTCAGCGGCATCGACGAGCAGGGCGTCGTCTGGAGCGGCTCGAAGGCGGTCGCGTCGTGAGCGCCGAAGCGCAGGTGGGCCTGGGCTGGACTGGCCGGGTCATGCAGATGCTGCAGGCTGTGTGGACACTGGTCCTCGTGAATCTGCTCTTCGCGGGCGGCGTGATCGTCGGCCTCGTCGTGTGCGGCGTCATGCCCGCAGCCGTCGCGTCCGCCACCGTCCTCCTGCGGGGGAGCAGCGACGAGGGCACGGTGCGCGGGTTCGTCCGCGCGTACCGGGAATCGTTCCGGCGGGCGAACCTGACCGGCATCCCGTTCCTGGCCGCTGCCGTGCTGCTGTGCGCCGACTTCCTCGTGCTGCCGGCGCTGTCGGGGCCGGCATCCGCCGCCCTCACCGCGCTCGCGACGGTCGTCGCGTCGCTCGTCGTGCTCACCGCGATCGTGACCGTCGCGCTACTCGTGCACTATCGCGACACCCCGCTCGCGCTGCTGCGTTACGCGGTGGCGGTGCCGTTGAGCTCGCCGATGACGGCGATCGGCGTGCTGGTCGCCCTCGGCGCTTTCGGCATCATCGCCGCGATCTTCCCCGTCGTGATCCCGCTCGTGGGCGCGTCGCTCCCTCTTGCCGTCTCGGTGCGTCTGATCGACCACCGGCTGGCGAAGATCGATCCTCAGCATCCGGCCGCACGCATCGCGGCCTGAAGACCTCAGCACCACTCAGAGAAGGAAAACCCCGTGACCCAGGCACGCATCTCCATCGACCGCGAGGCGGTCGTCGCTCCCATCGATCGGCGCATCTTCGGCTCGTTCGTCGAGCACCTCGGCCGCTGCGTCTATGACGGCATCTACGAACCCGGCCACCCCACGGCGAACGAAGACGGCTTCCGTCTCGACGTCGTCGACCTCGTGCGCGAGCTGGGCTCGACCACGATCCGCTACCCCGGCGGCAACTTCGTCTCGGGCTTCCGCTGGGAGGACTCGGTCGGACCCCGCGATCAGCGGCCCGTCCGCCGCGACCTGGCCTGGCACTCGATCGAGACGAACCAGGTCGGCGTCGACGAGTTCTCCCGCTGGCTGAAGCTCACCGGCTCCGAGCTGATGATGGCCGTGAACCTCGGCACGCGCGGCATCGAGGCGGCCCTCGACCTGCTCGAGTACTGCAACCACCCCTCGGGCACCGCGCTCAGCGACCAGCGCATCGCGAACGGCACCGTCGAACCGCACGGCATCACGATGTGGTGCCTCGGCAACGAGATGGACGGGCCATGGCAGACCGGCTACATGACGGCCGAGGACTACGGCAAGATCGCCGCCCGCACGGCACAGGCCATGAAGACCGCCGACAAGAACCTCGAGCTCGTGGTGTGCGGGTCGTCGAGCTCGTCGATGCCGACCTTCGGCGACTGGGAGCGCACGGTCCTCGAGCAGGCCTACGAGCACGTCGACTTCATCTCCTGCCACGCCTACTACCAGGAGCGCGGCGGCGACCTCGCCTCGTACCTCGCCTCCTCGCTCGACATGCAGTACTTCATCGAGACCGTCGTGGCGACGGCCGACCACGTCGGCAACAAGCTCAAGTCGAAGAAGAAGATCAAGCTCTCCTTCGACGAATGGAACATCTGGTACCTCGACGAGCACCAGGCCTCCGACGAGGTCAACGACGAATGGCGCGTCGCCCCTCGACAGCTCGAGGACGTCTACTCGGTGGCGGATGCCGTGGTGCTGGGCAACCTGCTCATCACGCTGCTGAAGAACCACGACCGCGTCGCGTCGGCCTCTCTCGCGCAGCTCGTGAACGTGATCGCCCCGATCATGACGGAGCCGGGCGGCGCCGCGTGGCGTCAGACCACCTTCTTCCCGTTCTCGGTGACCTCGCGTCTCGCGAAGGGCGAGATCGTGAAGCCGCGCATCGACGTCGGCACCTACTCGACCGCCGTCTACGGCGACGCGCCGCTGGTCGACTCGGTCGTCACGACCGACGGCGTGAACTCGGCCGTGTTCCTCGTGAACCGCAGCCAGACCGAGTCGATCGAGGTGCAGATCGCCGTGACCGAGCTCGGCGCCTCGAGCATCGACGAGGCGGTCACGCTGTGGGACGACGACGTCTACGCGAAGAACACGCTCGCCGACCAGAATCGCGTCGGGCTGAAGCAGCTCGACGGTGCTGTGCTGGCCGACGGTGTGCTCACCGTCACGCTCCCGCCCGTCTCCTGGTCGGCGCTCGCGCTCTCGTGATCCGTCGCTTCTCCCGTCCTGTCGCCGCCGCTGTGATCGTCACAGCGGCGGCGGCGCTCCTCGGATGCTCGGGCGCCCCGGTCGCGCCATCGTTGTCTGGTGACGTGTTCGTGCACGACCCGGCGTACGTGCACACCGACGACGGCGACTACATCTACTCGACGGGCAACGGTCAGATCGGCGACGGGAACATCCAGATCCGCCGCTCGGACGACGGGGCGAGCTGGGAGTACGTCGGCGAGGTCTGGAAGACGAAGCCCGAGTGGCTGCCTGCGGCCGTGCCCGGAGTCGACAACCTGTGGGCGCCCGAGCTCTACGAGCACGGCGGCACCTGGTACCTCTACTACTCGGCATCCACCTTCGGCAGCAACCGCTCGGTGATCGCGCTCGCGACCAACACGACGCTCGACCCCGACGACCCCGCATACGAATGGGTCGATCGGGGCGAGGTGATCTCCTCGGAGGGCGAGGACTTCAACGCGATCGATCCGGGGATCGTCGAGGATGCCGAGGGCGTGCCGTGGATGTCGTTCGGGTCGTTCTTCTCAGGCCTGCAGATGGTCGAACTGGAGTGGCCGAGCGGGTTGCGCGCCTCAGACGGCGAGCCGATCCTCATCGCCGACCGGGGGCTGGTCGAGAACGCGATCGAGGCGCCGTACATCGTCGCGCACGACGGTTGGTTCTACCTGTTCGCCTCGCGCGGCTTCTGCTGCAAGGGCGTCGACAGCACCTACGAGATCATCGTCGGGCGCTCGAAGGACGTGGCCGGTCCCTATCTCGATGCCGACGGCGGGGCGCTGCTCGACGACGGGGGCACTGTCGTGCTCACGTCCGAGGGCTCACGCGTCGGCCCGGGCGGCCAGTCGGTGTCGGGCGACCGGCTCGCCTTCCACTTCTACGACGCGGATGCCGACGGCATCCCGACCCTCGGCCTGCTGCCGATCACCTGGACCGACGGCTGGCCGACGGTCGACGGTCGCTGAGCGCGCTGCCGCACAAATATCGGCCGAGAATACAGATGTCAGTGGAAACCCGGATTCTCGACCGACATCCGTGATCTGAGCCGACATTCGTGTCCGGCAGCGCGCGCCAGCTCAGGCGAGTTCGATCACCGACCACGAGAGCGCGGGGAGCGTCGCCCGCACGGCGCCGTCGACCACCTCGGCGCCCGCGAGCGGCACCATGTGCACGGAGTCGGGCGTGGTCTCGAGGTTGGCGGTGAAGCGGTCGCCGCCGTCGGGGATCGTGAGCGTCTCGGCGTTCACGACGCGCAGGGCGCCGAAGCCGCGCAGGTCGACCGTGAGGTCGTTCGCCGACTCGAGCGAACGGTTCGCGACGAACAGCACCACGCGGCCCGTCTCCTCGTCGAACGTCGCGGCGGCGTCGACCGAGTCCACGTCGCCGTACTGCTTCGTGCCGATCTGCGACGCCGACACCGCGAGCTGCAGGATGCGGCCGCGCGCGAGGCGCGCCATCCGCTCGAAGGGCCAGAAGCTCGTCTGACGCCAGGCGGGTCCGCCCTGCTCCGAGCGGATCGGCGCGATCACATTCACGAGCTGCGCCTGGTTCGCGATGTGCACGCGGTCGCCGTGGCGCAGCAGGCTGTTCAGGAAAGTGCCGACCACGACGGCATCCGTCACGTTGTAGGTGTCTTCGATCAGGCGCGGATGCTCTCGCCATCCGGCTGCCGCGATCGCCGCTTCCTCTTCGTTGTTGTACCGGTCGAAGTCCCACACGTTCCACTCGTCGAAGGAGATGTTGACCTGCTTCGTGTGCTTGCCTGCGGCCTTGACAGCGTCGATCGTGGCGATCACACCGTCGATGAAGGCGTCCATCTCGACGGCCTCGGCGAGGAACGACTCGGCGTCGCCCTCGAGTTCGCGATAGTAGGCGTGCATCGAGATGTAGTCGACCTCGTCGTAGGCGTGCGTGAGAACCGTGTGCTCCCAGGTGCCGAAGGTCGGCATGCCGCGGTTCGACGAGCCGACAGCGACGAGCTCGATCGAGTCGTCGACGAGCTTCATCGCCTTCGCGGTCTCCTGCGCGAGCCGGCCGTACTCGGCGGCGGTCTTGTGGCCGATCTGCCACGGCCCGTCGAGCTCGTTGCCGAGGCACCAGAGCTTGATGTCGAACGGGTCCTCGGCGCCGTTGCGGCGCCGCATGTCCGACCAGTAGGTGCCGCCGGGGTGGTTCGCGTACTCGACGAGCGCCCGCGCCTCCTCGACCCCGCGGGTGCCGAGGTTGATGGCCTCCATGATCTCGACCTCGGCGTCGCGGGCCCAGTCCACGAACTCGTGCAGGCCGAAGGCGTTGGTCTCGATGGTGTGCCAAGCGCCGTCGATGCGCACGGGGCGATCGGCGACGGGGCCGACGCCGTCCTCCCATCGGTACCCGGAGACGAAGTTGCCGCCCGGGTAGCGGACGACCGTCGGACCCATCTCCCGAACCAGTTCCAGCACGTCGCGCCGGAACCCGCGTTCATCGGCCTGCGGGTGCCCCGGCTCGTAGATGCCGGTGTAGACGCAGCGCCCCATGTGCTCGACGAAGGACCCGAACAGTCGTCGGGGGACGTCGGCGATCGTGAAGTCGCGGTCGATGGTGATGCGGGCGTTGGCCATGGTTCTCCTGGTTGTGGCTTTCGAGCCGGGTAGGGGTCACTGACCGCCGAAGCCGCTGGTCGCGACGCCCTTGACGATCTGCTTCTGGAAGATGAGGAAGATGACGATGAGGGGGAGGGCTGCGAGCACCGCCTGCGCCATGACCTGCGCGTACTGCACGCCGTATGCGCTGATGACGGTCTGCAGACCGACCGGCAGCGTCATCAGCGTGGTGTCGTTGATGACGAGGAACGGCCAGAGGAAGTTGTTCCACGCGGCGATGAACACGAAGATCGCGACGGATGCCAGGATCGGGCGCGACAGCGGCAGCACGACCGACCAGAAGATGCGCAGCCGGCTGGCGCCGTCGACGCGGGCCGCGTCTTCGAGCTCGATCGGGATCGCGTCGAAGAACCGCTTCAGGATGAACACCATCGCCGGAGCCACCACCTGCGGCAGGATCAGTCCCCAGTAGGTGTCGATCATGTTGAAGGCGAGCATCTGGTAGAAGAGCGGGATGATCAGCACCTGCGGCGGCACCACGATCGAGGCGAGGATCACGACGAACAGCCATTTGCGACCCGCGAAGTCGAGCCGCGAGAACGCGTACGCCGCGAGGGCCGAGATCGTCAGGGTGATGAAGGTCACCGCCGCGGCCGTCCACAGGCTGTTGAACGCCCAGGTGTAGACGTTGCCCTGCGAAAGGATCGCCGTGAAGGCGTCGACCGTGGGACCTGAGGCGCCGATCCACGAGGGATCGCCCGATGCGGCATCCGGCTCGGTCTTGAAGGCGGTCGCGACCGCCCAGAGGAACGGCAGCAGCCAGCCGATCGCGAGCAGCAGCAGCACCAGGAACGCCGCGACGCGCAGGGGCGCGAACGGCTTCTGGCCGGGGAGGTGCGAGCGGCGCCGGGGCGTGGCGGTGACGACCGCCTCGGTCGGGGTGAGGGTCGCGGTGGACATCACAGCTGCTCCTTCCGGCGGCGCGTGACCAGGGCCTGCGCGACACCCACGATGACGATGAGGGCGAAGAACACGTAAGAGATGGCGGCCGAGTAGCCGAACCGGTAGCTGACGAATCCGGCTTCGTAGATGTACTGGACGATCGAGCGGGTGGTGTCGCTCGCGACGCCGCCGAGCATCTGGTACGCCTGATCGAACAGCTTCAGCGAGGCGAGGATCTGCAGCAGCAGGATGAGCACGGTCGCCGGTCCCAGCTGGGGAAGCGTGATCGACCAGAACTGGCGCCAGGCGCCCGCACCGTCGAGGGACGCCGCCTCGTACTGCTGCGGCGGGATGTTCTGCATCGCCGCCAGGTAGAGCAGGAAGTTGAACCCGACCGTCCACCACACCGTGGCGATCACGATCGACAGCATGTTGGTCTCGGGATTCTGCAGCCAGGCGAGCGGCTCGAGGCCGAGCGCCTTCAGGATGTTGTTGGCCGCACCGATCTGCGGGTTGAAGATCCAGACCCAGATCTGCGAGATCACGGTCGAGGCGAGCAGATACGGCATGAAGAACGACAGCCGCCACAGCCACTGGCCAGGAAGGCCGCGGTCGACGAGCGCGGCCATCAGCAGGGCGATCAGGACGAGCGGCACGGTGGAGAGCAGCGTGAACCAGATCGTGTTCCACAGCGAACGCCACATGACCGGGTCGCTGAGCGCCTCGGCATAGTTGGCGAAGCCGACGAATCCGCCGCCGGCGCCCGTGAGCGAGGCGTCGGTGAAGCTGAGGACGATGCCGTGGATGATCGGCCAGACCAGGAAGAGCGCGAAGGCGATGAGGAACGGGGCGAGGAACGCCCAGCTGACGAGCTGCTCGCGGCTGCGCGTGCCTGCACGGCGTGCGGGGGCGGCGGTGCGGGAACCCGTCACGATCGTGCGGGTCGAATCGGTGGCTGCGGTCATCATGAGCCGAACGTCCCTTCGGGGTCAGCCGGGTTCGGTTGTGAGAGCATCGTGTTCACGCGCGCCTCGAAGCGATCGATCGCGGCGACCGGGTCGTCGCCCTTGAGCAGCACGTTCTGCACGGCAGCACCGAACTCGCCCTGGAAGTTGGAGCCGGAGCCCGTGAACCAGGCGGTCGGATCGTAGACGACGTGCTTCGCGGCCTCGGCGTAGTGCGCCTGGGGCACGAGATCCGCGTACTCCGGCGACTCGGTGACGGGCAGGAACGCGGGGATGTGGCCGGCTTCGGCCCAGCCGAACGAGCCCTTGAGCATGTCGGCGACGAACTGATAGGTCAGGTCGCGCTTCGCCTTGTCGGCGTGGGTCTGGTGAGGCAGGACGAACGAGTGCGAGTCGGCGTACACCGCGGGCGTCCCGTACAGGGTCGGGATCATCGTCGCGTCGAACGGGAGCTTCGCGTTCTGCATGGTGCGCAGCTCCCAGACGCCGGTGAACAGCATCCCGCTCTTTCCTGTCGAGAACTCGGCGACCGCCGTGCCGTAGTCGGCCTGGGCCGCGGCGATCTCGCCGTCGAGGAGCGTGCGCATGAACGTCAGAGACTCGACCGCCACGTCCTTGTCGATCACGGCCTTCCCGCCAGGGGGGAGCTCGATGGGCGAGCCGTGCTGTGAGTACAGCGTGTAGAACAGGCGCCACATCTGCGCGCCGTCGCCCAGGTAGCCGTACGACAGCGCGTGTCCGCTCGCCTGGCCGCCGATCGCGCGGAGCTGCTCGAGGAACTCCTCGGGTGAGGTCGTCTCCTGCAGCGCGCCGTCTGAGTCGAGCACGCCGGCGGCGTCGCAGATGTCGGTGTTGAACATGGCCACGAACGGGTGGGCGTCGAGGGCGATGCTGAACATCTGCTCGCCGACGAAGCCCTTCTCCCAGATGGGCTTCGGGAACGTCGAGGCGTCGATGCCCAGTTCCTCGAGCCGGGCGAGGTCCCACGGGTCGAGCAGCCCGCCCGGAGCCCAGCCGACCGTGCGGGTGGCGTGCATGATGGCGACGTCGGGAGCGCGCCCGCCTGCGCCGGCCATCGCGAGCTTGGTGTAATACGGCGTGCCCCAGGCGAGGACGGTGGGGCGGATGCGGAAGGCGTCCTGCGCGTCGTTGACCTTCTGCAGCAGCTGAGACATGGTCACGCCGTCGCCGCCGGAGAGCAGATGCCAGAACTGGAGCGTCTGCGGGCCGGCGCCGGGCGTCGCACCGGGCGCGCATCCCGCGAGCAGCGCTGCTGCCGCGGTCAGCGAGGCGGCGGTGAGGAACTGCCTTCGCGAGAGATCGAGCGGGGGTGTCATCGGGTCACTCCTTTGTGACTGCGTCGGGGGCGCACCCATCATTACATCGTGGTAATCGGCGGCGCAAGAGTCAGAGCGATACCCGTCGCGACGATCTGCCGGTCAGGGGTGATACCCGGCCGGCGAGGCCGAGGTGCTCGCGCGCGCGATGAGCCGGTGCGGCAGGATCAGCCCGCGCGGCGGCGACACGCGATCGTCCATGCGCGACTCGAGAAGGCCCAGCGCCGCCTCGGCGAAGTCGCCCAGATCGAAGGCCACGGTCGTCAGCGACGGGGAGGTGAATGCCGAGAGCTCGACGTCGTCGAAGCCGGTCACGATCACGTCGTCGGGAACGCGGATGCCGGCGTCGTGCAGCGTGTGCATCGCACCGAAGGCGATCGAGTCGGTGAACGCGACGACCGCGTCGAAGTCGACCTCGCGCGCCAGCAGCATGCGCGCAGCTTCCGCGCCGCCTGCCATCGTCCAGGGCAGCAGGTTGACCTCGAGCCGCCGATCGCGGGCGATGCCGGCCTCGCGCAGCGCATCGTGCACGCCCGCGAGGCGCATCCGGCTGGTTGCGGTCTCGAACGCGGGGTCGTCGTCGGCTCCGATCACGGCGATCCGTCGCGCGCCGCGGGAGATCACGTGGCAGGTCGCCTCGGATGCGGCCACACGGCTGTCGATGCGCACGTGGTCGGCGCGGTTCTGCTCGACCTCGCCGATCACGACGAGCGGCGGCAGGCGGTCCGCGTACTTCACGACGCTGTCCTCGAGGCGGATCGGGTTCAGGATCAGGCCGTCGATCAGGTGGGCGCGGGCGCGAGAGAGCAGCTCCTTCTCGCGTTCGGGTTCGGTCGCGGTCTCTTCCACCTGCACCGCGAGGCCGCGGTCGTGCGCGGCGGCGACGATGCGGTGCACGAGCTGGGCCGAGTACGCCGTGCCCAGGTCGGGAAGCGCGACGGCGATGATCCCGCTTCTGCCGTTGCGCAGACCGCGCGCGCTGAGATTCGGCACGAAATCGAGTTCGGCCATAGCCGCCTCGACCCTCGCCCTGGTCTCCGCGCGCACCACGACCGTGCCGGTGACGACGTTCGAGACGGTCTTCGGTGACACTCCGGCCAGAGCCGCGACGTCTTTCATCGTCGCTCGAGGAGCGGGCGGCGCTGTCATGGGGTCAGACTATCCCGCGCGTCTGAAGGCACGGCCCCGCGGGTACGCTGACACCATGGGCGACGAACGCAACTGGGCCGGCAACCTCCTCTATCGGGCCTCCTCGATCGAGCATCCCGAGTCGATCGACGAGCTCCGCGGGCTGCTCACCGCGGGGGGCTCCGTGCGCGTGCTCGGCTCCCGGCACTGCTTCAACGACATCGCCGACACGACCGGCTCGTTGATCGCTCTCGACCGGATGCCCCAGGTGATCGACATCTCGCCCGCTCGCGACTCGGTGCGCGTCTCCGGCGGGCTCCGCTACGGCGATATCGCCCCCGTGCTCGAGGAGCAGGGGCTGGCGCTCGCGAACCTCGCGTCTCTCCCGCACATCTCGGTCGCAGGTGCCGTGGCCACGGGAACGCACGGCTCCGGCGACGCCACCGGCTCGCTCGCGAGCGCGGTCCGCGCGGTGACGGTGATGACGGCATCCGGCGAAGTCCGCTCCCTCGCGCGGGGAGACGACGGCTTCGACGGCGCGGTCGTGGCGCTCGGCGCTCTCGGCGCGGTGATCGACCTGACGCTCGACGTCGAGCCCAGCTACCAGGTCGCCCAGCACGTGTTCGAGCACCCGTCGTGGGACGCGATCCTCCGTGACCTCGGCGCCGTCACGGGCGTCGGAACCAGCGTCAGCATCTTCTCGACCTGGCAGCGGACCGACGTCGCCGACCAGATCTGGATCAAGCAGCGGGTGCCCGCCACGAGGGCGGATGCCGCGGAGCGACGCGCAGCGCGCGAGGCGCTCGCCGTGTCTCTCGGCGCTGCGCCGGCCGAGGGCAAACGGCATCCCATCATCGGAGTCGATCCCGAGGCCTGCACCGAGCAGGAGGGCGTCGCGGGCCCGTGGTTCCAACGGCTGCCGCACTTCAAGCTCGAGTTCACCCCGTCGGCCGGGGCCGAGATCCAGAGCGAGTACCTGGTGCCGCGCCTCGATGCCGTGGCCGCCATCGAGGCCGTGCGTTCGCTCGCCGACCGCATCGCGCCGCTGCTGCTCGTGAATGAGATCCGCACGGTGTGCGCAGACGATCTGTGGCTGAGCTCTTCCTACGGGACGGATGCCGTCGGCCTGCACTTCACGTGGAAGCCCGACGAGGCGGCGGTGCGCGAGCTGCTGCCGACCATCGAGGCCGCGCTGCCCGCATCCGCCCGTCCGCACTGGGGCAAGGTGTTCACGCTCGACGGCGCCGAGGTGCGCTCGCGCTACCCGCGATGGGACGACTTCGCGGCTCTCGTCGCGAAGCACGACCCCGAGCGGCGCCTCGTGAACGAGTACCTGGAGCGCCTCGGTCTCTGAGCGCATCCATCCTCAGATCCGCTCGAGCGGGTTCGCCGCCAGCTTGTCGACGACCCCGCCCTCGAGCAGCCGTCGGGCGTGGCTGTGCGGCTTGCGGGCCGCCTGCTCCCGCACGCCGGCGCCGAACTCCTCGGCGAGAGTGAGTCGCGGGTGCGCGTGGAGCACCTCGCGGCGAAAGTCGAGCGGGATCTCCGCATCTCGGCGCCCGGCGATGTCGAGGCCGGTGGCCGTCTCCAGCAGGTAGCCCTCGAGGTCGAACGCCGGGTCGACCTCGGGCCAGTTGTGCCTCACGATCACCTCGTTGATGCGGATGCGCCGCGCCGCCGGCCACCCGGCACCCGCGGCCATCGCCTCGCCGACATGGCCGCCTGCCTCCTCATAGCCCAGCACGTGGTTGTCGAACGCAGGCACGATCCCGATGTCGTGCAGCAGGGCCGCCGCATAGAGCAGCTCGTGATCGACGCCGCTGCGTCCTTCGACGACCGCGAACGCCTCGGCCCACAACCAGGACCGCACCACGTGGTTGCGCAGCGCAGGGGAGTGGTATTCGTCCATCAGCTCGCGGGCTCCCCGGGCCGCAGGGGTGTCGGGCACGGCGAAGTCGGAGATGCGCATGGGGCCAGAGTAATGAACCGGCACTCGCCCGGATCGCGTGAATGGTGACAAGATCCGGCGGAATGCCGCCATTCACGCGATTCGAGGTGCCTTCTCCTCTTGCAGCCTCTTGCACTCACCGAATTGTTCCCGGTAACATCAGGCAGGCGGTAGGCGTGCGACGGCAGCTCGTGATCACGATCTCGGTGGTCGCATCGCGCGCACCGATTCCCTCGTACCTCAAGGAGGAGAGTGCACTATGCGGTTTACGAAAACGATATCCAAACCCCGGGAACGGTGATTCCCGGGAACGCTGGGCCAGGTCGTCCCTGATCTGAACCGGGGCTGATCGACCCGAACGGTTCTCACGCTCGACAGCGGTGTCCGGCGTGCCCGCGTGCACGCCGGACGACGCCAGGTCGCGCACCCAGACCCACAAGGAGACCGACGACAGGACCGCGGTGATCCACCGCCGGCCGCGTCTCAGGTCGCACACGAAACACATCACGTCGCCCGAAGGCGGCATGCTCAGCGGCATCCGTCGATACCGCTGCTCGAGCGCGCCCTCGGCGACCCATGAAACAAGGAGTGAGCACATGACATCGCCACACACACGCGTCCCCCGGCATCGGGGGCGACCGGCATCCCGTACCGCAGCCCTGCTCGGAGTCGCGGCGCTCATCGCGTCGTCGGTCACCGCAGCCGGCGCCAGTGCCGCGTATGCCGACCCGGTCGGGAGCATCCGCACTGCAGCCGTGGCGGAGCCCCCGGCCGTGCCGGGGAACCTCCTGCCAGACGGCCGCTTCGTGTCCGACTCGGCCGGATGGACGAGCACCCGGGGCGGCACGCTCTCGCTGAGCGACGACGCGGCGAGCGGAGCACACTCGCTGCAGGTGGCCGCACGTCAGAACACGCAGTCCGGCCCGTTCGCGAACGTCTCCGGCAAGATCGAGGTCGGCGCGACGTACCGCATGACCGGGAAGCTGAAGTACAGCACCGGCGCGGCGACGCAGCAGTTCAACTTCACGCTCTGCCCCACGAACTTCAACGGGTGCGCCGACTACGGTCACACCTTCACGCAGGGAGAGTGGGGCACGTTCTCCCAGGAGTTCACAGCCGAGGCCAAGCACGCCGCCGCCGGCTGGTTCTTCATCGAGACGCCGTGGGGCTCGAACGCGCTGCAGGACTTCGCGGTCGATGAGCTGTCGCTCGTGAAGATCGCGGACGCACCGGAGCAGCCGGCGTTCACGAGCCTCGAGAAGGTGCAGACCAAGCCCGTCGGGGACCACAACCCGCTGGTCGGCCACAAGTTCGGCGCCGACCCGCACCACCTCATCTACAACGGTCGGCTCTACATCTACTCCACCGACGACACGCAGCAGTACGAGACGAACAGCAAGGACGCCAACGGTCTGCCGACGCAGTCCAACGGCTATGGGGCGATCACCCGGCTGAATGTGATGTCGACCAGCGACATGGTCAACTGGGTCGATCATGGGACGGTCCCGGTCTCGCGCGAAGGCGGAGCCGCGCCCTGGTCGCGCAACTCCTGGGCGCCGGCCGCGATCGAGAAGGACGGCAAGGTCTACCTCTACTTCTGCGACAACGGCAGCGGCACCGCCGTCGTCGTCGGCGGATCTCCGCTCGGACCGTGGACCGATCCTCTGGGCAAGAAGATCATCCCCGACACCGTCTCGCCCGAGTACATCGCCGGCGGCGGCTTCCCCGCGGGCATGTGGCTGTTCGACCCCGAGGTGTTCATCGACGACGACGGCCAGGGCTACCTCTACTTCGGCGGCAACTCGCAGATCGGCACCGCGCCGAACGTGCAGGGGCCTCAGAATCCGAAGTCGACCCGCGTGGTCAAGCTGAAGGACGACATGGTCACACTCGACGGCGACCCCGTGGAGATCGACGGCCCCGGCATGTTCGAGGCGTCGAGCATGTTCAAGCACGGCGACAAGTACTACTACTCGTACTCGTCGAACTTCCAGGTGAACGAGGTGCCGGGTCAGTATCCGTCGCGTGGCGGGATCGCGTACATGATGACCGATGACCCGATGGATCTGTCGGCGTCGGCATATGCCGGAGTCGCGTTCCAGAACCAGGCCACATTCTTCGGAGCGGGCAACGGCGGCAACAACCATTCCGACATGTTCACCTACAAGGGCGAGACGTACTTCACCTACCACGCACAGACGCGCGGTGCGGCGTGGGCAGCGGCGCTCGGCACGCCGGGGGCCACGCAGGGCTACCGCTCGGTGCACATCGACAAGCTCGAGTTCAACGCGGACGGCACGATCAAGCCGATCGTCGGCACCCGCGCAGGTGTCGCGCAGGTCGAGAGCTTCGACCCGTACCGCACCTTCGAAGCCGAGACGCTCGCCTGGCAGCTCGGGGTCAGCACGGCGAAGACGGATGCTCCGTCGGTCGAGTTCCCCGAGCACAACGGCAGCGGCAACATGGTGCTCTCGAGCGTCGACGACGGCGACTTCGCCGGGGTCTCCGGCGTCGACTTCGGCGCGGGAGCTGCGACCGTGTCGGCGCGGGTGAAGCCGTTGGTCGAAGGCGGCAGCATCCAGGTCCGTCTCGACGATGTCGACGGCCAGGTGGTCGCCGAGATCCCTGTCGACGGCACGGTGGGCGCGTGGACGACCGTGCAGGCGGACGTGACGGGAGCGACGGGGGAGCACGATGTGTTCTTCGTCTTCGCCGCGCCCGACGGCGCGGCTGCGGATGCCGACCTCGTCGAGGTCGACAACTGGGCGTTCGCGGCCGCACCCGCAGAGACGCTCGACCTCGTCGTGTCGACGGGTTCGCGCTGCGTGGCGGGCAAGGTTCAGCTTGTGGTGTCGGTGCGCAATGCGGATGCCGTGGCCGCAGAGGCGACGATCGAGACGCCGTTCGGCGAGAAGAAGGTCACGCTCGCGGCAGGGGCGACCTCGTCGTCGTCGTTCGCGACGCGCTCGTCGGCGCTCGCCGCGGCGGAGGTGCAAGTGACAGGCGCCGCCGGTGACCTCGCCTACTCCGGCGCCACTGCGTATCTCGCCAGGAGCTGCGGCTGACCTCCTGATCCGGGCGTGAGACCCACGGAGCCCCCGTGGGTCTCACGCCCGGATCGGGGTCTCAGCCCCGGCCCGGCCCCGGTCCCGGGGCCTCGCGGGCGATGATCGTTTCTGGTCGATACTGCAATCTTGGTAGCGCTAACAGCTAAACGATCGTAATCTGTTCCTGTTGTGTCCGTACGGTCATGGTCGACCGTAACCGCACTGTCGCGGAAGGGCACCGGGAAGGGAAACGATGTTCCGTCTGAAAGCCCGTACGGCCGCGCTCTCCGCGCTGGTCGCGGTCACGTGCGTCATCGCTGCGGCTCCGCTTCCGGCATCCGCCGCGGCCGGAGGAACCGCCGTGTCCGCCGTGCAGAGCGACGCCACCTACGACGTCGCGATCGATGCGACGAAGATCGCCTCCGACAACGTCAACGGTCTCACCTTCAAGGGGTTCGGCACGCTCTCGGCCAACAGCACGAGCGCACTGCTCATGGACTACAAGGCGCAGCAGCCCGAGAAGTACGCCGAACTGCTGCACGTGCTGTTCGGCGGCGATCACCCGCTCATGAACCAGGTCAAGATCGAGATGGGCGACGATCGCAACAACTCGACCGGCTCGGATGTCGCGACCATGCGCACCGCCGATGAGGAGGCGAACGTCACCCGCCACCCGGGCTTCCAGCTCGCCGCCGACGCCTTCAGGATCAACCCCGACCTCAAGGTCAGCATCCTGCGCTGGAACGCCCCCGCCTGGGCGAACACGAACGACAAGATCTACCTCTGGTACAAGAACACGATCCTCGCTGCGTACCGCGAGTACGGCTACATGGTCGACTCGGTGAACCCCGGCGTCAACGAGCACGCCGCCGACCTCGCCTGGACCAAGGACTTCTCGAACCGGGTCCGCACCGACTCCGCCGGCTACGTCAGCCCCGATGCGTCGCTGGCGGGTTTCCGCGACGGCGAGGCCGAGCTCTTCCACCGCATCAAGACCGTGATCTCAGACGAGGTCGGCACGGGCTCCTTCGGCGACGAGATGGTTGCGGATGCCGCGCTCCGCGATGCCGTGCAGGTCGCGGGCTTCCACTACAACACCGACGACGACAGCGCCGGCAGCTTCAAGAAGCTCGCTCAGGAGTACGACATCGAGGTGTGGAACAGCGAGGCGCAGGCGACCTTCAGCAACTCCTCTTTCCGTCCGAACAACAACACCGCCGACCCCACGACGGCGGGCACCGGCTTCGGCGGAACGGGCAGCGCGCTCGAGATGGCGAACACGATCGTCAAGGGCTTCGTGAACTCGAACCGCACGAACTTCATCTACCAGCCGGCGATCGCCTCGTTCTATGAGGGCGGCCAGTACTCGTTCAAGTCGCTCGTCGGCGCGAGCGACCCGTGGTCCGGCTGGATCCACTACGACGGAGCCCTCGCGGTGCTGCAGCACTTCACGAGCTTCGCCGAGACCGGGTGGGAGAACAACGACAACACGGCGGGCATCTGGCGTGCCGTGCCCTCCGCCAGCGCCACGACGGCTACAGGCACCAACCCCGTGAACGGGCGCAATGGCCTGCAGAACTACATGACGCTCGCGGCTCCGGATCGCTCGGAGTTCTCGACCGTGTTCGTGAACGACTCCGAGAAGACCATCAGCTACCGCATCACCCCGTCGAACTTCTCCTTCGGTGCCGCGCAGCAGCTCGCGGTCTGGGAGACCAGGGCGGCGGACGCTGGCGAGGCGTTCAACGCGAACTACAAGCAGCACGTCGGGGACGTGCAGGCGGATGCCGGTGTCTACACCGTCACGGTCAAGCCGTTCTCGATCGCCACCGTGACGACTCTCGACGTCACCGGCGACGCCGGCTGGACCTCGCCGCTGCCCGTCGAGGGAGAGCGCACCGTGCTCGATGAGGGTGCGAACGCCGGTGCCCTCTGGGCTGACGACTTCGACTACTCGGATCGCACGGTCGCGGTGTTCGACGAGAACGGCGAGCCGACCTCGGAGACCGAGCCGTTCATCGCCTCCCGCGGCGGCGACGGCGGTGCGACGCCGCTGTACACCTGGGACCGCAACGGCGCCTTCGAGGCGTATAAGACGGCCGACAGCGGCTACGTCCTCCGCCAGCAGATCGACCGCGCCACCACGGGCGTCGGCGGGGCGTGGAACAACGGCGATCCGATCACGGCGGTCGGTGACCGGCGCTGGACGAACTACACGGCCTCGGTCGACGTGCGCTTCGAGCGCGCTGCGGCGTCCGACAATTACGCGGCGATCGGCGCCCGTTCAAGCGGTGGCGGCAACTCGCACACGCTGGCCGGAACTCCCTACGCCCTGCGTCTGAACTCGGCCGGAACCTGGGTGTTCCAGCGGAACGGAGCGCAGATCGCGGCCGGGACCGTCACCGGAACCTGGTCGGCCTCGGCATGGCACACCCTCTCGATCACCGCGACGGGCGGGCGCATCACCGGATCGATCGACGGCGCGCAGGTGTTCGACTGGACCGATGCGAATCCGTACCTGTCGGGCTATGTCGATCTCGCGAGCGGCTTCTACAACACCCAGTTCGACAACCTGCGCATCGCTTCGGTCGACGGCTGGCTGCCGTACTACGGCGAGTACCTCGACGGGCTCGAGATGACGGACCTCTCGGCCGCGCCGCAGACGAAGCTCGTCTACGACGGCGGGTGGACGCACGCGAACGGCGGCGGCATGTTCGAGTATCAGCGCTCGCTGTCGCGCAACACCGGGGCGGGCTCCGGCGTCAGCTACACGTTCACCGGATCAGGAGCGGATCTGCTCGCGCCGGGTGACGGCTCGGCGCGTCTCGATGTCACGGTAGACGGGCAGAAGCTCGTGCGAAACGCCGCGACGCAGGCGGCCGGGTCCTTCCAGGCCGCGTACTCGCTGCGCGGGCTCCCGTGGGGCGAACACACAGTGCGCTTCGAGGTCGTCTCAGGAACCCTGGCACTCGACGCAGTGGCCGTCGCGAGCACGGCGGCCGCCGGCGTCGCAGAGACGGCGGCGATCGCGGATGCCGTGGCCGCGGCATCCGGCATCACCCGCACCGAGGACTACACCGATGCCGATTGGGTGCTGTTCCAGCGGGCGCTCGCCGACGCGCAAGCCGCGGCCGACGATCCAGCCGGATACCGCCTCGACGGCGAGGGAGCGCAGCAGCTCGTGACGCGGCTGCGTACGGCGTCGTTCCCTCTCGCCTCGCAGATCTCCTCTCTGCCGCAGCCGTCTCTCGCGACCACCGTGGGCGAGGCTCCCGCGTTGCCGGCCACGCTGTCGGCGACCATGGCCGACGGCAGCACGCACGAGGTGCCGATCACGTGGAATCTCGACGGCGCCGACTTCTCGACGGCGTGGGCGACCGTGGCGGTGACCGGCTCGTACGGCTCTGCGACCACGGCTGCGAGGGTCGAGGTCGTGCCCGCGGGGACCGTGTTCTTCGCCGACGTCAACGGCACGGCATCCGGTTCTCTCGGCTACGACTCGCCCGCCTATCTGGCCGTGCAGCGGTTGCTCGGCGATCAGCTGATCAACGCGGCGGCCGACCAGAAGCTGGCCGCGGGCGGCGCTTGGGGACACTGGGGCAAGAACGCGGCGGGCGCGAGCGTCGTCAACTACAAGGGGGTCGTCGCCGGGCCGTACTCGAAGACCACGACGACGGGCATGTACACGAGTGATCAGGTGGGCGCCTCGGTCGGCTACACGATAACGCTGCCCGCCGGAAAGCACACGATCGCGGCCGGCTCGTACTCGTGGTGGGCGAGCAATTCCCGCACCGCGAACGTCTCGCTGACCTACGACGGGCAGACGCACCCCGTCGGTACGGTCACGCTGGATGCCGCGAACCCCTCGCGGGTGCTCAGTTACGACATCGAGCTGGCCGCCGAGGGGGCGGTGACGCTCTCGCTCACCGCGACGAACGCGCAGTCGCCGATGCTGTCGTGGGTGGCGGCCACGGGAGAGGCGCTGCCGGCGCCGCCGACCGCGGCTGTCGTCTCGCGGTGCGTGGCGGGCAAGGTGGTGCTCGCCGTCACGGTGACCAACCCGCGTGCCGAGGACGCGACGGTCGATGTCGCCTCGCCCTACGGCACGAAGTCCGGCGTGGTGGTGGATGCGGGCGCGTCGAAGTCGGTGTCGTTCTCGACGCGCCTCGCGTCGATCCCCGCCGGGACCGTGTCGGTGACGGACGCCGCTGACGCGGCGTTCGCCGCGAAGACGTGCGGATAGCCCCGACCCCGGTCGCTCAGTACGACGCTCGACGCGGCGCTCCTCGCTCAACGAACGGGACTCACCACCCTGGTCGTTGAGCGAGCGAAGCGAGACGAAACGTCGCTTCGCTCGCTCAGCCCTCCGCCGTGAGGATGCGGTCGAGGGTGCTGCGGCCCAGCGCGCTCATCGAAGGCAGGGTCTCGCGGTAGTACCAGACGAGTCCCATCGACTGCTGGAACGCCCAGGCTGCTCCGCGCCGCCACTCGAGGTCGTCGATCTGCAGTTCCTGCCTGAGTTCTGCGCGGGCGTCGGCCTCGAGCAGGTGCCAGACCGACACGAGGTCGAGCGCGGGATCGGCGGCGGCGAAGCCGCCGGTGTCGAGCACGCCGTGCAGCCGGTCGCCCTCGAGGAGCAGATTCGCCGGGGTCAGGTCGCCGTGCGTCATGCCGTCCGGGGCGGTACGCGGCAGCATCCGAAATCCGCTCCAGAGCCGACGCAGCTCGTCGACGGGGAGCAGGCCCTCGCTCTCGCGGAAGCAGGTCTGCATCCACTCGTCCGAGTCCTGCAGGTCCCCTCCTCGGCCGTTCCCGGAGAAACGCCGGCTGCGGGTGTCGGCGGAGCGGAGCGCGCGCAACAGGTCGGCGAGGTCGCGTGCGAAGCCGGTCGAGTGTGCGACCGCGTCGGATGTGGCGACGCGCCCTGGGAGCCAGGTCTGGATTGACCACGGCATCGGGAATCCCTCGCCCGGGTCGCCCACGGCGACCGGCGTGGGCGCGGCGATGGGGGAGAGGTCCGCGAACTCGCGCATCGCAGTGGCCTCGGCACGGAGCGACTCGATCGTGGTCGCCATGCGGGGGAAGCGGGCCGCGAAGTGATCGCCGATGCGGAAAATCGTGTTCACGGTGCCGTCGCCGTCGAGCGCGCGCACGGGCTCGTGCCTCCAGTCCGGGAACTGCTCGTGGATGAGCTGCCGGGCGGTGTCCTCATCGATGGGCGTCTCGTCGGCGTGCACGGTCATGATCTCGACGTTAGCGGGGCGAGCCTGCCCCGGTCGTCGAGGGAGCCCCGCCCCTGGTCGTTGAGCGAGCGCAGCGAGACGAAACGCCGGTGACTCCCCTTTGGTCGTTGAGCGAGCGCAGCGAGACGAAACGCGTGGTTCCTGCCTGCTCGTTGAGCGACGCGTCGACTCGCTTCGATCGCTCAACGCGGGTCGTCGCGAGACGAGGCGGGTGCGGTTTCCGGTTCGTCATCATCCCGTGATCTTAGGGTGCGTTTCCGCCTCTGATCTGGCCCGGAAATGTCGGTGGCCCCGAGCATGATGAGGGTATGACGGTTCTGGTCGAGATGAGCGAGGAGCAGGTGGGTGCGCTGAGCGCGGTCACCGGGATGCTCGTCGATGTCGACCGGACGATCAACCAGCTCCTCGCTGTGAAAGAAGGGCTGCTGGCGGTCGGCTCCCGGCTGTCGTTCGATATCGGGGCGGATGCTGCGGCTGCCGCCGATCCCGGCCTTCCCGATTCGTTTGCGGGCGATGCCATGGATCTCGCGGCGCGAGCCGTCGCCGCCGAGTTCGCGGTCGCGCTGCAGTCCAGCGACCGTTCCCTCCAGCATCGGATGACGGATGCCGATGCCAAGGTGACGCAGTTCCCGTCGGTGTGGCGCGCGCAGGGCGTGGGCGCGATCACTGCCGGTCAGGCGAGGTCGATCGTCGACGCGGGCGCCCACCTCGATGACGAGTCCGAGCGCGATGCCTACGCCGACGAGATGATCGGCCTCGTGCAGGCTCCGGGCATGTCTCCGTCTCGCGTCGGGCGAGCCGCGCGCCGGGCCGCCGAACGCCGTCGGCCTCGAAGCCTCGACGTTCGGCACCGCGACGCCCGCAGAGTGCGCAGGATCTGGGTGAAGGATCGGGCCGACGGCATGGCGGAGTTCGGTCTGCTCGGCCCCGCAGCGTTGATCCACGGGGCGTCGGAACGGATCACCGCGATGGGGCTCGGCATCCTCTCCGACACGACCGCCCGTGTCGAGGCCGGCGACGATCGCTTCCTCGACGAGATCCGCGCCGACCTCGCGCTCGACCTGCTGCTCACCGGCGCGCCGGCCGGTCACGACCCGGACGGACTGCTCGCCGGCGTCACCGGTGCGGTGTCGGTCACGATCCCGGTGACGGCGCTGCTGGACATCGACGGGCCGTGCGCCGAACTAGACGGCAGTGCTCCGATCGACGCGGTCACCGCCCGCCGCCTCGCGGCGGAGGCTCCCGGTTGGGACCGCGTGCTCACCCATCCGATCACCGGCGCCGTGCTCGCGGTCGACCGATACCGGCCCTCTGCCGAACTGAAGCGGTGGTTGCGAGCTCGCGATCAGCGGTGCCGTTTCCCCGGATGCGGCTACCTCGCGCGGGACTGCGACATCGACCACACGACCGATGCGGCGACAGGCGGGCCGACCGAGGAGCAGAATCTCGGCGCCCTGTGCCGACGCCACCATGTGCTGAAGCATCAGACTCCGTGGGCCGTCGAACAGGTCGACAGCGGAACCTTCTCCTGGACCAGCCCCACAGGCAAGGTCTATCTCGACACGCCTCCACCGCCGATCGTCGGCACACAGGCGACAGACGACCAACCGCCACCCTTCTGAACCAGCGGGGGACGGTCGGAGCGCTCTCGTACTAGTCCCGCCGCCACGCGAGCCACTTGCGATCGACTTCATCGACGAGGTCGACATCGAACCTCTGCGCGATCAGCAGCACCTGGGCGAGGACATCGGCGAGCTCGGACCGGAAGTCCTGTTCGCGCTCGACCTCTGCGCGACCCCGATCACGCGACCGCCCCGATTGCGAGAGGTACGCCTGGGTGAGCTCGCCGACCTCCTCGCCGAGTTTGAGCATCAGCCAGTCGTCGGTGCGTTCGATCCCGAACCGCTCGGCATAGAGCGCTGACACGGCCTCGATCTCGTCCTGCAAGCGTCTGATATCCATCCCCGCATGGTGGCAGCATCCACTGACACCATGCGGACTCGAATCACGCAGATGGCCCTGTTCCACCTCGAAACAGGGCCATCTGCGCGACTCGATCGCTGTCACGCGCTCAGCACGTCTTCGCCGGATACCCCGCTGAGAACGTCGCCCCGGGCACCGTGAGCTGCACCGAACCCGCAGCGAGCGCACTCGTCCGCGCGTTGAAAGACGCAGAAACGGAATCACCGGCGGCCACGGTCAGAGACTTCGATCCGTACGAACCCGCCGTCGTCGAGACGGCGACGGTCGCGGCATCCGCATTCCGCACCGAAGCCACGACGACCGCCTTGCCGGCCACGCAGCGCGAGGTCGCGAAGGCCGCGATCTCCGGCGCCGCCGCAGGGTCGACGGCTACGGACGAGAAGCGGAACCGCTGGCAGTCGTTGTTCAGAACGCTGTACTGGTGAACGCGGGTGCCGTCGGCAGCCGCGCAGAACGACAGGTCGAGAGCCTTGCCGCTCGTGCCGTTGCGGAACTCGACGACCCCCTCACCCGACACGAGCAGACGCCAGGAGCTGCCGGCGATGCCGCACGCCCCCTGCGTCACGGCGACCGAGTCGGCCGACGATCCGCCGCTCACGGCCAGGCACTTGTCGGGCGCCGCACCGAGGTGCATCTCGGACTCTCCGTTGGCGGCGGCCGTGAACGTCACGCTCTGGCAGGCGGTCGCGGTGTACTCGCGTTGCTGCAGGATCGCACCGTCGGCCGTCGAGCATCCTGGCACCTCGAGCGCCTTGCCCGAGACCATCGACGTCACGACCACGGCGCCGGCGGGACGCAGCGCCCAGTCCTGCGCCGCAGAGCCGTCGGCCGCGGACTGCGTCAGAGAAGTCCCCGCCGCGAGCAGCTTGCCGCTCGTGCGGTTCGTGAGGGTCGACCAGCCGCCGGTCGTCTGCGCGACCGACCACTGCTGGCAGCCCTTGGTGCGCCACGGCGTCTGCTCGAGCGCAGCCCCCGCAGCGGTGGTGCACGACGACGGACCCAGAGCCTTGCCGCTCACGGCGTTCACGATGCGCAGATAGCCGTCGCCCGTGGTGTCGAGCACGAACCGCGACCGTGCCGAAGAGCAATCACCGGCGACCATCGCGGCGCCGTCCTCGTCGGTCGACACCGTGGCGCACTGCCCTGTGCTGCGGCTGACGAGGTTCCAGCGCGCACCTTCGACGTGTGCCGTCAACGGGGCGTTCTCGCCGCTCGGCACCGAGATCGCCGTGCTCGTCGCCTGCGGGATGCCGAAGTCGGGCTCGCCCGCGGCATCCCACGTCACGATCTGCGCCCGCGCCGAGCGCTCGCGGCTGCAGCCGCCGTCCGGTCGCGCGTTGGCGTGGTACAGGTTCCACGTCTGGGTGCCGTCGGGCGAGGTGAAGAAGTCGTTGTGACCCGAGCCGTACACGCCGTTCGCCTGCGAGAACACGGGGCCGTCGCTCTTCTGCCACGACGCGGACAGCACCGGGTCTCCGCCCGTGTACTCGAGCGTGCCCAGCTGATAGTCGGCGGTGCCGCAGAAGCTCGCCGAATACGTGACCCACGTGCGGCCGTCGTGCTGCAGGGCGATCGGGCCCTCGTTCACCGGCTGACCGATGGTCTCCCACGACTCGACCGGCTGCGACAGGATGTTCAGCGGCCCGGTGGCCGTCCACGGGTTCGACATGCGGGCGATGTAGTTGCTCTGCAGCCCATCGGGGGCGAACTCCGACCACACCATGAACAGCTCGCCGTTCAGCTCGAGGTACGAGCCGTCGATGTTCCAGTCGTCGATCGGCAGCGGGCGGCCCTTGTACGTGTACGGACCCATCGGGTCGTCGGCCGCGCTCTCGATCACCTGCAGATGCTGGGTGCCGTAATCACCGGCGACGCCCATCGTGTACATGAGGTACCAGCGCCACCCGTTCGGCCCGTTCAGGCGCTTGAGCTCCGGCGCCCACATGTTGCCGTTGCGGCCCGCATTCGTGTCGGAGTACACCGTCACCGGCTTGGTGGTGCCGAGAGCCGCGAGCGTCGGCGCCTTGCGCATCACGACCTTGTTGTCCCACGTGGTCGACACCATGTAGTAGTTGCCGTCGTGGAACTCGATCGTCGGATCGGCCGTGTCGGGCGCGAGCGGATTCGTGAAGGTGTCCTCGCCGACAGCCTGCGCGGCCGGAGCCTGCAGGCTGTCGGCGGCGGTCAGCCCGCCGATCGCGAGTGCTGCGATCAGAGCGGTGTGCAGCACCTTGCGCACCGGGTTCAGCATGTGCGCGCTCCGTAGCTGCCGGTCGCGACGACCGCCCCGTCGACGGACGCCTGCACGGCGCCCGAGACCACGGATGCGGCCCGGGTGCTGAACGTGACGGTCGTGCTCTTGCCGCCTGCCAGGTCGACGACCTTCTCGCCGAAGGCCGAGCCGATCGTGACCCGAGCGGCGGTGGTCGCCGCGTTGACAGCCGTCGCGGTGACGACGACCTTGCCCGCCACGCAGCGCGTCGACAGGTCGAGGCCGACACCCGGAGTCACGGTCACGGTCGCCGTGACCGGCATCCGCGAATCGTCCTGCGCGGTGCCGCGCACCGTGAAGGTGCCCGCCGTCGCGTAGTCGGCAGGATCGACGCCCTCCCACGCGACGTCGACCGTGGAGGTCGCGCCGCTCGCGGTCGTGAGCGTGGCCTTCGGCAGCGCGGGGGCGGTGCCGGCACGGGTGGATGCCGTGATCGGTGCCACCTCGGTGACGGCGATCTCTGGGGCGAAGCCCTCGAGCACCGTCTGGTATTCAGCGCGCGTGACCGGGATCACGGTTCCGTGCCGCGGCTTGCCGCCGTCGCTGTTCTGCGGCAGGTTGGCCCGAAGGATCGAGCCGAGGGGCTGCCAGGAGGCGCCGTTCGTGATGTCGGTCGAACCGAACGGGATGTAGTGGTTCGGGCCGCCGTGATACGAGGGCTGATCGATGAACAGGTACCAGTCGAAGCCGTTCGCATCTCCAGGGTTCGACGGGAAGATGCTGGGGCCCTCTCCGCTGGAGTAGATGCCGCCCGGCTCGCCGTTGGGCAGGCCGGTTGCGATCTTCTCCTGCACGAGCGTCCACTCGTCCGCCGAGCCGGTCGTACCGGGGAGGGCGCCCGAGATCGTCGCGAGCAGGTCGGTCGACTTCTCCTCGCGGATCGTCATCGAGCCCTCGTCCTTCGTGAAGCGGTAGTAGATGCCGTCCTGCTCGGCGACAGTCGAATCGATCAGCCCGAGGCCGGTGCCGCGCTTCACGTCCGACCAGATCTGCGGCTCCGAGAAGGTCACGAAGTCGTCGGTCGTCACGTAGACCATGCGGTTGTAGGTGACACCGGTGCGCGAGGCGACGTCGGTCGTCGGGTACAGGTTCGACGCCCAGAACACCACGTAGCGGCCGAGCTCGTCGTCCCAGTACGCCTCAGGCGCCCAGGTGTTGCCCGCATAGGCCGACGAGACCTCGACGTGCCGCTGCGACGACCAGTTCACGAGGTCGGTGGACTCCCAGACCTCGATGGCGCGCGACCCGGAGATCTGCGCCGTCGTGAAGCCGCCAGCGAGGCCGTCGACCTTGAGGTCGGTGGCGAGCATGTAGAACTTGTCGCCCTCGTGCGAGCGGATGATGAACGGGTCGCGCAGACCCGTCGTTCCCTGCGTGGACGTGAAGATCGGCTCGCCGTCGTTCAGCGTGTTCCAGCGCAGTGCGTCGTTGCCCTTCGAAGCCGCAAGGCTGACGCGCTCCGCGCCGGCCCCCTCGCCCGTGAAGAACGCCCAGACGTAGGCCTCCTTCTCGTCGGATACGGTGGGCGCCTGCGTCACGGTCAGAGCGATCTGCTTCGTGGCCGTCGCGGCGCCGCTCGTCGCCGTGACCTCGAGGACCGCGGCGGCATCGGCTCCTGCCGGACGAGTGATCGCCACGGTCGCATAACCGGCCTTCACACCCTCGGCGATCTGAGCCACTGCCGCGCCGGACACGACCGACCAGTTCAGAGTCGAACCGTTCGCTCCGGTCGTCGCGACCGAGAGAGCGGTGCGCACGTCATCCGCTCCCGCGATCGACACGGACGCGAGGTCGGCATCCGCCTTGGCCTGGTCGGAGAGCTCGGCGGGCACGGTCACGGAGTACGTGCGCGTGGTCACGGCGCCGCCGACCGTGAAGGTCGCGGTGAGGGTGGCGACGGCATCCGCCGATCCCGGTGCGGGCCGCGTGACCGCGGCCGTTCCTCCGGAGATCTGGATGGCTGCACTGTCGGAGGCCCACGACACCGCGACGCCGCTGCTGCTGGTCGGCAGGGTGAACGTGGCGGTCGCAGAGCCCGGAACCGTCACGCCCGCGACAGCCCGGTCGAGGGCCTGGCCGGTGTAGAGCGACTGTACATCGGCCGAGCTGAGGGCGCTGGCGTACACCGCGTAGTCGTCGACGTCTCCCGCCCAGTTCGCGTCGTTGTACGTCGAGCGGCCGAGATAGGACAGGAGGTTCGAGCCGAAGGACGAGACGTTGCGGCTGATCGACACCGACGAGATCTGCGCGCCGTTCACGTAGGTCGTCATGGTGCCCGCGGCGCCGTCGATGACTGTCGTGTACAGCGACAGGCCGGCGGGCGTCTTGATGCCGGATGTGGCCGCGTTGGTCGCCCCCGCGCCGACCTCGGTGCCCCACGGGGCGGTGGCGCTGACCGCGTTGGTGAGCGCCGACTTCACGTAGCCGCTGGGATTCGTCGGGTTCAGCAGCCAGTAGGCGCTGGAGTAGCTCGCTCCAGAAGCCACCGGGGCTCCGATGAACGCGGCGGCGGTGTTCGCGGCGCCGGACCGCCCGGACAGCCACGTCGAGACCGTGACCTGTTGCTTGCCGACGAGCCCGGCCGTCGGGATCTCGAGGTAGCCGGCGGTCGCCCTGGCTCCGCCGGGGAGCGTGAGCTGGCCATTCGCCACGCTCGCGCCGGACTGCTTGATGACCCCGTCGTAGCCGTTGCCGGAGAGGTCGCTGACCGTGGCCCCCGCGGCGGAGTCGAACGAGTAGTGGATGAGCGGAGCGGGGCCCTCGGCGGCGACCGAGGCGGTGTGCGAGCTCACCGCTCCGATCGCGACGATGGTGGCGGCCGCGGCGACGATCGCCGCCGTCTTCCGGGCGCTCTGTGCGAGCAGACTTGTCATGTTCTTCTTCTCCGATCAGCCGCAGAGACCTGCGGGGATGGCGGCGGTGCCTGCGTAGGACTGACCCGTCGCTCCGGTCGCGGTGACAGTGGCGGTACCGGCCGGGACCGATGCCAGTCGGGTGGCGAACGCCGCCGTGGTGGTCGCGCCGGCCGCCAGCGCGACCTGCTTCGAGCCGTACGGTGTCGTCACGGTGACGGTCGCTGCGACCGTCGAGGTGTTCGAGAGAGTGACGAGCACCTGCCCCTTGCCGGCCACGCACCGCACGGCGGCCACCGTGTTCACGGTGAGGGCCTCGACGGGAGCCGCGGACGAGGCCGACGTCGTGACCAGGTTGTCGCGGTATCCGTCATAGGTCGCGGTGACGCTGGTGACGCCCGCCGGGATGCTCGCCGTGGCCTTTCCGTCGACGAGCGCGACGGTCGAGGTCCATGCGCCACCCGTGAAGGTCACGGTGCCGGCCACGTCGCCGCCATCGGCGGCCGTGACGGATGCGGTGGCGTCGCGGCCGGTGACCTCGAGCGTCGTGGTGGAGGCCACGGCCGCGATCGAGGTCCAGTTCTTCATGGCCGTGAGAACCGTCTGCGGAACGCTGACGAAGGCGCCGTGCCGCGGGCTCGCCGGGAGTCCGCCGGCGGGGCGGACGTTCCAGCTGGAGCGCTGCGAGAGCCGGTTCGCCTGTGAACTCGAGGCGATCTCGTCGCCCGTGGTCACGAAGGCGCGGTAGCCGCCCGCGCCGTAGTTGTCGACGAGGAAGACATAGCCGTCTCCTGCGGTGTTGTTCGGGTCGCCCGCATTGAGTTTGATGATCTCGGGTCCTTCACCCGCCTGGCCGGTTTCGAGGCTGGTCATGTGGGTGTCGGTGAGCTGCCAGGTCTGGCTGGGATCGGCGCTCCAGCTCGACGAGGTCGTCGGAGCGGTGAGCACCTTCGAGCGCTCCAGGAAGATGTCCTTGCCGGCCTCGAGAGGACCTGCGGCGCCGGACTCCTCGTTCTTCGTGAACCGGTAGTAGTAGTCGCCGATCTTCGTGACCGTGGAGTCGATGCGCGCGTATCCGGTGTCCTGCCAGGTGGTGGGCGGGTACGTGAAGGTCTTGAAGTCGCGAGTCGTCACGGCGAACATGCGCGCGTAGAGGTTGTCGCTGTTCGTGTGCGAGGCGTCGGAGTACTTTCGCGAGGCGAAGAACACCACGTACGACTGCAGCGCGTCGTCCCAGTAGGCCTCGGGCGCCCAGGTCATGCCCGCCTCGGGCTGGTTGATCGTGATGCCGGTGTTCTCGCCGTTCGTGCGGGTCCAGTTGACCATGTCGGTCGACTCCCACACCTCGATCTTGAGGCTGCCTGCCGACTGGGCAGGCCCCCACCCGGTGCCGCAACCGATGCACAGGTCGGTGGCGACCATGTAGTACTTGTCTCCGTCGTGCGAGCGCAGGATGTACGGGTCGCGCAGGCCCTTCGTGTCGGCGGTCGACGTGATGACGGCGTTGCCGCCGTTCACCGGCGAGAAGGTGAAGAAGTCGTTGCCGCTGGTGGCGGCCTGGTAGATCTTCTCGTCGCTGTCGGACTTGAAGTACGCGCTCGCGTAGCCGGCGTCGGGCGCCGTGCGGGCGTGCTCTGCCACCGTCACGGTGAAAGCGCGTGACAGTGTCGTGCCGTTCAGGCTCGCGTGAGCCGTGAGAGTCGCCGTGCGGTCGCCGCTGCCGTACGCGGGCCGTTCGACGATGCCGCCGCCGCGGTAGGGATCGGCTGTGCCCACGGTCGGGGCGACGTAGCCTACCTCTGTCGGTGTGACGAGGGCGTCGTCCGACGAGGTCCACGTGATGGCCGAGCCGTCGACCGAGCCCTTCGTGATGAGGGGCAGGTTCTCAGTGGTGCGGGACGAGAGGCTGATCGCATCGAGATCGGCCGACGCGGATGCCGCGGCCACCGTCACGGTGAACGAGATCGGCGCGCCAGACGCCGGGGTGGCGGTGATGGTCACGGTGGTGTCGGTGGTGACCGCGCGAGAGACGACGCCCGTGTTCGAGACGACCGTGGTGTCGGACGACGACCAGGTCAGCGCGACGCCGTTCGACGACGCCGGGAAGGTGAGGTTGCTGCGCACCGAGTCGAGAGACACGTTCGCGCCCTTGACGATCGGCAGCAGATCGCCGCGCAGCAGCGCCTGAGTCGTGGCCGACTTCTGGGCGGCCGTCGGCATGCTCGCCGAGACCTGCTCGGCGGTCAACGAGCTGTCCCAGAAGCGCACGTCGGTGACGTCGCCCGTGAACAGCGCATCACCTGCGTACAGCGAACGGCCGAGGTAGCCGAGAGCGCCGGATGCCGGGACGATCGAGCTCAGGTTGTAGGTGTGGGTGACGGTCGAGATGATCTGACCGTCGCGGTAGAGCGTGAGGGCGTTGCCGCTGCCGACCATGGTCAGCGTGGTGAAGCCCGGGTTCAGCCCGCCGCCGGCCGGGAGGCGGACCTCGCCGTTGCTGGTTCCGGTCTTGACGCGGATGCCGGAGAGCACCTGGTTGCTGTACGCGCTCTCACCGGAGCGCGGATTTACGAACACGTGGTTGCCGAGCGCGGTGGTGTTCCAGGCGCCGACGCCGTTGCCGAGCACCCAGCCGAACTGGTTCGCCGCGGTCTGCGTCGCGACCGTGTACTCGACGGTGAAGTCGTTGTCGGCACCCGTGACGAGCCCCTGCGGGAGGGCGGCATAGCCGTCGTTCTTGAACCGCAGCACGGCATCGTCACCCGCGTCGACGAAGGACGCATCGGTGAAGCCTGCCAGGGTGGCGTTGCGGCCGTTGCCCGATACATCGAGCAGGGTCGTGCCGGCGTGCGACATGTCGTAGTGCGCTGTCGGCGATGGCACGTCGGCGGCGAACGCCGGTGCGGGGGAGAAGGCGCAGACGGATGCTGCCAGGGCGCCGATGATACCGGCGGCTGTGAGCCTCCGCCTGCGGGGTGGTCGGGTGGGTGCGCTCATAGCGGTAACTCCTTTGTCGTCGTTGACGGCGCGCTGCAGCAGGCGGCGGTTCGGGTCGCCCTCGGGTGGGCTCAACGGAATGTTAGCGGACACATGCGCGGAAAGACAGGGGTGAGTCGAAAACCGAGTCGGGTCCGCTTTCGGTCTGGCGCTGGATTCGCTCCGTGTGCTAGGTTTCCTGGTTACCGGTAACAAGCCGCACTCTCCTGGAGCTCTCAATGATGAAGTCTCACGCCGTGCTGTCCCGATTCCGCGCCGTTGCCGCCCTCGCTCTCGTATCGGTGGCGGCATCCGCCCTCACCGTCTCACCGGTCGCTCCGGCCGCGGCCGCCGATGCCGCAGCTCCCCGCAGCGGGCTCGTCGCCGAGTACCTGTTCTCGCAGACCAGCGGCGCCTCGGTGGCGAACACGGCAGGATCGGGCGTGGGTGCGGCGACGGTCGTCAACGGCACCGACGCCCACTGGACCGGCAGCTCGCTCGCCTTCACCGGCGGAGCAAAGACCAGCACGACGGCCGACTGGGTGCGACTGCCCGACGGCATCCTCGCCGGAGAGAACTCGGCCACCATCACTGTGGAGACGAAGTTCGACGCCTCGATGCTGTCGACCTGGCACTTCCTCTGGAACATCGGCAGCGACAGCACCTCGTCCTACTGGTTCGCCTCGCTCAAAGACGTCCCCCGCACGGCGATCACCACGAGCGGCAACGGCGGCGAGAAGAACGCCCGCGGTACTGCTGCACTCACCGCCGGCCGCTGGTACAGCGTGACCAGCGTGATCGACGGGAACGCCGGCACGATCTCGTTCTATGTGGACGGGCAGCTGCTCGGGTCGACCGCGACCACGCTCACCCCGGCATCCCTCACCGCCCAGACCGCCAACGCGATCGGGCGCTCGCCCTACCCCGACCCGTTCTTCCAGGGCGAGGTGTCGGCCTTCCGGGTGTACGACCGCGCCCTCACAGCCGCCGAGGTCGCCGACGTCTCCACAGCTGACGCAGCCCTGCACTCCAGCGGCTTCCAGCAGTACGCCCAGTCGGCCGTCGACGCGCTCAACGCCCTCACGCTCGACGACGCGACCACGACGCTGCCGGCCTCGAGCACCGCCGCACTCAGCTGGTCGTCGCAGAACCCCGACATCACGGTGGCGGCCGACGGCCGCACCGCATCGGTCCGCCAGCCCGCCGCGGGCTCTGCCGCGATCCAGACCACGCTCACCGCGACGGCGACCGTCCGCGGCGTGACCGTCTCCCGAGAGGTGCCAGTGACCATCGAACCCGCCCCCGCGCAGACCGACGACTACGGCTACCTGATGGTGCACTTCATCGAGGATTCCGCGGGCTACGCCGAGAAGATCTACCTCGACATCTCGCGCGGCGACGACCCCGAGCAGTGGGATCCGCTGAACGGCGGAAAGCCGATCCTCGCCTCGCACCTGGGCACCACCGGCGTCCGCGATCCGTTCCTGACCCGCAATCCCGAGACCGGCACCTACTACATCATCGCCACCGACCTCCGCGTCTTCGGCGGCGACAACGGCTCCGGATCCTGCACGAGCTGGTGCTACTGGACCAAGAGCGCCAGCACCAGGCTCATCGTCTGGGAATCGGACGACCTCGTGACCTGGAGCGCTCCGCGCAGCTTCGACACGGCGCTGAACAGCGCAGCCGCGAAGGTCGCCGAGCTCGGCATGGCCTGGGCGCCCGAAGCACTGTGGGTCGACGACTACTACCCCGACGGGCGCGGCGCCTTCGTCATGTACTTCTCGGCGAACGTCTTCCAGACCGCCGATCACAGCGACAGCTCCTACAACCGCGTCGTGTGGGGCGCGACCACCGACTTCACGCAGGCCACGTACTCGTACGGCGGCGACTTCGTGAACACCGGCGCCAACACGATCGACACCACCATGATCCAGGACGGCGGCACGACGTACCGCATCACGAAGGACAACGGCACGGGCAACGGCATCTACATGGAGTCGACCACAGCCGCACGCTGGTGGGAGAGCGGCACCGCATGGACCACGCTGCAGACGAAGATCGGCGCCGCCTGGGCCGGCGGCAACGCAGGCGGCGTCGAGGGCCCGGCGGTCTTCAAGAGCCACAGCGACGAGAAGTGGCATCTGTACGTCGACGTGATCCCGAGCACCGGATACCGTCCGATGGTCACCACCGACCTCGATGCCGGATGGAGCCAGCTGAACTCGCCGACGTTCTTCATGACGCCCAGCACCAAGCACGGCGGCGTGATCTCGCTGACGAAGGCCGACTACGACCGGGTGCGTGCGGCGGATGCTGCCGCAGCCGTGACGAACGACCTCGGCGCCGTCGAGATCGCCGCCGGCAGCAGCTCGGACCAGCTCGCTGCGGCTCTGCCCCAGAACGCCGATGTCGTGCTCGCCTACGCCCGTGGCACGGCCACGCGGCCGGTCACGTGGAACACGGCATCCGTCGACCTCGCGACTGCGGGCACCTACCCGGTGACGGGCACGGTGCAGACGATCGGCGCCAACCTCAACACCTGGACCGGCGCCGGCGGCTCGACCGCGTGGAACGCGCCCGACCGCACGCTCGCGAGCAGCACCGCGGTCACCGTCACCGCTCAGGTCACCGTGACGGCGCCCGCGCTGAGCGTGACGGCGACTGCCGGCACGCGCTGCGTGGCAGGCAAGGTCGTCATCGTGACAGAGGTCGTGAACAAGGGCGGCCAGGCGGTCACCGCATCCGTCACCACGGCGTACGGAACGCAGGATGCCGGCTCGATCGCCCCCGGCAAGAAGATCAGCCGCACCACGACCACGCGCCTGGGGTCGATCCCGGCGGGCCAGGTCTCGGTCTCGGCGACCGTGCAGGGCGCCACGACCACCGTGACCGCCGACTACGCCGCGCGCACCTGCGCCGGCTGAGCGAGAGACGAGAGATCATGTCCATCCGAAGAGACGTACGCGCTGCCGCCGTGCTGACCGTGGCCGCCCTGGTCGGGGGCTCCGCCGCCCTCAGTGTCGCTCCTGCCGCCTCGGCCGCGACGGAGCTCAGCATCGAGTCGGGCAAGGTGCTCGAGCTCGGCTTCGACGGCGCGCTCACCGACACGAGCGCCCTCGCCGCCGCCGTGACCGTTCAGAAGGGCACGGCCGCGTACGCCGCCGGCATCCACGGCCAGGCGTTCTCCTTCGACGGCTCGACCGCGCTGCGCCTCGGCACCGATGCGCGACTGCAGCCGGCCGATCTCACCGTGTCGTTCTGGTACAACCCGAGCGCGGCGATGACGGGCGAGCAGGTGTTCGCCTGGAGCAAGACCGCATACAACTCCGACGGCTGGTATCTCACGAGTGAGGACGCCGGCACCCCGCTCGCGCTGTCGATCGGCCCCTCGTCTGGCCAGCCCTACAAGGTCGCGGTCGCGGGCACGCGCTCGTCATTCTTCCCCGCCGGCACCTGGACGCACGTCGTGGCGACCTACGACCACGCCACCAAGCAGGTGCAGTTCTATCGCAACGGCGTGCGGCAGCTCAGCACCGTGAAGAACGCCGTGAGCGCCACGGCCTCCGGCGTGCTGGGGTCAGAGGGTGCCTCGGTGAAGACCCTGGGCTACAACGGTCCGCAGTACAACGGATCGCACCTGAAAGGACTTCTCGATGACTACGCGCTGTTCAACGCAGTCGCCACGATCGAGGACGTCGTGACGCTCACGCAGCGCGGCGACGCCACCTTCGACCCGTCCGCCGTCGCGCAGACCGACCTGACCGCGCTCACGGTTCCCGGCGCCGCGGCGGCCGACTTCGCGCTCGCGACCGAGGGGGGATCGGGCAGCGCGATCAGCTGGGCGTCGTCGAACAGCGGCGTGATCGCCGTCGACGGAGCCGTCGCCCGCGTCACGCGACCCGCCGACTCCGCGAGGACCGTGACGCTGACGGCATCCGCCCGCTACGGCGGCAGCACCGTCGTGACCCGTGACTTCACCGTCACGGTCGCACCAGAGGGCGAGTCCGCGTCGCAGTTCCTCGGTGACGCCGGGCTCGAGAACCTCGAGGTCACCGACGCGTATCTCGACAATGCCAACGGCAAGACGATCGACTACCTGCTCAGTCTCGACCCGGAGAAGTTCCTCTACTCCTGGTACACGCAGGCGGGGCTGACGCCGACCACCGACTCGGGCTACGGAGGGTGGGAGCGCTCGAGCGGCACGCGGTTCACCGGACACTTCTTCGGCCACTACATCTCCGCGCTGTCGCAGGCGTACGCCACGACGACGGATGCCGGCATCAAGGCGCAGCTTCTCGCGAAGCTCACCTCGGCAGTCGAAGGACTGAAGCGCTGCCAGGAGGCGTGGGCGAGTTCGCACCCCGCCAGCGCCGGCTACATCGCTCCGTTCCCGATCAGCGCTCTGCCTAGCGGCGCCGACGGACTGCTCGTGCCGTTCTACAACCTGCACAAGGTGCTCGCCGGCCTGCTCGACGCCCATCAGTACGCCCCCGCAGGCGTGGCCGCCGACGCGCTGACCGTCGCCTCCGGCTTCGGCACCTGGGTGAAGAACTACGCCGCCTCACTCGCCGACCCCTCCACGATCCTGCGCACCGAGTACGGCGGCATGAACGAGGCGCTGTACGAGCTGTACGCGATCACCCGCAGCCCCGACCACAAGCGCGCTGCCGAGTACTTCGACGAGGTGGCCCTCTTCCAGCGGCTCGCGAACGGGCAGGACGTGCTGAACGGTCTGCACGCGAACACCACGATCCCGAAGCTGATCGGCGCGCTCAAGCGGTACACGGTCTTCATGGACGACCCTGTGCTGTACGCCACGCTCAGCGACGCCGAGAAGACCGCCCTGCCGATGTATCTCACCGCGGCGCAGCGCTTCTGGCAGATGGTCGTCGACGACCACACCTACGCGAACGGCGCCAACAGCCAGTCCGAGCACTTCCACGGCGCGGACACCCTCTACGCTTTCGCGACGAACGGCGTGACCAGCGGCTACGGCGAGAACTCCACGGCCGAGGGCTGCAACGAGTACAACATGCTCAAGCTCACGCACGCGCTGTTCGCGGTCGATCATCAGGTGAAGTACGCCGACTACTACGAGTCGACCTTCATCAACACGATCCTCGCCTCGCAGAACCCCGAGACCGGCATGGTGACGTACTTCCAGCCGCAGACCGCGGGCTACGCCAAGGTGTTCGGCACGCCGCTCGACCAGTTCTGGTGCGACCACGGCACCGGCATCGAGAGCTTCACGAAGATCGGCGACTCGATGTACTTCACCGGCCCCGACGGGGTGTGGGTGAACCAGTTCTACAGCTCGGTGTACCGCGACGAGGCGCACAACCTGCAGGTCACGCAGAACGCGAACGTGCCGGCCGATCCGGTCGTGCGCATCTCGATCGATTCCGTCGACGGGGGAGCGGTCGCAGACGGCGCCGCGCTGAAGCTGCGCGTGCCGTCCTGGGCCGTGTCGCCGAGCCTGACCCGCAACGGCGAAGCCGTCGATCTGTCCGCCGCCTCGGGCGGGTATCTGACCGTCGAGGTCGCCTCCGGCGACGAGCTCGTCTACACGCTGCCGGCGAAGGTCTCGGTCAGCGACGGCACCGAGAACCCGAACTGGGTGGCCCTCACCTACGGCCCCGTGCTGCTGGCCACCGAGCTCAGTCGCACCAACGTCGGCGCCAGCTACACGGCCGGTGTGCTCGTGCAGATGAGCACGGCCGACAAGTCGCTGAACTCGAACGTCGTGGTCGCAGACCCCGCGGCCTGGAAGGCGGATGCTGCGAACAAGGTCGTCCGCCTGGCCGACGGACCGAACGCCGACGGTCGTACGACCATGCGCTTCGCGCTGCAGGGCGTCGACTCGGCATCCGCGGCGCTGACCTTCGAGCCGTACTACAGCCTCTATGGAGCGCGGTACGCCACGTACATGACCCTCGTGCAGCCGGATTCGCCGGAGGCGCAGGCGCTGATCCTCACTCAGAAGCAGCAGCTGCGCATCGACGAGACGACGATCGACTCCCTGACGTCGTTCGACAACAACAACAGCGAGGCCGACAAGAACTACCGGTACAACAAGTCCGCGGTCGGGGTGTTCAACGGACAGGGCTACCGCGACGGACAACGGGCGACCGACGCGTACTTCCAGTACGACATGATCGTCGACCCGTCCGCGCCTGCGAACCACCTGGGCGTGCGGTACTACGGCGGCGACAACGGACGCACCTTCGACGTGTACCTGAACGACGTGCTGCTCAAGCACGAGCAGGTGACGAACGCGAACGGTGCGACGAGCTGGTACATCCAGTACGACCGCATCCCGCAGACCGTGCTCGACGGCATCGCGGCGAAGGACAGCTACAAGCGCGATCAGAACGGGCAGTACGTGCTCGATGCCGAAGGGCAGAAGATCCCGGTCGTGACCGTGCGATTCCAGGGCAACGGCTCCAGCTTCGTCGGCGGTGTGTTCGGCGTGTACACCTCTCTCACCGACCGCTATGGAACGGATGCGGCACTGTCGAAGCTCCAGGTCGCCGGCGGCGCCCTGGAGCCGGCGCTGACGAGCGGGGTCACCGAGTACACCGTCACGGTGCCGGCCGACGCGACGACCGCGTCGATCGACGCCGACCCGGCGGTTCCGAGCGGGCTCGTGTATGCCGACGGTGTGCTCATCGACGACGTCGCACCCCGCACGGTCGCGGTGAAGCCCGGTGATGCCCCCACGGTCGTCACGCTCACGTCCTATGCGCAGGACCACTCCACGAACGAGGTCTACACGCTCACGATCGTCCGTGAGTCGGAGCTCGACGTGTCGGCCACGGTCGCCGTGCGCTGCGTGGCGGGCAAGGCGACTCTCGTCACGAGCGTGCACAACGGATCGGATGCTGCGGCCACTGCGACCGTGACAACCGCATTCGGCACGTCGCAACTCAGCGTCGGCGCCGGCAAGACCGTGTCGAAGTCGCAGGCGACCAGGCAGTCATCCGTGGTGGCCGGCGAGGTATCGATCACGGCGCAGGCCGTGCTCGGAGGGCGGACGGCGACAGTGCAGGTGACTGCTCCGTACGCGGCGACGACATGCCGCTGATCCGCTCTTGACGCGCGGATCACGGAGCCATAAAGTGGAATTGTTCCCGCTAACAATCTGGGGAATGGATGCACTCCACTGGGGGAGTGCGCCGGGCAAGGGCGCCCACGCAGTTCCTGCCCGATGCCTGAAAAGCGAACCCGACAGCCGCCAGGCTGATCGTCGATTCGGTGCGGTACCCGCCGGCCGAGGAACTGGAGAAACACAATGATCAAAAAAGGTATGGCCGCGCGCTGCGCCGTCGGAATCCTCGGCGGGCTGATGCTCGCCGGTGTGGGCGTCGCCGCCTTCGCAGACCCGAGCGAGAACGGCTCCGGTGACGTCGACGTCAAGGTCGACATCGCCTCCACCGCGACCGGGTCGCTGAGCCTCACCGTCGGCGGCACCGAGACCACCCTGACCGAGAGCGGAACCACCGCTTCATACCGTCAGTTCACCGGCGCGCTGCCGAACGTCACGGTCACCGACACCCGCGAGGATGTACCGGCCGGTGTGTTCTGGTACGTCACCGGTCAGGCGGGCGACTTCGTCGGCGCGGCAGGACAGCCGAGCATCACCCCGGACCACCTCGGCTGGGCTCCGAACGTCGTCACGGCCAACGACGGCGAGGTCAGCGCGGGCGACACGGTCGGCACCTCTATCGACGGCGGCGCGAACGGCGTCGGCCTGGTCGGCCAGGAGCTGCTCGCCCTCGCGCTCGACTCCTCCGAGGCGCAGGCGACCTCGGGCCAGTGGACCGCGAACGCGAACCTCGTGCTCAAGACCCCGGTGACCGTCGCGCCCGGTTCGTACACGTCGACCCTGACGCTGTCGCTCTTCGAAGACACGTTCTGATCCCCTTCGTCTGCCGGTGACATCATGACCTTCCCCCGCTCTGCACCGCTCGCGCTGTGCGCAGCCGCTCTCGCGGCCGTGCTCGGCCTGTCGTCGGCCGCCCACGCCGACGACGCCCCGAGCGATGCGGTCTCGTGGTCGGTGTCACCGGCGGACGGAACGGGCGAAGACGGTCGCGTCTCGATTCAGCACGAGCTGGATCCGGGCGAGAGCATCGAAGAGCACATCATCGTCCGAAACCTCGGGGCGGGAGACGTCGTCTTCTCGCTCTCAGCGGCGGACGGCTTCTACACCGAGGCGGGGCGTTTCGACATGCTCTCGTCGGACAAGGAATCGACCGACTCCGGCAGCTGGATCACGATCCCCGAAGAGATCGAGATCGCGGCGGGCGGGTCGGCGGTCGTCGCCTTCACGATCACGGTTCCCGAGAACGCGGAGCCAGGTGACCATGCGGCCGGTGTGGCGGCATCCGTCCTGTCGATCAAGAAGGACGACTCCGGCGCCACCGGCGTCGGTGTCGAGAGTCGCGTGGGCGTCAAGGTGCTCACGCGCGTCGCGGGCGAGCTCGCACCGGCCTTCGCCGTGCAGAACGTGCACGGCGACTATCGACTCAACCCCAATCCGTTCGAGGCGGGCGGGCTGACCGTCACCTTCGACGTGCAGAACACCGGCAACGCCCGGATGGATGCCGCGGGCACCCTGGCCATCGCAGGCCAGGAGACCTCGTTCCCCGCCGAGGGCGAGCGCCCGCAGGTGCTGCTCCCCGGCGAGAGCAGGTCGTTCACCGTGCAGGTCGCGGACGTGTGGCCGCTGTTCCTCCTCGCAGGCGATCTCACGGTCGCCCCCACAGCCGCATCGCTCGACGGCGAGCAGCTCTCCGTCGAGGCGGCGACCACGTCGCTCAGCGTGTGGGCGATGCCCTGGCCGCAACTGCTGCTCCTCGCCGGGGTCGCTCTGCTCGTGCTGGCGCTGCTGTGGAACCGCATCCGTTCGCGCCGTCGCGTGGACGAACTGATCTCGAAGGCCGTGGAGCGCGGTCGCGAAGAAGCCCTCGACGAATCCCGCCGAGAGAGAGTGACCGGATGATCGCCCCTTTCACGCTGAACTCCGATGCGGATGCCGCAGCCGACGGCGTAGGAGGCGTGCAGATCCACGTCGACATCACGCAGCTCCCCACCCACGTTCCGGTCGACGGCCTCGCCACCACGGGCGTCGACGTCCCCATGTTGCTCATCGTCGTCGCCGTCGTCCTGATCGTCGTCGGCACGGCGATCGTCGTCCGGCGAACCCGGCGCCGTCACTGACCGACCCGGGTCTCGTCCACCGGAACCGCATACCGCCACCACTCGAAGGAGAGTGCGATGCTTCTGTCTGCCCGCATCACGAGGACGGCCTCCGCGCTGCTCGTCGCCGCGATCGCCGCCGCCGGTCTGTGTCTCGCGACGCCGGCCGCGGCCGCCGGCGTCGACCCCCAGGTCATCGCCTCCTACGACTTCGAAGACGGCACAGCCCGCGACACCTCGGGGCACGGCAACGACCTGACCCTCTCAGGGGGAGCCGCGATCGAGGCTTACGGCGACAAGCCCATCGGCGGCAAGGCGCTGTCGACCCGCGGCGGCACGCAGCACGCAGCCTTCCCCGTCGGCCTGTTCGACGGGCGAGACGAGTTCACGATCTCGATGAACTACAAGAACCGCTCGTCGACGGGGAACTTCTTCACCTTCGCGGTCGGTCAGGATTCAGACCGGTACCTGTTCCTGCGCACTCGCTATCAGGATCTCTACGCGGGGATCACGAAGGCGTCATGGCAGCAGGAGTCCGGAGCGACGGCATCCCTCGACAGCTCGGTCCAGGGCATCTGGGGCAACGTCACACTCACGGTGTCGCCGACCGAGATCGTCGTCTACTACAACGGCCGGCCCGTCGCGACGAACTCCGACGTGAAGACCAGCATCAGCGAGCTCGGCACGAACCTTCAGGCGTATCTCGGCCGTTCGCTGTACGCAGCGGATCCCTACTTCAACGGGGCGTTCGACGACATCACCGTCTGGGACCGGGCGCTCGATCGGGCCGACCTCCTCGGCTCCGGCGTGGCGGAGGCGGTGGACACCGAGCAGATCCTCACTCAGCGGGTGAGCGCCGAGGGCGGAACGAGCATCCTCGACATCACGCTCGACCATTGGGCATCCGGCGGCGGCGCCACGGGTGAGCTCAGCGATGCCGCTGACGTGCGATTCGACTTCCTCACGCACACCGGCGAGACGCTGACAGCGGCAGACGGCAGCCCGGCATCCGAGATATCCGACTACAGCGAGCCGGTGCGGCTCACACTGACGAAGGCTGACGGCACCACGGTCCCCTATGAGGTGCGCGTGCACACGCTCGTGACGCCGATCCGCATCCCCGGCCAGACCGACGCGACCGGGGCGACGGGCATGAAGTTCTTCGCCGACCCGGAGATCTTCGCCGATGGCGGGACGTACTACATCTATCCGACTACCGACGGCTACTCGGAGTGGGGCGGCTGGACCATCCACGCGTTCGAGTCGACCGACCTGGTGAACTGGACCGACAAGGGCGTCGTCGTGAACCTGCAGGATCAGAATCTCGACGGCACGCCCGACAGCGGCATCCTGCCGAATCGCACCAAGAAGGCCTGGGCGCCGGCCATGGCGAAGCGCGACGGGAAGTACTACCTGTACTTCTCCGGCGACGGGCAGACGAACGTCGCCGTGTCAGACCGGCCGGACGGCGGGTTCGAGCTCACGGACAGCGTCGTCGCCGACAGCATCGATCCGGCGACCTTCCGCGATCCGCAGACCGGAACGTGGTACATCGCCTGGGGTCAGAGCGGCATCAACTACGCCGCGCTGAACGCCGACATGCGAAGCTTCGACCCGGCGACCCGCGTGCAGCAGCCCATCACCGGCTATCGGGAGGGTTCGTACATCACCGCCCGCGAGTACCTCGGGCGGTGGACCTACTACTACACCTACTCGGTCGACGACACGAACTCGCCGGACTACCGGGTCGCCTACGCCACCGCGACGAGCATGGCGGGCCCGTGGACGTATCGCGGCGAGATCCTGAACAAGGACGTCGCCAAGGGCATCCTCGGCACCGCGCATCATTCGGTGCTGCAGATCCCCGGCACCGACGACTGGTATGTCGCGTACCACGCGTTCCTCACCGACGAGATGCGCCCGCGGCTGGTCGATTTGACCAACGGAAAGCAGATCGCCACCGGCAACAAGCGCGAGACCCGCATCTCCCGGCTCACCTATACGCAGCCTTCGGCGGCAGAGATCGCTGCGGGCGCAGTGCCACTCATCCAGCGCATTCCGGTCACCTACGAGGGAGTCCTGCCGGAGACCACGCCGACGGTCTCGGTCGAGGGCGCGGCCGCGGTCGGTTCGACCCTGACGGCGGCGTTCGGCGACGGGTGGACCGCGAGCTCGTGGTCGTGGCTGCGCGATGGAGAGCCGATCGTCGGCGCCGACGCCGCGCACTACGTCGTGACCGCAGCGGATGCCGGGCATGAGATCTCGGCACGCGGCATCGGCGAATCCGCGACCGGCGTGCGGAACAACGACAGCACCGCTCCCGCTCGCACCCACCCGCTCACCACGGCGGCTCTGGCGATACCCGATGCCGGAATCGACGTGCGGTTGTCGGTGCAGACCCGGTGCGTGGCGGGCAGGGCCGCGGTCGTCGCGACCGTCGCGAACGAGACGGGGGAGGCGATGGATGCCGTCGTCTCCAGCGCCTTCGGAACCAAGACGATCATGGCGCTGGCCGACGGTCGCAGCACCTCGGCGACGTTCAGCACTCGCAGCGCGTCGGTCTCCGCAGGAACCGTGACCGTCACCGTCGGCGGCACCGCCGTCGAACAGACCTACAGTGCGCGGTCATGCCAGTGACTCGCGCCACCATCACCCACCACCAGGAACGACAGGAGAGTCGCATGCGCGGAAGAGCACGGGGCCGCAGATCGGTCGCCGCAGTCACAGGAGCAGTACTGGTTGCGGGGCTGGCGGCATTCACGCCCCAGGCCGCAGACGCAGCGGAGCCGTCGTCGCTGCTGGCGCTGTACGACTTCTCGGAGACCAGCGGCACGCTCGTGCACGACGCGAGCGCGCACGGGAACGACGCCACGGTGTTCGGCGGTGACGCGTGGAGGGCCGGGTACATGCAGTTCACCGGTGCCAACTACGTGCAGATGCCGAACGATCTGCTCGCAGGCCGCAGTGCGGCGACGGTCGTGATCGAGACCTCGCCGCAGGCCCTCACCGGCGCGAAGTTCCTGTGGAACATCGGCGGCTCGAGCAGCTCGACGAGCGGCCAGGGTCAGTTCTTCATCCAACCCGTCGCACCCCGTGTCGCGATCACCAAGACGAACTGGTCGGGAGAGCAGAGCGTCACCTCGGCGACCAGGCTCGTCGAGGGGCAGTGGCAGTCGGTCGCCGCGACCATCGAGAAGAACGCCGGCGGCACCACGTCGACGCTTCGCCTGTTCATCAACGGCACCCAGGTGGCGGTGAAGACCGACTCGACCGTGAATCTCACCGACCTGCTCACGCACACGATGAACTACATCGGCAAGAGCGCCTACGCGGCCGACAGCCTGTACCAGGGCAAGGTCTCGACGTTCCGCGTGTACGAGGAGGCGCTCCCGGGAGCGACTCTGGCGGACATCGCCGCGACCGACGCCGCAGCCGCGGCGACCGAGACGGTCGCCGCGCTCGACCTCGCCGCTGCGAACACGCAGAGCCTCGATGCGGTGGAGACCGACCTCACGCTGCCCACCGCGGGCGGAGTCACGTGGACCTCCTCGCAGCCCGGGATCGTCGACTCCGACGGCACCGTCACCCAACCGGCATCCGACACGGTCGTCACCCTCATCGCCGTGTCGACCGTGCGAGGCGTGCAGAGCACTCCGCGCAGCTTCTCCGTCACGGTGCTCAAGGACCCCGCCGCGGCCGACAAGGCGCAACGCGACCTCGACGCGATCAGCATCTCCGATGCCGGCGACGTCCGCTCGAACATCGCGCTGCCGGCATCCGGCGCCCGATACGGCTCCACCCTGACCTGGCAGAGCTCCGACCCGGCGATCGTCGACGTGACCGGCACGGCGCAGACCGCTCCCGGAATCGTCAGCCGTCCTGAGGGCGGAGACGCCAAGGTGACGCTCACGGTCACCGCGACGATCGACGGCGGAACGGCCACGCGCGAGATCCCCCTCGTCGTGCGTCAGGCCTACGACATGCCTGCGACGACCGACTACCTCTTCACGCACTTCACGGGCACCGAGGGCTCGGCGACCGACGAGCAGATCTACTTCGCCACCAGCCGCGATGCCAAGACCTTCATCGACACCCGTCCTGCGGGATCTCCCGTGCTCTCCACAGCCCGGAACGCGGGCGAGGGCGAAGGCGGCGTGCGCGACCCGTTCCTCGTGCGCTCGCCGGAGGGCGACCGGTTCTTCCTGATCGCAACAGATCTGAGCATCTACTACCGCGGAGGCTGGGGCAACGCGCACGCCACGGAAGACGGCTCGACCGAGCTCGTGATCTGGGAATCCACCGATCTCGTGAACTGGAGCGAGCCGCGGCTCGCCGACGTCGCGAGCGAGATCCCGAACGCGGGCATGGCCTGGGCGCCCGAGGCGATCTGGGACGACGTGACGGGTCAGTACTACGTGTACTGGGCCACCCGCGCCGACGGGAACACCGCGTTCGGCGACAGCGTCGACGTCTACCTGTCGACCACGCGCGACTTCCAGACCTTCTCGACCCCGGTGAAGTGGATCGACCGCGAGCACTCCATCATCGACACCACCGTGATCAAGGTGGGCGACTGGTACTACCGCGCATCGGGCGACGGCGAGATCACGATCGAGAAGTCGAAGAACCTCGCTGCGACCACCGCGTCCGCCCTGCCAGCCGCCACCGGCACCGACCAGCAGTGGGTTCTCGTCGGCACGCTGCAGTCGATCCTGGCGGGCAGCGGCACGTGCGCCGCCGGTACGAACTACACCGGAGCCTGCCTCGAAGGTCCGGAGTTCTTCCAGTACAACGACGACGACCGCGCCGGCGCGCAGCAGCTCTACGGGCTGCTCGCCGACCAGTACGCGACGGGCCGCGGCTACGTTCCCTTCCGCACGACCGACATCGACTCGACCTCGAGCTCGGTGTGGAGCAAGGCGACCGACATCAACCTCGGCGCGATCAAGAAGCGCCACGGCGGCATCGTCCCGATCACCGCGGAAGAGTACCAGCGCGTGATGTTCCACTTCGCCGGCGTCGGCACAGACCCCGACCTGAGGCTGAGCTCGGCCGTCACGACGCGCTGCGTGGCAGGCAAGGTCGCTCTCGCCGTCTCGGTCACGAACGCGGACACCCGGGCGTCCGATGTCGTCATCACGACGCCGTTCGGCGACAAGACCGTCAAGGCGGTGCAGCCGGGCAAGACGGTGACGCAGACCGTGTCGACCAGGCAGGCGGCCATCGCCGCGGCATCCGTCGCCGTCGACGGCACAGCGAGCGACGCCTCGTACTCGGGGAGCACGTTCTACGACGCCCGCACCTGCGGCTGAGCCGAAGGGATGCCGGCCGCGGACACGGTTCGCGGCCGGCATCCAGACGAGAAGTCCCGAGCGCACTATCGTTGTACCGTTCACGGTCGTAGCGCGGAGGGGGCTTTCATGACCACCGACTCCGCCGCCCCCGTGGGCGGACCCCGCAAGCCCAGCATCTACGACGTCGCGGATCGCGCCGGCGTCTCGCACATGACGGTGTCGCGCGTGCTCAACGGGCATCCCAACATCCGCGCCTCCACCCGGGACAAGGTGATGAAGGCCATCGACGAGATGAGCTACACGCGCAGCTCGATCGCCCGTGCTCTCGCCACCAACCGCACCATGCGCATCGGCGCCATCGTGGACAACCCCGGATTCTTCGGTCCGAACAGCGTGCTCAGGGCGATCGAGGTCGCCGCTCGCGAGAACGGCTACGCCGTCAGCAGCTTCTCGGCGGGGGAGGGGAAGGACCGCCGCGTCGACGCGGGGGTCATGGAACTCCTCACGCAGGGGGTCGACGCGCTGTGCGTGATCGCGCCCCGCGCCTCGTCGCTCGATCTGCTCCGCCAGCAGGCGATCGGGCTGCCGACGCTCGTCGTCAAGGAAGAGCCGGACGAGCAGATGCACACGGCATCCGTCGATCAGCGGGCCGGCGCGACCGCCGCCGTACGGCACCTCATCGACCTCGGCCACCGCAAGATCCTGCACGTCGCAGGACCCCCCGACTGGTTCGACGCGAAAGCCCGCACCGAGGCCTGGCGTGCCGCCCTCGAAGATGCCGGCCTGCCCGTCGTGCCCCCCGTGATCGGCGACTGGTCGTCCGACTCCGGCTACGTGTTCGGCCAGACGCTCGACCTCGGCGACGCGACCGCCGTGTTCGTCGCGAACGACCAGATGGCTCTCGGGCTCATGCACGGGTTCGCTGAGCGCGGCATCCGCGTTCCCGATGACGTCAGCGTCGTGGGCTTCGACGATGCGCCCGACGCCCGGCATTACCTGCCTCCGCTCACGACCGTCCGCCAGGACTTCACGCTGCTGGGCAGGGTCGTGATCGGCGAGCTGCTCGCGGCGATCGAGGGCGCCGAGACCGAGGCCCGCGAGCTGATCCAGCCCGAGCTGCGGGTCCGCGCCTCGACGGCCGCCCCGCGCGCCTGAGCCACGAGGCGCCCCGGCCCTGGAGCCTCGCCGAGTGGACGGCTTGTCGCCGAGTGCACGGTTTCGACGCGTCGATACGTCGTGCGCTCGACGAGTGCACGTGAACTCGACGAGGGGCGGCCGCGGCGGGAGACGCTGTTGACGGGGGACCGCGGCTTCTCTAGGCTTCTGTTACCGCTCACTGTTGACGTCAACACATTTTGAGGAACAGACGATGAAGTCGAAGAAGTCCATCGCAGCGCTCGGCATCTGCGCCATCGGCGCCGGCCTGCTGGCGGCCGGAGCGCCCGCGGCATCCGCCGCCGCGATCCCGGTCACGATCACCCCCAACCCCGGATACGCATCCGACCCCTTCGAAGGGTGGGGCACGAGCCTGGTCTGGTTCGCCAACGCGACCGGCGGCTATCCCGACGATGTGCGTCAGGATCTGCTCGACAAGGTCTTCGGAGAAGACGGGCTGAATCTCAACATCGCGCGCTACAACATCGGCGGCGGCAACGCCACCGACGTTCCCGACTACCTGCGCCCAGGCGGCGCGGTGGACGGATGGTGGAACCCCGATCTCGCGAGCTCCACCTACGCCGACCGTGCGGCATACCGCGCGGCCTGGGACGGAGACGACCCGGCGAGCTACGACTTCGACGCCGACGCGACCCAGCGCTGGTGGATCGATGCGCTGAAGGGCAAGATCACGCACTGGGAGGCGTTCAGCAACTCCCCGCCGTACTTCCTCACCCAGAGCGGCTACGTCTCGGGCGGCATCGGCAACGGCAGCACCGAGCAGCTGTCCGCCGCCGACATGGACGCCTTCGCCGACTACCTCGTCACGGTCGTCGAGCACATCGAGCAAGAGCACGGCATCCAGTTCGACAGCCTCGATCCGTTCAACGAGCCGAACACGAACTACTGGTCGACGACCCTCGGCGGCGACGGCTGGCCGACCTCGGCCAGCCGTCAGGAGGGCGCGCACGTCGGCCCGGCGGCACAGGATCAGATGATCCAGGCGCTGGCCGCTCGCCTCGCCGAACCCGGCACCACGACCGACGTGCCGATCTCCGCGATGGACGAGACCAACCCGTCGATCTTCGCCACGAACTGGAACGCCTGGAGCGATTCGTCGAAGGCCGAGGTCGACCAGCTGAACGTGCACACCTACGGCACCTCAGGACGCCTCGTCGTGCGCGACATCGCCAAGAGCGCTGACAAGCCGCTCTGGATGAGCGAAGTCGAAGGCGACTGGGACGGCACAGGGCACAACCTCACGAACATCGAGAACGGTCTGGGCATGGCGGGCCGCATCGTCGACGACCTGCGCGAGCTCGAGCCGAGCGCCTGGGTGTTCTGGCAGCCCGTCGAAGACGCCTACAACATGGAGAAGGTCGAGGACCTGAACTGGGGATCGGTCCTGGTGGACTTCGACTGCAACGCCGAGGGCGACTCCGAGCGGCGCATCGCCGACGGCGATGCCGACCCGAGCTGCCAGGTCAAGACGAACGCGAAGTACAACACTGTGCGCAACTTCACGCACTACATCCACCCGGGCGATGCGCTGATCCCCTCGGGCAACGCCCAGACCACTGCTGCCGTGTCGGCCGCCGGCGACGGCGCGACCCTCGTGCACGTCAACACCGAGGCCTCGGCTCGCGAGTTGACGATCGATCTGTCGCGCTTCGGCACCATCTCCCCGGGGGCGACGGTCACCCCGATCGTCACCACGCAGTCCACCGAGGCCGACCCGACCTCCAACGCTCTGGTCGAGGGCGCTCCGGTGCCGGTGAACGCGGCGACCCGGTCGGCCACCCTCACGGTGCCTGGCAAGTCGGTCGTCACGCTCGTGGTCTCCGGCGTCTCCGGTGTGTCGGATGAGGCGACCGCGCTGCGCGACGGGCACAGCTACCAGCTGTTCGGCGCGCAGAGCGGCAAGGCGCTCGCCGCGTCGGGTTCGGCCGCCGTCATCCGCACCTCGGCGACGACGACGGATGCCGCTACCGCCCAGACCTGGACCGTGCGCACCCTCGCGGGCGAAGGCACGGATCGTCACCGCTTCGCGCTGCAGTCGGGAGACGGACGCTTCCTCGCCGAGTCCGGGGGTGCAGTCACGATGGCGACTGCGACGCTCGAGCAGGCGGCGAGCGATCCGGCCCTGCAGTGGATCTCGTCGACCACCGACGGCACGAGGTTCTCGATCCTCAGCGTCTCGAACGAGCGCGTGCTCGACGTGAACGGGCAGAGCTCGGCCGATGGAGCAGGGGTGGGCTTGTGGACGTCGAACGACGGTGCGAACCAGCTGTGGACGCTCGCCGACACGGGCCTGGTGTCGGTCGAGCAGGTCGCCGTCGGCACCGCCACAGGCACGGCCCCTGCCCTGCCGGCGAACGCCACGCTCGTGTATCGCGGAGGCGTGGAGCGCACGGCGCCCGTCACCTGGAACACCGCGGGAGTCGACTGGAAGGTCGCCGGGACCCAGACGATCGCAGGCTCCGGCACCGACCTGTTCGGCGTCGCCTTCGAGGCGATCGCCGTCGTCGAGGTCGGGTCCGTGTCGCTCACGGATCCGGTGTCGCTCACCACGTACGCCGGGGCTCCGGCATCGACGGTGAAGGCCGCGGCGCCCGCCGCGGTTCCGGCGATCGTCGGCGCGACCGACCAGCGGGTCGACGTGCCGGTCGTGTGGGACTGGTCGGGCGTCTCCGACGCCTCGTTCGCGGACACCGGGGTCGTCACGGTCGCCGGAACCGCGAAGGCCCCTGGTGGCGTGGACCTCGTCGCGAAGCTGTCGGTCGTCGTGACCGCGCCGTCGGCGGCGAACATCGCGCCGCAGAGCACGGCGTCCGCCACCTTCACCGAGAGCTCGAGCTACGGCGTCGATCGCACCAAGAACGGTCTCACCGCCGACAAGGGCTGGTCGAACTGGAGGTCCGGCACGAAGAACACCCAGGACACGCTGACCTACACGCTCGCGCACGGATCGACCATGCAGAGCGCGAAGCTCTTCTTCTACAAGGACGGCTCGTCGAACAGCTGGCCGCAATCGCTGTCGGTCGAGCACCGCATCGGATCGGGGGCGTGGACCTCGCTCGGCACGGTGGACGTGCCGGTGCCGGCGGACGGCACTGCGCCGATCGTCGAGGTGCCGATGAACGGCGTGCAGGCGGATGCCGTGCGCGTGGTCATGACCGCTCGCGCCGCGACGCACATGATCGTGTCGGAGGTCGAGCTGTACGCCGCCGCGCCCAGCCCCTCGACCGTCGACGCCCTCGCCGCGATCACCCTCGACGGCGTGCCGCTGGCCGGGTTCTCCTCCGACGTCACCGCGTACGAGGTGCCGTGGCAGGGTGCGGAGTATCCGACGGTGCGTGCCGTCGGTGTCGACCGCGACGCGACCGTCGAGGTCGCACAGGCGGATGCCGCCGGCCAGGCGCGCATCGTGGTCACCGCACCGTCGGGCGCCGTGCGCACCTACACGCTCGCCTTCACGGCCGCGGCTGTGCCCGATCTCGATGCTGCGGTGTCGACCTCGGTGCGCTGCGTCGCCGGCAGGGCGCAGCTGGTGCTGACCGTGACGAACACGGGAGATGTCGCGACAGACATCACGGTGACCACGCCCTACGGCAGCAAGACGCTGTCGGATGTGCAGCCGGACGCCCGCTCCTCGATCGCCCAGGCCACCAGGCTCACGGCCTTCCCCGCCGGTGCCGCGCAGGTGGAGCTGGGAGCGGATGCCGGCGGCACCCGCATCACGGAGAACCTGCAGTTCGCGTACCTCGCGGGGGCGTGCCGGTGATCAACTGAGCACCGGGTGCGCGTTGTGGTCGCCATCGCGTGAGAAGACGACCACGACGCGCACCCCGTGGGGGCGGCATCCGCCCATCGGATTGCACCGCCCTGCCTGTTCTCGGTAACATCTCTCCAGGCGAGACCGACGGAGGTGCGCATGGCCAGCCTCGGTTCGGACAAACCCGGCATCCGCCACGTGGCGGACCTCGCCGGCGTCTCGCACATGACCGTCTCTCGGGTGCTGAACGATCACCCCAACATCAAACCCGACACGCGTCGGCGGGTGCTCGAGGCCATCGAGGAGCTCGACTACCGGCCGAACATGGTCGCCAGGGCGCTCGCGACCCAGCGCACCCGGCGCATCGGCGTGATCATCGAGAGCGCGGTGTCGTTCGGGCCGACCAGCATCCTCCGTGCGGTCGAGATGGCCGCGCGCACCTCGGGCTATTCGGTCACGGCGGTGGCCCTGCACGAAGGTGACACGCTCTCGCCGCAGGATGCGGTCGACAACCTCACGGCACAGGGCGTCGACGCGCTGTGCGTGATCGCCCCGCGCTCGTCGTCCGTGGCGGCGCTGCGCCGCATCTCGCTGAACGTGCCGATGCTCGTCGTTAAGGCCGACGCCGACCCCACCTTCCTCACCGTCTCGATCGATCAGCAGGCCGGGACGGGGCTCGTCGTCGATCACCTGGTGGCGCTGGGCCATCGTGACATCCTCCACATCGCGGGTCCTCTCGACTGGCTCGACGCCCGCGCGCGCGAGCGCGCCTTCCACGCCAGGGCCAAGTCGTGGGGCATCCGCGAGCGGCCCATCGTCGTGGGCGACTGGACCGCCGACTTCGCCTACGACTTCGCGAAGGGGCTGAATCGGCTGCCCGACTACACGGCCGTGTTCGTCGCGAACGACGACATGGCGATCGGCCTCATCCACGGCCTCCACGACAAGGGCTTCGAGGTTCCGAAGGATCTCAGCGTGGTCGGATTCGACGACGTGCCGCTCGCCCGCCACTTCCTTCCGCCGCTGACCACCGTCCGGCAGGACTTCACAGCCCTCGGCGGCGCGGTCGTCGAGATGCTGCGCGCCGCGCTCGAAGAGCGCGAGCTGCCGCAGCTGACCCGCATCCCCACCGAACTCGTCGCCCGCGGATCCAGCGCGGCGCCGCGGGAGGTGCGCTGATGGTCGTGCTCATCCGGTTCTCGGTCGGACGGGTCGCCCGAACGTTCGATGCGGTGCCGCGGGAGGTGCGCTGATGGTCGTCCCGATCGTCGAGCTCACCGGCATCCGCGTGGAATTCCCCGACGTCGTCGCACTCGACGACGTCGACTTCCGGCTCTTCCCCGGTGAGGTGCACGCCCTGATGGGCGAGAACGGCGCGGGCAAGTCGACGCTGATCGGCGTGCTCACCGGCACCTGCACCCCGGTGGCGGGCAGCGTAGTCGTCGCGGGGGAGGAGCGCCGGTTCTCCGGCGTCGCCGACGCCAGAGCGGCGGGCATCGCCACGGTGTTCCAGGAGACGCAGCTCGGCCCGACTCTCAGCGTCGCCGAGAACGTCATGCTCGGCCGCGAGCGGCGAGGGCGCTTCGGCATCGACTGGCGTCGCACGAGAGCGGATGCCGCAGACGCCCTCGCACGCCTCGGGCTCGACGACATGGACCCGAAGACGCCGATGACGGTGCTGTCACCGGCGCAGAAGCAGCTCGTCGCGCTCGCCCGCTCGGTCGTGGACGACCCTCGCATCCTCGTGCTCGACGAGCCGACCTCGAGCCTCGACCAGGCTGATGTCGACGTGCTGATGCGCGTGATCAGAGGGCTTCGCGACCGCGGGGTGGCGATCCTGTTCGTCTCGCACTTCCTCGAGCAGGCCTTCGCGATCAGCGACCGGATGACGGTGCTCCGCGGCGGCCGGAGGATCGCCGAGACCCCGACGCGCGAGCTGGAGCGGGCAGATCTGATCTCGCAGATGCTCGGCAAGGATCTCGAGGCGCTGCGGGCTCTGGGATCCGAACGCAAGGCGCATCACTACGCGGCCGACGGCGAGCCGGCGCTGCGCGCCACGGCGGTCGGACGCAGGGGAGAGCTCGACCCGATCGACATCGACGTGCACCGCGGCGAGATCGTCGGACTCGCGGGTCTGCGCGGGTCGGGGCGCACCGAGCTGGCCTCGCTCCTGAGCGGGTCGCTGCGCGCCGACAGCGGAGAGATCGTCGTGGATGGGGACCACGTGCAGCTGCGGAGTCCGTCAGCCGCTCTGCGCAGCCGGATCGCCATGTCGGCGGAGAACCGTCGCGCAGACGGGATCATCGGCGACCTCACGGCCCGCGAGAACATCGTGCTGTCGCTGCAGGCGCTGCGTGGCTGGACCAGACCGCTGTCGCCCGCCGAGACCGCCGCGCTGGCCGAGACCTACATCGAGACGCTGCATCTCGATCCTGCCGATCTCGCCCGGCCCGCGAAGCTCCTCTCCGGCGGCACGCAGCAGAAGCTGCTGCTGGCGCGCGCGCTCGCGGTCAGACCGCACGTGCTGATCCTCGACGAGCCGACGCGCGGCATCGACATCGCGGCGAAGCTCGACATCCAGCGGCGGGTGAGCCAGTTGGCGGGCGACGGCGTGGGTGTGGTGTTCATCTCCGCCGAGCTCGAGGAGGTCGTGCGCCTCAGCGACCGGATCGTGGTGCTCAAGGACCGCGACAAGATCGGGGAGCTCAGCAACGGACCGGGCGTCACGGTCGACAGCATCGTGGAGATGATCGCCGCGGAACTGGGCCCTTCCGACGTCTGAGGTGTGTCCGGTAACAACGAATTGGTCACGAACCGCGGGAGTTTTCCGAAGATGCTTGTGTTCCAGAAATTGTTCCCGGTAACATCAACCAGACGACGCACCCACGTCGTTCTGTAATCACACACCGGACCGGGTCAGGTCCAACCCGGGGATCGACCCGGAATCTCGAGGAGGAGATCAATGTCTGCAATGAAGCGCACTCGTACCGTTCTGGGGCTCGCCGCTGTCGGCGCGCTCGCATTCGGCCTGGCGGCGTGCTCGAGCGGCGGCGGCGACGCCGGTGGTGACGGCGGCAGCGGAGACTCGGGCGATCTCACGACCGTCGGCTTCGTGGCCGTCGGCCCTGAGGGAGCATGGCGCGAAGCCAACGAGCAGAACATCCAGGACACGTTCACCGAGGATGCCGGCTTCGAGCTCAAGTACGCTCCGGCCACCAACCTCGACCAGAAGTCGCAGATCGACGCGTTCACGTCGTTCGTCGACGAGGGCGTCGACGTCATCCTGCTGTCGGCCACCGAGGCCAGCGGCTGGGAGGACTCGCTCAAGCTCGCTCAGGAGGCCGAGATCCCGGTCATCCTGCTCGACCGCGGCATCGAGCCCGACGACACGAGCCTGTACGTCACCCGCATCGCGCCCGACAACGTCGAGGTCGCCAAGGAGGTCGGCACCTGGGCTGCGGCAGAGTTCCCCGACGGCGGCAACTACGTCGTCCTCGAGGGCCCGGCCGGCGTCGGCGTCGTCAACGAGCGCAACGAGGGCTTCGAAGCCGGTCTCGGCGACTCGTCGCTCGTGAAGCTCGACGCGCAGACCGCCAACTGGTCCGCTGAAGAGGGCAAGAGCGTCTTCGAGACCATGCTCAAGGCCAACAACAACAACATCCAGTTCGTCTTCGCCCAGAACGACGAGATGGGCCTCGGCGCGGCGCAGGCGGCTGAGGAAGCCGGCCTCGTGATCGGCACCGACGTGAAGATCGCCACGATCGACGGCACCAAGAACGCCATGCAGGCGCTCGCCGACGGTCAGCTCAGCTACGTGCACGAGTACAACCCGCTGTTCGGCGAGACCGCTCTCGACGTCGTCAAGAAGGCTCTCGACGGCGACAAGGTGGAGTCGTACATCGTCGTGCCGAGCGAGGCGTTCGACTCGGCTGAGGCGGCCAAGGCCGTCCTCGCGGACCGCAAGTACTGAGCAAGACCCCGTGACCTGGAGGCGGTGCGCACCGCGCGCCGCCTCCAGGGCCGGAACAGACTGAGAGACAGCGATGAACGAAGAACTGCCCATCGTCGAGATGCGCGGGATCACCATCGAGTTCCCCGGAGTGAAGGCGCTCGACGGTGTCGACTTCCGCCTCTTCCAGGGCGAGGTGCACGCGCTCATGGGCGAGAACGGCGCGCGGCAAGTCGACCCTGATCAAGGCGCTCACCGGCGTCTACCGGATCGACTCCGGCTCGATCGTCGTGGCGGGTCAGGAGCGCAGCTTCGCCGGCACGGGCGACGCGCAGGCCGCCGGGATCTCCACCGTGTACCAGGAGGTGAACCTCGCGCCCAACCTCACGATCGGCGAGAACGTGATGCTCGGGCACGAGATCCGCGGTCCGTTCGGCGTGAACTGGAGGGCCACCCACAAGGCCGCCACCGACGCCCTCGCCCGACTGGGGCTCGACTACCTCGACACCCGCAAGCCGCTCTCGACGCTCTCGATCGCGATGCAGCAGCTCGTCGCCATCAGCCGCGCCATGGCGATCAAGGCGAAGGTGCTCATCCTCGATGAGCCGACCTCGAGCCTGGACGCCGCCGAGGTCGAGGGCCTCTTCGCCGTCATACGCACGCTTCGGGACCAGGGCGTCGCGATCCTCTTCGTCTCGCACTTCCTCGACCAGATCTACGCGATCAGCGACCGGCTCACGGTGCTGCGCAACGGACAGTACGTGGGCGAGTACCTCACCCGCGAACTCGACCGGCACGCCCTCATCTCGAAGATGATCGGCAAGGACCTCGACGCGCTGAAGTCGCTGGGCGGCAACCGCCGCACCACGCCGCGCGACGCCGATGAAGAATCTTTCCTGTCGGCATCCGGCATCTCCCGCACCGGGGCTGTGAACGCCACCGATCTCGACATCCGTCCCGGCGAGGTCGTCGGCTTCGCGGGTCTGCTCGGCTCCGGTCGCACCGAACTCGCGCGCCTGCTCTACGGCGCCGACCGCTCGGAATCCGGCCAGATCACGGTCAAGGGTCGCAAGGTCGACCTCACGTCTCCTTCCGCCGCACTCTCGCAGCGCATCGCGTTCTCGACCGAGAACCGGCGCGACGAAGGGATCATCGGCGACCTGACGATCCGCGAGAACATCATCCTCGCCGTGCAGGCGAAGCGCGGCTGGGCGCGGCCGATGCCGCGCAAGGAGCAGGACGCGATCGTCGACAAGTACATCGCCGAGCTCAACGTCCGCCCCGCGGACCCCGAGCGGATGATCAAGAACCTGTCCGGCGGCAACCAGCAGAAGGTGCTGCTCGGACGTTGGCTCGCCACCGAGCCCGAGCTGCTCATCCTCGACGAGCCGACCCGCGGCATCGACGTGGGCGCGAAGGCCGAGATCCAGGAGGCGGTGGCCGAGCTCGCCGACACGGGTGTCGCGGTCGTGTTCGTCTCGTCCGAGCTGGAGGAGGTGGTCCGCCTCTCGGAGCGCATCGTCGTGCTCAAGGACCACAGCAAGATCGGCGAGATCCAGAACGGCCCCGACGTGACCGCGCAGGAGATCGTCGACGTGATCGCCGCCCACGGCGTCGAGGCGGCCGCCGAGACCCTCGAAGAGGAGCTCGCAGCGAACGTCGTGAACGACGCGGAACCCGCGTCCGAGACTCTCGAGGAGGAGATCCGATGAGCGCCCCCACCCGCGCGTCCCTGTGGCGCGATCTGATCCACAAGCCGTTCTTCTGGGGCATCGTCGCGATCGTCGCGCTGCTCGCGCTCAACGTGATCAAGGACCCGACCTATCTCGCGATCTCGATCAACCCGAACAACGGCAACCTGGTCGGCAACCTGATCGACATCCTGCGTCAGGCCGCGCCCGTCATGATGATCGCGATCGGCATGTCTCTCGTGATCGCGACCGGCGGCATCGACCTCTCGGTCGGTTCTCTCATGGCCGTCTCCGGAGCCGTCTCGATGGAGTTCCTCGCCGCCGCCGGCGATTCGACCTCGATCGGCGTCGCGCTCGCCGCGGTCGGACTGTCGCTGCTCATCACCGGCATCCTGGGCGCCGTCAACGGCGTCCTCGTCGCCTATGTGGGCCTTCAGCCCTTCATCGCGACTCTCGTGCTGATGCTCGCGGGTCGCGGCGTCGCGAAGGTGATCACGGGCGGCCAGAACACGGCGGCCTCGAGCGACCCGTTCCGGTGGATCGCGAACGGCTTCGTGATCGGCATCCCCGTCGTGTTCATCCTCGCGGTGCTCATCGTCGTCCTGGTGGCCTGGGTCGTGCGCCGCAGCGCGCTGGGCCTCATGATCGAGGCCATCGGCATCAACCCGAAGGCGAGCCGGATGGCCGGCATCAAGCCCAAGGGGCTGCTGCTGACCGCGTACGTCCTCAGCGGCATCCTCGCCGGCATCGCCGGAGTCATGTCGGTCGGCAGCGTCATGACGGTCGACATCTCCCGAACCGGCTACCAGCTCGAGCTCGACGCGATCCTCGCGGTCGTGATCGGCGGCGCTTCGCTCGCCGGCGGCAAGTTCTCCCTCAGCGGCGCCTTCGTGGGCGCCCTGCTGATCGCGACCCTCGACAAGACCGTGCTGTATCTCGGGGTCTCCTCCTCGGCGACCCCAGCCTTCAAGGCGATCGTGATCGTCGCCATCTGCCTGCTGCAGTCCGACCGGGTGCGCAGCTGGTTCCAGCGCCGCAAGAAGACCGTGGCGCCCGCACCCCGAGTCGAGATCGTGAAAGAGGAGGCTGCGGCATGAGCGCCATCGCAGCGGCACCAGTGCAGGGCAAGGAGGAGGGTTTCGCAGACCGCGTGCGCCGCCTCATCACGTCGAACCCGTCGGTGGTGCCCACCATCGCCTCGGTCGTCATCTTCGTCGGCATGATCGTCTACGGCGAGGTCGCCTACGGCCGCATCGTGCAGGCGAGCACCCTGTCGAACCTGCTGATCAACAACGCGCACGTGATCGTGCTGGCGGTCGCCCTCACCTTCGTCATCATCACGGGTGGCATCGACCTGTCGGTCGGCTCTGTCATCGCGGTCTCCTCGGTCGCCGGCGTCATGCTGTCGAACTCCGGGTGGAATCCGCTCGCGGTGATCGTCACGATGATCGCGATCGGAGCGCTGTTCGGCCTCGTCTCGGGCGTGCTGATCAGGTACTTCAACGTGCAGCCCTTCATCGCGACCCTGGCCATGATGTTCCTCGGCCGCGGTCTCGCTTCGCTTCTGAGCACCAAGCCGGAGCAGCTGCCCAGCGACTCGCCGATCCGCGCGCTCTCCGACAAGATCAAGATCGTCGACGGACCCAAGGTGAACGACCTCGTCATCACCCCGGCCGTGATCATCGCGATCGTCGTCGTGCTCGCCGCGTTCTTCGTCCTGCACCGCACGCGCACGGGTCGCACCGTCTACGCGATCGGCGGATCGGAGAACTCGGCTCTGCTGATGGGCCTTCCCGTGCACCGCACGAAGGTCCTCGTGTACGTGATCAGCGGGTCGCTCGCCGGACTCGCGGCCGTGCTGTACACCTCGCGCCTCGGCACTGCGCAGAACATCACCGGCATCGGCTGGGAGCTCGACGCGATCGCCGCCGCGGTGATCGGCGGAACAGTGCTCACGGGGGCGTACGGGTACGTGCTCGGCTCGGTCGTCGGCGCCCTCGTGCTCGGACTCATGACCGTCCTGATCACGCGCGACGGCGGCATCCCTCCGGAGATGACGACCATCATCACGGGCGGCATCCTGCTCGTGTTCGTGCTCCTGCAGCGCGCCGTGACCCGCAAACGGGATTAGCCGACGCCACCGAGCGGGAGAGGGCGTCCTGCGTGCAGACGCCCTCTCCCGCTCGTCAGCCGATCCCCGGTCGCTCGACGGTCAGGCGCGGAAGGGGTCGACGCCGGTGGCCTCGACCGAGAGCGCCCACAGGCGATCGGCGGCCTCGGGATCGATCGCCCATTCCTTGACTCCGCCGGCGGTCATGTCGGTGAAGTCGGCCGGGACGACGCCCTTGATGGAACAGTCCTCGCAATACACGCCGCCCCGGTCCACGAGTTCGGGTGCGGTCGCGGCCCACAGGCCGGTCGAGGCGCCCTGCGCGGGGGTCTTGAACCGGGGGTTGGGTGTGCCGTCGGCATCCATCCACCGGCGCTCGATCAGCTCCTCTCGCGGCATGTGGCGCTGCAGGTCGGTGAGGATTCCGCCGGGGTGCACCGAGTAGGCGTGGATGCCTCGGCCCGCAGCCCGAGCATCCAGGCCGACGGCGAAGAGCGCGTCAGCCGTCTTCGACTGACCGTATGCCACCCACGGGTCGTAGGCGGTCCCGGCGAAGTTGACATCGTCGAACAGCACAGGGGATCGAAAATGCGCCCCCGAGGAGTACGCGATCACGCGCGCACCGCTCGTCAGCAGGTCGGCCACGCCGCCGACGAGCGCGAAGTGCCCGAGATGGTTCGTGCCGAACTGCGACTCCCATCCCTGCGGGGTGAGCTGGAAAGGGGATGCCATGATGCCGGCGACGTTGATCATGAGGTCGATGGGTGTCGCATCGGCGCGCACCCGTTCGGTGAACGCCGCGACCGAGTCGAGGTCGCCGAGGTCCATCGCGCTCACACGCACGCCCGACACATCGGAGAGGGCGGCGCTGGCCGCGTCTGGGCGGCGGGCCGGAACGATGACCTGTACACCGGCATCCGCCAGGGCCTTGACCGTCTCGAGGCCGAGCCCGGAGTATCCGCCGGTCACGATCGCGGTCTTCCCCTGGAGCTCGATGCCGGCGATGGCCTCTGCGGCGGTCGATCGGTAGCCGAAAGGCGACGTCATCGGCTGTTGGCGGGCGAGCATGTCGATCTTCGTAGTCATGTTCGTCACCATATGACCTAGAGTCGACTCGAAGTCAAGGAGCACGCATGACCCACACGCCTCCCGACGCCGATCAGGTCTACAGCATCGGCGAACTCGCCGACATCACCGGTCTCAGCGTTCACACCCTCCGCTGGTACGAGTCCCGCGGACTCTTCCCGCGCGACGTACCGCGGACCAGCGGCGGGCGCCGCGCCTATGGTCCCGAGACGGTCGGCTGGCTCACCCTGATCGCCCGGCTTCGCGAGTCGGGCATGCCTGTCGCCGAGATGGCGAAGTACTCCGCCCTGGTGCGCGCCGGCGAGGGGAACGAGCCCGAACGCATCGCACTGATGGAGGCGCACGCCGCCGCCCTCGATGAGCAGATCCAGGCGCTGATGGCAAGCCGCGCCGTGATCGGCGGCAAGATCGACGCCTATCGGACAGCGCTCATCGCACGTGGTGCACTGGCTCTCGAGCCCTCCTGACACGGGTCGGCCGAGAGCGGCGTCACCCCTGTGCGCGATCCGATCGTCAGGCGCCGGGCCGGCTCAGACCTCGTCGCGCCAGGAATGCTGCGGCTCGAAGCCGAGTACGCGCCGCGCCCTGTCGATCGACAGGAGCGTCTCGTTCGGGCCGATGTCACGGGTGACCGGTACGCCGGGGAACACTTCGGCGATCAGCTCGGCGTTCGGGCGCGACATCACGGTGTCCGCCGCGGCGATGATGAACCGGTCGAACCCGGGCGGGGCGACCTCGAGCGCGCGCTGGACCGCCTGCGCTCCGTCGCGCGCATCGATGTATCCCCACAGGTTCCACTTGCGCTGGAGGGCGTCGTGATCGAACGAGGGGAAGGCGGCGTAGTCCTCGGGATCCATGACGTTCGAGAACCGCAGCGCCGTGATCGACAGATCGGGATGCCAGCGCACGAGCTCGGTGGCGAGCTGCTCCTCCAGCGTCTTCACGAGCGAGTACACCGACTCGGGGCGCGCGGGGTAGTCCTCGTCGACGGGGATGTAGGGCGGAGGCGCGTCGAACGGAAGGCCGAGCACCGTCTCGCTGGACGCGTACACGATGCGACGGATGCCGAGGCGCACCGCCGCCCAGAACACGTTGAACGTCGCGGGCATGTTGTTGTGGAAGGTCGCCACGTCGCTGCGGATGCCGGGTGCGGGGATCGCCCCCAGATGCACCACCGCGTCGATGCCGTCGTGGCGGTCGCCGACGGCGGTGAACGCGTCGACGACCTGACCGTAGTCGGTCAGGTCGACCTGTACGAATCCCGCGCCGCGCGGGCCGTCGAGGTCCATCCCGATGACCTCGTACCCCTGAGACCGCAGCTCGCGTGCGACGACGCGGCCGAGCTTGCCCGATGAACCGGTGAGAGCGATGCGCATGCCACCAGCCTGGCACGACGGCGAGAGCCGGGGCGCCCGACGCCGTACACTCATCCGCGTGAGTGAGTCCAGCAGCGCCCCCGGACGCACGGCCGGCGTGCGCGATGTCGCGGCGCTGGCCGGCGTCTCGCGGCAGACCGTGTCGCGGGTGCTGAACGATCACCCCGAGGTCGCGGCCGACACCAAGGAGCGCGTGCTGGCCGCGATGGCCGAGCTCGGCTACCGCATGAACAACGCGGCTCGCGCCCTGGGCACGCGTCGCTCGCGGACCATCGGCATCCTCGCCTCCGACGCGCTGCAGTACGGCCCCTCCCGCAGCATCGCCGCGATCGAGGCATCCGCCCGCGAGGCGGGCTACTGGGTCAGCGCGGCTTTCGCGGATGCCGGAGACGCCGCCGCGGTGGTCGCGGCCGTCGACCACCTGATCACCCAGGGCGTCGAGGGCATCGTCGTCGTCGCGCCACATGCGCGCACCCTGGCCGCACTCGACGCCCTGCACGTGAACGTCCCCGTGGTCACCCTGCACTCGGCCGGCCGCGGATCGCGCGGTCTCTCGGTCGACCAGGCCGCAGGCGCCCGGCTCGCGGTCGCCGCGCTGGCCGACGCCGGCCACACGCGGATCGCGCACCTCGCGGGGCCCGCCGACTGGCTCGAGGCCGAGTCGCGTGCGGACGGATGCGCCGCAGAGCTCGCCTCTCGCGGACTGCGGGGCGGACCCGTGATCGTGGGGGACTGGTCGGCGGGCTCCGGGTACGCCGCCGCCGCGGCCGTGCGCGAGTCCGGCGTCACGGCGGTGTTCGCCGCGAACGACCAGATGGCGCTCGGGCTGCTGAGCGGGCTGCACGAGGCCGGCCTCTCTGTGCCCGCTGACATCAGCGTCGTCGGCTTCGACGACATCCCGGACGCCGCGTACTACTGGCCGAAACTGACGACGGTGCGTCAGGACTTCGACGAGCTGGCCCGCAGGGCTGTCGCCGCGCTGGTGGGCGAGTCGGATTCCGCGGCATCCGACCTCGCCCCGGTCGCTCCCGTACTGGTCGAGCGCGAATCCGTCGCGCCGCCGCGTGCGTGACCGGCGTCGCCGAGGCCGGCGACGTGTCGACCTTGACGCCTTGCCCCGCCCCGTGTCACACTTCTGTGACCGGTCACAGTGACCGTCGACAGCACCGAAGAGGTACCCGTGAGCAGCGAAGCCCCCGCCTTCACCCCCGAGGTCGAAGCAGCCATCCAGACCGTCCGGGAGGACGTCGCCCGCCTGCACGGCGAACTGGTGCGCTACAACCTCATCGTCTGGACCGGCGGCAATGTCTCCGGCCGTGTCCCCGGCGCTGAACTGTTCGTGATCAAGCCTTCCGGTGTGAGCTACGACGACCTCGACGCCTCGAACATGATCCTGTGCGATCTCGATGGCAACGTCGTCCCCGGCACCGCCGGCAGCGAACGCAGCCCGTCGAGCGACACGGCGGCGCACGCCTACGTGTACCGCAACATGCCAGAGGTCGGCGGCGTCGTGCACACCCACTCCGACTACGCGGTGGCCTGGGCTGCGCGCGGCGAGGAGATCCCCTGCGTGATCACCGCCATGGCGGACGAGTTCGGCGGACCGATTCCGGTCGGCCCCTTCGCCATCATCGGCGACGACTCGATCGGCCGCGGGATCGTCGAGACCCTGCGTGGGCACCGCAGCCGTGCGGTGCTCATGCAGAACCACGGACCGTTCACGATCGGCGTGGACGCGAAAGACGCGGTGAAGGCCGCCGTCATGGTCGAGGACGTCGCACGCACCGTGCACCTCGCCCGCGAGGCGGGGCCGCTCATCCCGATCCCGCAGGAGGCGATCGACAGCCTCTTCAACCGGTATCAGAACGTGTACGGCCAGAACGCGGACGCCCGCCGATGAGCGGCCGCGAAGACATCGTCGCCGGCCGCACGAGCCTCGGCATCGAATTCGGCTCGACCCGCATCAAGGCCTGCCTGATCGGCTCCGATGCCACCGAGGTGCTCGCCACCGGCGCGTTCTCGTGGGAGAACAAGCTCGAAGAGGGCCTGTGGACCTACGGACTCGACGAGGTGTGGGCGGGCCTGCAGTCGGCGTTCGCCGATCTCGTCGCCGACGCCCACGATCGCTACGGCGTGAGGCCTGCGACCTTCGGCGCGATCGGCATCTCCGCGATGATGCACGGCTACCTCGCGTTCGACGCCGAAGGCGAGCTTCTCGTGCCGTTCCGCACCTGGCGCAACACCAACACGGGCGCAGCATCCGCCGAGCTCACCGAGCTGTTCGGTGTGAACATCCCCCTGCGCTGGTCGATCGCGCACCTGCACCAGGCCGTCGTCGACGCCGAGGCCCACGTGCCGCAGCTCGACTTCGTGACCACCCTCGCCGGCTACGTGCACTGGAAGCTCACGGGAGAGCGGATTCTCGGCGTGGGCGACGCCTCGGGGATGTTCCCGATCGACTCGACGACCGGCGGATACGACGAGTGGATGCTGCAGGCGTACGACGCGCTCGCCGCCGATCGCCTCCCCGCGCCGCTCACCGCCCTGTTCCCCGCCGTGCTGCCCGCAGGTGCGGCGGCCGGATCGCTGACGGCCGAGGGCGCCCTGCTGCTCGACCCCACCGGTGCGACGCCGGCGGGCATTCCGCTGTGCCCGCCCGAGGGCGACGCCGGCACGGGCATGGTCGCGACGAACTCGGTCGCGCCGCGTACCGGCAACGTCTCGGCCGGCACCAGCATCTTCGCGATGGTGGTCCTCGAGCGTCCGCTCGGCGAGGTGCACCACGAACTCGACCTCGTGACCACGCCCGCCGGCGACGCGGTCGCCATGGTGCACTGCAACAACGGCGCGTCAGAGCTCGCGGCCTGGGCGGGTCTGTTCACCCGGTTCGCCGCCGCTGCGGGGAACCCCGTGAGCGACGATGCCGCCTTCGACGCCCTCTTCCGCGAGGCGCTCGCCGGAGAAGCGGATGCCGGCGGACTGATCGCCTACAACCACCTCGCGGGCGAGCCCATCGCCGGGCTCGACGAGGGGCGTCCGCTGTTCGTGCGCACGCCCGACAGCGCCTTCACGCTCGCGAACTTCATGCGCGCCCAGCTCTACGGCGTGTTCGGCACGCTCGCGCTGGGCATGCAGGTCCTCACCGCCGAAGGCGTCGGACTCGACCGCATGTTCGCGCACGGCGGGATGTTCCGCACGGCCGGCGTCGCCCAGCGCTTCCTCGCCGGTGCGCTCGGCGCACCCGTCGCGGTGGGCGAACTCGCCTCCGAAGGCGGCGCCTGGGGCATCGCCGTGCTCGCCTCCTACCTCGGTCACGCAGAGCCGCTGGCCGCGTATCTCGACGAGAGCGTGTTCGCCACCGCATCCGTCTCCGTCGTCGATCCCGACCCCGCCGACGTGGCCGGGTTCACCGCCTACCTCGACCGTTACCGCGCAGGCCTCGCCATCGAGGCCGCCGCCACCACCGCACTCTAAGGACGCACCATGCCGAAGCTCACCACCTCCCTCGACCAGTACGAGGTCTGGTTCCTCACCGGCAGCCAGCACCTGTACGGCCCCGAGACGCTCGCGCAGGTCGCCGAGCAGTCGCAGGAGATCGCGCGTCTGCTCGACGAGGCGGGCGACGTGCCGGTGAAGATCGTCTGGAAGCCGGTGCTCACCGACTCCGCCGCCATCAAGCGCACGGCGCTCGAGGCGAACGCGGCAGAGAACGTCATCGGACTCGTCGCCTGGATGCACACATTCAGCCCCGCGAAGATGTGGATCGCGGGTCTCGATGCCCTGCAGAAGCCGCTCGCCCACCTGCACACGCAGGCGAACGTCGAGCTCCCGTGGGCCGACATCGACTTCGACTTCATGAACCTGAACCAGGCCGCGCACGGCGACCGCGAGTTCGGCTACATCCAGACGCGCCTCGGTGTGCCGCGCAAGACGATCGTCGGCCACGCGTCCGACCCGCGCGTGCAGCGCGAGATCGGCATCTGGCAGCGCGCCGCGGCCGGTCTCGCCGCGAGCCGTGATCTGAAGCTCGCCCGCTTCGGCGACAACATGCGCTTCGTCGCCGTCACCGAGGGTGACAAGACCGAGGCCGAGCTGCGCTTCGGCGTGCAGGTGAACACGTGGGGCGTGAACGAGCTGGCGGATGCCGTCGCCGCCGCATCCGAGTCGGACGTCGACGCGCTCGTCGCCGAATACGAAGAGCTGTATGAGGTCGTGCCGGAGCTCCGCAAGGGCGGCGAGCGGCACCAGTCGCTGCGCGACGGCGCCGCGATCGAGATCGGCCTGCGCTCGTTCCTCGAAGAGGGCGGCTTCGGCGCCTTCACCACCTCGTTCGAGGACCTCGGGTCGCTCAAGCAGCTGCCGGGGCTCGCCGTGCAGCGCCTGATGGCCGAGGGCTACGGCTTCGGCGCCGAAGGCGACTGGAAGACCGCGATCCTCGTGCGCATCGCGAACGTCATGGGCGCAGGGCTCCCCGGTGGCGCGAGCCTCATGGAGGACTACACCTACGACATGACCCCTGGTGACGAGCTCATCCTCGGCGCGCACATGCTCGAGGTCTCGCCCTCGCTCACGACCGCGAAGCCCACGCTCGAGATCCACCCGCTCGGCATCGGCGGCAAGGATGACCCGGTGCGCCTGGTCTTCACGGCCGACTCGGGTCCCGCCGTGGTCGTCGCGCTCAGCGACATGCGCGACCGCTTCCGTCTCACCGCGAACGTCGTCGAGAACGTCGAGCCACGAGCCTCGCTGCCGAAGCTCCCGGTCGGCCGTGCCGTCTGGAAGCCGGCTCCCGACTTCAACACCTCTGCCGCGGCCTGGCTGACGGCGGGCGCCGCGCACCACACCGTGATGTCGACGGCCCTCGGCATCGAGGCGTTCCGCGACTTCGCCGAGATGGCCGAGGTCGAGCTGCTCGTGATCGACGAGGAGACGACGCTCATCGAGTTCCAGAAGCAGGTCCGCTGGAACCAGGCGTACTACCGCCTGGCCCAGGGGCTCTGATGACGCCCCGTTCCGGCCGTCAGCTGCGGATCGCGGCGCACGGCTACGAGGCGGTCATCGCGAGCGTCGGCGCTTCACTGCGCTCGCTGACCCACGAGGGCCGCGACCTGGTCGTGCCCTTCGCGGCAGACGAGGTGCGCCCGGGCTATCGGGGCACCACGCTCGCGCCCTGGCCCAACCGCATCGTCGACGGACGCTACGAGTTTGACGGCGTCGAGCATCAGCTCGCCCTCACCGAGCCGGCGCGCGGTCAGGCGCTGCACGGGCTGCTGTCGTGGGCCGAGTACGCCCACCGCGTGATCGAAGACGACCGTGTCGTGCTGGTCGCCGTCATCGAGCCGCAGACGGGCTACCCGTTCCGGGTCGAGGTCGAGACCGAGTATCGGCTCGACGAGAACGGCCTGCAGCAGACGGTCACCGCTCGCAATCTCGGGACGGATGCCGCCCCCTGGGGCACGGGCCCGCACCCGTATCTCGTGGCCGGCCCCTCGACAGGCTCAGGGACCCAAGGCCCTCCGGTCGACGAGTGGACTCTGCTGCTCCCGGCATCCGCGGTGCTCACCGTCACGCCCGACCGCCTGAGCCCGGTCTCCGTGGAACCCGTCGCCGCGCATCCGGAGTGGGATTTCCAGACGTCGCGGCCGATCGGCGACGTGTTCATCGATCACGCCTTCACCGGACTCTCGCGCACCGACGGCATCGCCGAGGTGCGCCTGGTGACGGATGCCGGCACCGGTGTCGCGATGACCTGGGATGAGCGCTGCCCGTGGGTGCAGATCCACACGGCCGACAACCCCGGCTTCGACGACATCCACCGCATCGGCCTCGCGGTCGAGCCGATGACGTGCCCGCCCGACGCCTTCAACTCCGGCACCGATCTCGTGGTGCTCGAGCCCGGCGCCGAGCACTCGGCCGACTGGCGGATCCGGGCGCTCTGATCTGAGATGACCTGTTCCCTCGGGAACGGGTCGTCTCCTTGCGTGCCTCTCGAACCTTCTGGTTGTATGTGTGTTGACGTCAACTCAGTTGACGTCAACATGCGGGGCGACGACGCTCCGATCACGAGGGAGTGGCATGAAGAGAATCAGGACGGTCGCCGCGGCGACCTGTCTCACGGTCGCACTGAGCATGGTGGCCGCGGCGTCCGCGCAGGCCGAGGTCCCTGCAGGCGACCCGACGACGTACACGGCGTATCCCGCTATTCAGGATCCCGGTGCGACCGCGGCAGGCTATTTCGCCCCCTTCTGGTTCGACGACAACGGTTCGCACATCCAGGCGCACGGCGGGGCGATCGTGTCGGCGCAGGAACTCGGCGTCGACGGCGGCGACGTGGTCACCGGGTCCGAAGACGGGCGCACGGTGTACTACTGGTACGGCGAAGACCGCAGCAACGGCTACTACGGCAGCCCCGGAGTGCACGCCTACAAGTCCTATGACACCCTCAACTGGCAGGACCAGGGCGTCGTGATGAGGTCGGTCTCCGCCGCATCCGAATTGGAATCCGACTACTTCGACGCGCTCTACGACACCGTCGACGACGACGGCCAGCCACGGGCCGACCGCATCGCCGAGCTGGCCTACCATCTCGACACGAACGACGCCGCCGACCTCACGACGATCTTCGAGCGCCCGAAAGCGCTCTACAACGAGAGCACCGGCAAATGGGTGCTGTGGTGGCACTCCGACGGGCAGACGACGCCGGGCGGCAGCATGTACGCGCGGTCCATGGCCGGGGTCGCCGTGTCCGACAGCCCGACGGGTCCGTTCCGACTCACCGGGGTGTACCGGATGCCGAACCGCACCGACTACAAGGCCTGCACATCCGCTGCCGTTCCCGGTCAGGCCCGGGACATGACGGTCTTCCAGGATGGCGACGGCACCGCGTACATCGTGTACTCCTCGGAGGAGAACCGCTCGCTGTACGTCGCCGAGCTCGACGACTCGTACACCAACGTCACGCACACCACGTCGACCGATATGGCGAACGCGCACCAGTTCTCGGAAGACGGACGCTACCCCTACCTGTTCGCCGACGGCTCCGCTGATGCGCCCGTGCGCGGCGAGGACTTCCAGATCGTCAAGGAGTGCGGCATGCTCGAGGCGCCTGCGCTCTTCCAGCACGGCGGCAGGTACTACGCCGTCGCGTCCGGAGCCACCGGTTGGGGCCCGAATCCGCAGACCTACTACACCGCTGACAGCATCCTCGGATCCTGGATCCGCGGAGTGGAGAGCGGCGACGCGAACGAGAACGTCTCGTACAGCTCGATCCCCGAGGGAGGGGACGGCCTGCTGTCGGTCGGCGACACCCGCCGCACCACGTTCGGCTCGCAGTCGACCAACGTGCTCGATCTCGGCGGCGGCCGCTTCGTCTACATGGGCGACCGCTGGAATGCGGGCGCCGCCGACTCGACGTACGTGTGGCTCCCGATCACGATCGGCGAGAACGGCCGCGCCGAGATGCGCAACCCGGCCGTCGAGGATCCGACGCGGTGGGCGAGCGGATGGGACGCCTCCTACTGGGACGACAAGGGCGCAGGCGAGGAGATCTGGAGCGTCGTCGACGACGGGCTGCCGAAGACCGTCGCACCGGGGGAGGACTTCGCAGATGCGCTGCCGGCCACCGTGCCTGTGGCCGCGGGCGGTGTGACCGCGGCGACGCCGGTGACCTGGAGTGCGACGTCGTTCGCCGAGCGCGGCACCCAGACGATCACCGGAACCCTGTCGGGTGACGACCGGTTCGGTGCAGGTCGCGCGTTCACACGCACGATCGAGGTGGCCACGGAAGGCATCGTGAACCTCGCTGCGCGGTCGGCGGTCGCGGTGTCGAGCCGCCCGGAGCTCAGCGGCACGCTGGTCGACGGCAGCGTCAAGGGCAAAGGCTGGGACGACTGGGTGGCCGGCGGCGCGTACCCGAAGTCGAGCTGGCTGTCGTTCTCGTGGCCGTTCGCGCAGGATGTCGACCAGGTCGTGGTGCACACCTACAAGGACGGAGCCGGCGCGACCTGGCCCTCGACGGTCGCGGCCGAATACCTCGATGCCGCAGGCGACTGGGTGTCGGCCGATGTGTCGGTCGACCTGGCGCAGGATGCCGCAGCATCCGCTCCCGTGGCGACCTTCGATCTGTCGACCCTTCCGCAGACGAACGGCATCCGCTTGCAGCTGACCACGGCGACGAGCACCTGGCAGTCGATCTCGGAAGTGCAGATCTGGGGCGCCGACAGCAGCCAGGACATCTGCTCGGCCGCCGGAACCACCGTGTCTGCGAGCTTCCACCAGACCGAGTACGCTTCCCTGCCCGCCGCGAACGCCTGCGACGGCAGTGCGGCGACCGCGTGGTCTACCTGGGCGTCGACGGTGCGGCCGTCGGCGACCTTCACTGTGCAGCCCGCTCAGGCGCACGTGGTCGACCGCATCGGATTCACCAACATCGAAGGCGTGATCGCGGGCATCAGCGTCGAGTACCTGGACGAGAAGGGCGCCTGGCACGCGACCGGCGCGCAGAACGTCGTGCCGAGCGCGAACGGAAAGCCCACGTCGGTCGTGTTCGAGCCGGTGCTCGCATCGGCCGTGCGCCTCACCTTCGCGACCCCGGGCTCATATCTGAAGATCCCGGTGCTGGCGGTGGGCGAGACCACGCTCGAGGTGTCGGCGGCGATCACCACGCGGTGCGTGGCAGGCAAGGTGCAGCTCGTCACGACCGTGCAGAACTCGGGGGAGGAGGCGACGGATGCCGACATCGCGACCGTCTACGGCACGAAGACGATCTCGTCGATCGTCGCCGACGGCAGCCGCTCGGCGACCGCCGCGACACGCTCGGCGGACATCTCCGCGGGAGAGGTGACGGTCACGGCCCGTGAACAGACGCTGACGGTCGGGTACCCCGCAGCGACCTGCGGCTGAGGCCATTCCGGTCGCGACTCGTGCCGCCTGCGCTCGGAGCGGGCGACACGAATCGCGACCGGAACGCGAGCGTCGGTTCCGGCGTGCGGAGGAGCGGATGGCCTCAGCCGAGAGCGGCGACCAGCGCTGCGGCAGCGGATGCCGACGACTGCGGGTTCTGTCCCGTGATGAGCCGGCCGTCGACCACGGTGTGGTCGCTCCACGGCTCTGCCACCTCGACCTCGGCCCCGAGCTCGCGCAGCGAGGACTCGAGTAGGAACGGCGCGCGGTCGGCGAGGCCGCCGATGCGCTCCTCCTCGTCCGAGAAGCCGGTGATCGTGCGCCCGGCGACGATCGGCTGCCCAGAGACATCGCGCGCAGGAAGCAGTGCGGCGAGGCCGTGGCAGACGGCGGCGAGCAGACGGCCGCCGCCGATCGTGGCGGCGATCAGGGCGGCCGAGTCGGCATCCGTCGCGAGATCCTGCATCGGGCCGTGTCCGCCCGGGTAGTACACCGCGTCGTAGGCCGCCGGGTCGACGTCGGCGAGCACGAGCGGGGAGGCGAGCTCATCGATCGCGGCGATCGCCTCGGCGTCGCCGTCGCGCAGGCTTCCGGCGTCGGCGACCGGAGCGATGCCGCCGGGCGTCGCGAACGACACCTCGTGACCGGCGGCGGTGAGCTGCTCGTAAGGGGTGATCAGCTCCTCGGCCCAGTAGCCGGTGGGGTGTGCGGTGCCGTCGGAGAGCGTCCAGGTGCGGGCGGCGGTGACGACGAAGAGGACGTGAGACATTTCGGAGCTCCAGTTCGGTGAGGGTGTCTCAGGGAGAACGGACGCCGATGGTTCACGATTCCGATAGATTGCCGATATGAGCGATCGGAATATCGATGGGCTACGCGATGTCTCGCTGTGGCGTACCTTTCTCGCGGCCCATCGCTCGGGTTCGGTCTCGGCGGCGGCGCGGATGCTCGGGCTGGCACAGTCCTCGGTGACCGCTCAACTGCAGACGCTGGAGCGGCACATGGGCGAGCCGCTGTTCGAACGCCACGCGCGCGGCATCCGCCCCACGCCGCGGGCCGACGATCTCGCCGCGCGGCTCGCCGGTCCCATGGACCAGCTGGCCCTCGTCGCCGGTGCGGCGGCCCCGGCCTCCCCGGTGAGGCTCGGCGGGGCCGCTGAGTTCCTCGAGCGCGTCGCGATGCCGGCTCTGGGCCCGGCGATCGCCGCAGGGCTGCGGCTCACCGTCGTACCCGGTCTCGCCGACGACCTGCTCGAGCAGCTGCGTGTCGGCAGCCTCGATCTCGTGATCTCGGCCGTTCGTCCCCGCGGCAGGACGCTGCCGGCATCCGCGCTGTGCGACGAGGAGTTCGCGCTCGTGGCCGCGCCCTCGCTCGGCATCGACCCGGCCGAGCGCCCGCGCCTCGAGCATCCGCTGCTCGCCTACGCGCGTGACCTGCCGATCCTGCGCCGATACTGGCGCCACGTGTTCGGTGAGCGTCTCGAACGCGAGCCCGACCTCGTGATCGCCGATCTGCGCGCCGTGGCCGCGGCGGCCGTCGCAGGAGCGGGCGTCACCGTGTTGCCGACCTATCTGATCGCCGATGAGCTCGCCGACGGGCGCCTCTTCGTGCTGCATCCGACCGATGATCCGCCGATCAACACGCTGTATCTGGTGCGGCGGCCCGGTCCGCCGGTCACGGGGATCGACGTGATCGACACCGCGCTGCGCGCCGCCGTCGCGAAGTTCTGACCCGCGGGCGGTTCAGCGCGCCAGCCAGTTCCGCAGCGAGCGGGTCACCCACGGCAGCACCCAGTAGGTCATGATCGGGGTGAGCACGACGGTCGTCCCGAGAACCCGCAGCCAGATCGGCAGCTCGCTCCAGCCGGGGATCGGACTGGTCGCATAGGTGAAGGCCACGTTGAGGGGGAAGAAGCCGAGCCAGATCGAGATCGCCTGCTTCCAGCGCGGCGGGGTGCGCACGACCGACATGGTCGTCGTGGTGCCGTCGCCGCGTGGGATCGTGATGGTGTCGGTGGTGGGCTCGTCGAACCAGCCCTCTATGCCCGAGCGGCGCCGCGCCCGCTCGCTGCGCACGAAGCCGTCGCCCGTCGCCCGCCACCACTCGCGCTCGCCTGATTGCTCCCACGCGAGCAGCGTCTTCTCGTCTGCGAAGCGGTAGAGCATGTGCCAGACGTTCGAGTCCTCGCCGTCGCGCACCCAGCCCGAGCCGAGGAAGCCGGGATAGCGGTGCGCGAGGTTCACGCCGGTCTGCACCCAGGCGGTCGCCTCGGCGATTCGCTCGGGGTCGACCTCGCGGCGGATGGACACGGTGATGGGTTCGCTGGACATGGTGGGTCCTCGGTGAACGGACGGCCCGGGTCGCGGGCGCGTCGAGACGGTCGGCGCCAGGGTTGCGGCGCACGGTCGATTCTAATTCGGATGCCGCGGCGCGGAGCCGAGCAACCGGGGCGAGAATGGACGTATGAGCACGCGCAGCGAAGCCGTCCTGATCGATGTCGTCCGCACCCCGGTGGGCCGAGGCAAGCCGGGAGGCGCGCTGTCGGACGTCCACCCGGTGGATCTCGCCGCCGGAGTGCTCGCGGCGGTCCTCGAGCGCAACGGCCTGGAATCCGCGCAAGTCGACGATGTCATGCTCGGCTGCGTGAGCCAGGTCGGCGACCAGTCGATGAACATCGCGCGTCAGGCCGTGCTGGCAGCCGGATTCGACGAGTCGGTGCCCGCGACGACGATCGATCGGCAGTGCGGCTCGAGCCAGCAGGCCGTGCACTTCGCGGCCGCCGGCATCGCGGCAGGGCACAACGACGTCGTGCTCGTCGGGGGAGTCGAGTCGATGAGCCGGGTGCCACTCGGATCGTCGGCGACAGGAGGATCGCCGATGTCGCAGCGTCTGCGCGACCGCTACCCGGAAGGGCTCGTGAACCAGGGCGTGAGCGCCGAGCTCATCGCGCAGAAGTGGGGACTGGGACGCGACGACCTCGATGCCTTCGCCGCCGAGTCGCATGCGCGAGCCGTCCGCGCGTGGCAGGACGGCTTCTTCGACCGCACCGTGATCGCGGTTCCCGAGGCGCCGGATGCCGCGACCGACGAGACCGTGCGCGACGGCACCACCGTCGAGAAGCTTGCGGGGCTGCCGGCATCCTTCCGCACCGATGCCCTCGCCGCGCGGTTCCCTGACCTCGACTGGAGCATCACCCCGGGCAACTCGTCGCCCCTCACCGACGGCGCATCAGCCGCTCTGCTCATGAGCGCGGAGCGCGCGGAACAGCTCGGGCTGACGCCACGCGCCCGCTTCCGCGCCTTCGACGTGGTCGGCGACGATCCGCTGATGATGCTCACCGGGCCTATCCCGGCCACGCGGCGGGTGCTCGAGCGTGCAGGGCTCTCGATCGACGACATCGACGCCTACGAGGTGAACGAGGCCTTCGCCTCGGTGCCGCTCGCCTGGGCGGCAGAGCTCGACGCGGATCCCGATCGGCTCAATCCGCGCGGCGGCGCGATCGCCCTCGGTCATGCGCTCGGCTCCTCCGGCACGCGCCTGCTCGGAACGCTGCTGAGCCATCTGGAGGCGACCGGCGGCCGCTACGGCCTGCAGACGATGTGCGAGGGCGGCGGCATGGCGAACGCCCTGGTCCTGGAGCGCCTGTAGCGGAGCATCCGCCCCTCCTCCGTCTCTCCCCGGTCCTCCTCCGTCCCTCCTCCGTCTCTCCCCGGTCTCTCCCCGGTCTCTCCTCGGAAGGCGAACCGCACTTCAGACGGATGCTGCGCCGCGATCCTTCCTTCCCAAGCGTGAATGTCCGGCGCTGGCGCTGGCGCTGCGCGACGGGGCAGGAGAAGACCCCCGCCGACCCGATTCGGCGGGGGTCTTTGTATGCGGGCCCGTGAAGAAGGGCCGCAGAGCGCGGATGCCGTGACTACCCGATCCGGTCCAAGCCTTCGTCCGCGCAGAAGCAGTTGTAGTCGGCGAACGTGTCCGGATGGTGAACGGGGGGCGAACTCGTCGTTCACTCCGGCAGCGGGAGATCCTGCTGCGAGGCGGCGAACATCCGGCGCACGATCGGGCGGAACGGGCGCGACAGCATGACGCCCATAGTCGCCCGCATGATCGCCGCCTGCAGCCTGCTGGCCGGCACCATCCGCTCGACGCCTCCTCCCATCAGCGTCATTCCCTGTGCGGCGAACGGACGGATCTGCTCGGCGTACCGGGCGAGCGCATCGGGCAGGGCGTCACGGTCGCCGTCGGCGATCCTCGCCGCGAGGAGGTAGGCGCCGATCAGCGCGGTGGCGGTGCCCATGCCCGACATCGGCGAGCCGCTCGATGCGGCATCACCCAGCAGCGCCACCCGCCCTCGCACGGGGTTCGGCACCTCGAGGCGCATGAGCTCGTCGAAGTAGAAATCGTCGGCGGTCTCCATGGCCGCGAGGATCGTCTCGGCGTGCCAGCCGGCCCCCGCCAGCATCCGCCTGATCAACGACTTCTGCGCGTCGAGGTCGCCGCGCAGCGATGGGTCCCGATCGACGCGCAGCGTCAGCATCGCCTTCGACGTCCTCGGGTCGAGATCGGGACGGATGCCGAAGGTGGCCCCGGGCGTGAACCGCATCGAGAACCAGCCCTCCTCGACGTCGGCCGGCGTGGGCAGGGTGAAGAAGGCGGCGTATCCGCCGAGATAGGTGCGGAACTGCTCCTCGGGGCCGAAGACGAGTCGCCGCGTAGAGGAGTGCACGCCGTCGGTGGCGACGACGATGTCGTAGCGGGCGGTGGCCGCGCTCGCGAACGCGACGTCGACCCCGCTCGCATCCTGCATCACCGAGGTGATCCGGTCGCCGTAGCGCAGGTCGAGCAGGCCGGAGGGGCCAGCCGCGAGCTCGCGGCGCAGCACCTCGCTGAGATCTCCGCGGGCGATCTCGATCTCCGCCACGGCGCCCTTGCCGTCGAAGTCCTCCATCGACATGCGCCCGAACACGCGGCCGCGGGCGTCGACGTAGGCGAGCCCCTTCTCGTCGACGCGGTAGGGCTCGATCTTCTCCAGGAGGCCCATGCGCTCGGCGACCTCGCGGCTGGCGCCGCGCAGATCGACGGCCTGGCCGCCGGGTCGCGGGCCGTCGGCGCGTTCGACGACGGTGGTGCGGATGCCAGCGCGCACCAATTGCAGAGCCAGGGCGAGTCCGGCGATGCCGGCACCGGAGACGAGGATGTGGGTGGTGGGAGCGGTGGCGTTCATCGGATTCTCCTTGATCGAAAAGTTAGACACATGTCTCAAACATCTGTCTAACACGGTTTGGGACACATGTCTAATACATTTGTCTGAAATCGGTTATTCTCATGTCATGGGAAATCGTGAAGACCTGCTCGCGGGCGCTCGCCGCGCGATCCTCGAACGGGGCGTCGCCAAGGTGACAGCCCGCGACATCGCCGCCGAAGCGGGGGTCAGCCTCGCCGCGATCGGCTATCACTTCGGTTCGAAGGATGAGCTCGTGACCGCCGCCCTGCTGGAGTCGGTGGGTGACGGCATCGGCGACGGTATGGAGGCCATCGTCGGCGAGACGGCCGCGCTGCCGCTGCTCGACGGCTTCGCGCGGTTGTGGGATCGCATGCCGGAAGTCTTCGAGCGCAATCGCGAGGCGCTGCTCGCGAGCCTGGAGAACACGGTCCGCGTCCTGCGCGACGCCGACGGCGCGAAGGCGCTGGGGGAGGCTGCGGAGCAGGGGTATCTCGGCGTGGCCGAGCAGTTGCGCGACGCGCATCCGGAACTCGGCGAAGACGAGGTCGTGGCGGTCGCAAAGCTCGACTTCGCCCTCGTGCAGAGCCTGGGCATCATGTGGCTGATGAATCCGGAGTCCCTGCCCAGCGGCGAGGAGTTCGCGCGCGCCGTCGCGGTGCTCGCACGCGACTGAAAGCGCTTGCGCTTGCGGCACATCCAGGCATTCTGCTTCGCCTGACTGCCCGGAAAGACTACTGGAAGCGCTTGCAGTCCTCGACGGATAGCTGGTAACTTCGCACCACAGCATCCGGGCACGCCGCCGTGCCCTCCCACCCTCCAGGGAGCAGAAGTGTCGAAGACGACAGCCGCCGCACGCCGTACCGCCCTCCTCGCCATCAGCACGCTCATCGCCGCAGGTCTCGCGGTCGTGGCGGCGCCTCCGGCATCCGCCGCCGACCGAACGGCCGCCCTCGTCGGTGACCTGCAGTCCGAGCTGGGCTGCGCCGCCGACTGGGCGCCCGATTGCGCCGCGACCGAGCTCACTCCGACCGGCGCCGCCGGCATCTACAGCGCGGCCTTCGAGGTGCCGGCCGGCACCTACGAGTACAAAGTGGCGCTGAACGACAGCTGGGACGAGGCCTACGGACTCGACGGCGGCGGCGACAACATCCCCCTCACGATCGCCGGCCCCGCGACGCTGCGCTTCACCTACGACGACAACGTTCACCGTGTGGGCGTCGCGGTGGAGGATCTCCGCGGCGGTTACACGAGCGAAGACGACGCGCTCATCGCGCCGCCCGTGCGCCAGGCGGGAGCAGGCGAGCAGTTCTACTTCGTGATGACCGATCGCTTCGCGAACGGCGACACCTCCAACGACACGGGTGGCCTCGAGGGCGACCGCCTGACGACCGGCTTCGACCCGGTCGACAAGGGCTTCTACCAGGGCGGCGACATCGCCGGCATCCGCGACAACCTCGACTACATCGAAGGCCTCGGCACGAGCGCGATCTGGTTGACACCGAGCTTCGCGAACAAGCCGGTGCAGGGCGAGGGGGCCGACGCCAGCGCGGGGTATCACGGCTACTGGGTCACCGACTTCACTCGCATCGACCCGCACCTTGGCACGAACGAGGAGCTGCAGGCGCTGATCGCCGATGCGCACGCCCGTGGCATCAAGGTCTACTTCGACATCATCACCAACCACACCGCCGACGTCATCGACTACACGCAGAAGAAGTACGACTACATCGACCAGGCGACAAGCCCGTACAAGGACGCGAACGGAACCGCCTTCGACCCTGCCGACTACGCGGGCACCGGCGATTTCCCGACGCTCGATGCGGCAACGAGCTTCCCGTACACGCCGATCGTGACGGATGCCGAGGCGAAGACCCCGGCCTGGCTCAACGACCCCACGCTCTATCACAACCGTGGAGACTCGACCTGGTCGGGGGAGTCCGTGACCTACGGCGACTTCAGCGGCCTGGACGACCTCATGACCGAGAGCCCGACCGTCGTGAACGGCTTCGTGCAGGTCTACGACCAGTGGGTCGACCTCGGCATCGACGGCTTCCGGATCGACACCGTCAAGCACGTGAACTTCGAGTTCTGGGAGCAGTTCACGACCGAGGTGCTCGACTACGCCCACGCGAAGGGCAACGACGACTTCTTCATGTTCGGCGAGGTATACGACGCCGACCCGGTGAAGCTCGCCCCGTACGTGCGTGACACCGACATGAACTCCGTTCTCGACTTCACGTTCCAGTCGTCCGCCGTGAGCTACTCCTCCGGCAACTCGGCCAGGGGACTGCAGAGCCTCTTCGCGGGCGACGACCGGTACACGACCGCCGACACGAGTGCGACCGCACTGCCGACCTTCCTCGGCAACCACGACATGGGCCGGGTCGGCTCCTTCCTGCAGAACACCGACAATGCGGTGCAGCGCGACGAGCTCGCGCATGATCTGATGTTCCTCACCCGCGGTCAGCCGGTGGTGTACTACGGCGATGAGCAGGGCTTCGCGGGTCCCGGCGGCGACAAAGACGCCCGCCAGACCCTGTTCGCGACGCAGGTCGCCGAGTACGCGAACCAGAAGCTCATCACCGGCGAGCAGGCGGGCTCCGCCGACCGCTACGGCACCGACGGTGAGCTGTACCAGCACATCGCAGGCCTGTCCGACCTCCGCGAAGCGAACCCCGCGCTCGTCGACGGCGCGCAGATCGAGCGGTACGCGGCATCCGGAGCCGGCGTCTACGCCTTCTCGCGGGTCGACGCCTCCGACAAGGTCGAGTACCTCGTGGCGGTCAACAACGCGACGACTCCGCAGACCGTCGACCTGAAGACCCTGACCTCGGATGCCGGCTACAGCGTGATCTACGGCGACGGCGCAGCGCTGACGACGGATGCCGGTGCCGCCACCAGCATCACGGTGCCTGCACTCTCGGCCGTCGTCTGGAAGGCCGACAAGACGGTCACCGCGCCGGCCGAGGCCGCCCCCGTCACCGTGAGCGTCCCCGCCGCAGGCGCCGGCGTCACCGGCCAGTCGGCCGTGCAGGCGAGCATCGCCGACCAGTGGACGCAGACGAGCTTCGCGTACCGCGTCGCAGGCGACGACGAATGGCATGCGCTCGGCACCGCGGAGGACACCGACCCCCGCGTGTTCCACGACATCGCGGGACTCAAGAAGGGCACGCTGGTCGAGTACCGCGCAGTGACGACGGATGCCGCCGGCCACCATTCCGCAGCATCGACCTACGCCTCCGTCGGCAACGCGGTGACCCTCGAGGCGCCCGAAGAGCCCGAGTCGCCGATCGACATGGTCACGGTGGCCGGCAGCCTCGACTCCGAGATCGGCTGCGCGGGGGATTGGGACCCGGCGTGCGAGAAGGCGAAGCTGGCGCTCCGCCCCGACGGTGTGTGGGGCGGAACCTTCGACCTCCCCGCCGGCGACTACGAGTACAAGGCGGCCGTGAACGGCAGCTGGGCCATCAACTACGGGGCGAACGGCGTGCCCGACGGCTCGAACATCGCCATCCACCATGCGGGCGGCCCGATCACGTTCTACTTCGACCCGCGCACGAACATCATGCAGTCGACTGCCGAGGGACCCATCGTGACCCTGCCTGGATCCGAGCAGTCAGAGCTCGGCTGCGCGGCCGACTGGTCTCCCGACTGCCTCACCACGCTCATGGCCGATGGCGATCGTGACGGCGTGTACGAGTTCGCCACCGACGAGCTGCCGACCGGAGCGTACGAGTTGAAGGTCGCGCACGGACTCAGCTGGACCGAGAACTACGGCGCCGACGGCGCACCCGGGGGAGCGAACATCTCGTTCAGCGCGACCGAGGGCAAGGTCACGACGTTCCGCTACACGCTCGCGACGCACGTGCTCGAGATCGTGAGCACCGACCCGCCGCTCCCCGGCACGGGAGAATCCCGCGCGCACTGGATCGACGCCACGACGATCGCCTGGCCTGCGAACCTCGGTGCGACGGACAAGGCGGTCTACCAGCTGTACTCCTCGGCGGACGCTTCGCTCGCGGTGGTCGACGGCGAGGTCGCCGGAGCCGATCCGATCGCCCTCACGGTGACCGACGGCGGGCTGACCGAGGCGCAGCTCGCCCGCTTCCCGGCGCTGAAGGGCTACCTCGCCCTCAAGGTCGACGACGCGGATGCCGCAGCCCTCGTACGCGGCCAGCTGGCCGTCGCCCAGCGCGACGCCGCCGGGTCGCTCACCGCCTTCACCGCGGTGCAGATCCCCGGAGTGCTCGACGATCTCTACGCGACTGCGCTGGACGAGGTCGACCTGGGCGTGACTTTCAGCGGCAAGAAGCCGACGTTCCGCCTGTGGGCGCCGACCGCGCAGAGCGCCGCCCTGCTCACCTGGAACCCCGGCGCCACCGGCGACCCGCAGCGTCATGACGCGACGTGGGATGCGGCATCCGGTTCCTGGACGGTCAAGGGCGAGAAGAGCCTCAAGGGCGACGAGTACCTCTGGGAGGTCGTCGTCTATGTCCCGAGCACCGGCACGATCGAGACCAATCAGGTGACCGATCCGTACTCGGCAGCCCTCACGCTGAACTCCGAGCGCTCGGTCGCGATCGATCTCGACGACAAGGCGTGGCAGCCCAAGGCATGGCAGAAGACGAAGTCGCCCTCGGTCGACAAGTCGGTCGACCGGGCCATCTACGAGCTGCACATCCGCGACTTCTCGATCGGCGACGAGACAGTTCCCGCTGAGGAACGTGGCACCTACCTGGCCTTCACCGAGAAGAGCGCGGGCACGGATCACCTGCGCGAACTGGCGGACGCCGGCATCAACACCGTGCACCTGCTCCCCTCGTTCGATCTCGCCACGATCGAAGAGGACCGGGCTGCCCAGGCGACCCCCGACTGCGACCTCGCGTCGTTCGGTCCGGCATCCGATCAGCAGCAGGCCTGCGTGCAGGCCATGGCCGATCAGGACGGTTTCAACTGGGGCTACGACCCGTACCATTTCTCCACGCCGGAGGGCTCGTACGCGGTCGACGCGAACGGCGGAGCGCGGGTCAGCGAGTTCCGCTCGATGGTCGGCTCGCTGCACGAGATCGGACTGCAGGTCGTGCTCGACCAGGTGTTCAACCACACCGCAGCGTCGGGCGAGGCCGACACCTCGGTGCTCGATCAGGTCGTTCCCGGCTACTACCACCGTCTGAACGCGGCGGGTGCGGTGGAGACCTCCACCTGTTGCCAGAACGTGGCCACCGAGCACCTCGCGGCGCAGAAGCTCATGGTCGACTCGATCGTCACCTGGGCGCGCGACTACAAGGTCGACGGGTTCCGATTCGACCTGATGGGGCACCACTCGACGACGAACATGCAGGCGATCCGCGACGCGCTCGACGCGCTGACGGTGAAGGACGACGGCGTCGACGGGTCGAAGATCTACCTGTACGGCGAGGGCTGGAACTTCGGCGAGGTCGCGAACAACGCGCTGTTCGAGCAGGCCACGCAGGGGCAGCTCGGCGGCACGGGCATCGGCACCTTCAACGACCGGCTGCGCGACGCCGTGCACGGGGGCAGCCCGGTCGACGGCACCTCGACGTTCCGGCAGGGCTTCGGCACCGGCCTCGGCACCGACCCGAACGGCGACCCGATCAACGGCTCGACCGAGCAGGCTCTGGCCGACCTCGGCCACGAGACCGATCTCGTGAAGCTGGGGCTCGCAGGCAACCTGCGCGACTTCACGTTCGTCACCAGCGATGGGCAGGTCACCGCCGGCGAGGACATCGACTATCGCGGCTCGGCCGCCGGCTACGCCGAGGAACCGGGCGAAGTCATCAACTACGTCGATGCGCACGACAACGAGACGCTGTACGACCTCTCGGTGTTCAAGCTGCCGGTCGGCACCTCGATGGCCGACCGGGTGCGCATGAACACGCTCGAGCTCGCGACCGTAACGCTGTCGCAATCGCCCTCGTTCTGGCACGCCGGCACCGAGCTGCTGCGCTCGAAGTCGCTCGACCGCAACAGCTACAACTCCGGCGACTGGTTCAACCGCATCGACTGGACCGGTCAGGAGTCGACCTTCGGCTCGGGCCTGCCCACCGCGGCCGACAACCAGGAGAAGTGGCCGCTCATGGCACCGCTGCTCGAGAACCCGGCGCTCAAGCCGGCGGCCGCCGACATGGCGACGGCCGAGGCATCCGCTCTCGATCTGCTCCGCGTGCGCGACGAGGTCGACCTGCTGCGTCTGGGCTCGGCCGACCTCATCGAGCAGAAGGTCACGTTCCCGAACGGGGGAGCGGATGCCGCGCCGGGCGTGATCGTGATGCAGATCGACGATCTCGTGGGGTCCGACGTCGATCCCGAGCTCGACGGCGCGCTGGTCGTGTTCAACGCCTCGCCGTCGCAGGCTTCGCAGACCGTGGCGGAACTCGCCGGCCGCTCGTTCGCGCTGACGCCGGCTCAGGCCGACGGGGCGGATGCCGTCGTGAAGACGACGACGTGGGATGCCGCGACCGGCACGGTCTCGGTTCCCGCCCGCTCGGTGGCCGTGCTCGTGGACGACCAGGCGCAGCCTGTCGGAACCTCTCTGCGGCTCTCGGCGTCCGACGTGTTCGTCAAGGCGGGCAGGAGCACGACCGTCACCGTTCGGGTGTCAGCCGACGACGACAGCGCTCCGGCGGGTACGGTCACAGTACTCGACCGAGGCAAGGTCGTCGCGACGGTCGACATCACCGCCGCCGATCGCGGAAAGGTCGCCATCGCCTTGCCGAGGCTGACGCGGGGTCTGCACCTCGTGACGGCGACGTTCGAGGGCGCCGAGCCGTACACGGCATCGCGGTCGCGGATCCCGCTGCCGCTGCTCGCGTACTGAGAGCTCTCTGCGTTTCGTCTCTGCGTTTCGTCTCGCTTCGCTCGCTCAACGACCGGCGCTCGCTCAACGACCGAGCGCCGTACTGAGCGAGCGAAGCGAGTCGAAGTGACGAAACGCGTCGACTCTTCCTGCACCGGAGGACGGATGCCGGGAACTTGTCCCCAGCCCGCGGAATTCCGCGGAGGGCGATCCCGCGGATGCCGCAGGATCGGGGCATGACAGACACGACCACTCCTCTGAAAGACCGTCCGCTCGAGAGCAGCGAAGACCTGCGCTCGCTGATCGAGCTCCTGCTCGACCGTGCCAATCGGCGCCAGATGTGGCTGCTGTTCATCGACGATCGTGGCTGCCTGGGCGACCCGCTGATGCCGATGGACGACTACCCCGACGATCCGACCGTGATCACCCGCACCGACGACCTGGGCGACGTCGATCAGGCGACGCTGCTGATGCACCGCATCGGCATGCTGCGCGAGATGACCGGCAACGCCGCGGTCGTGCTCGTGTGGGAGCGTCTCGGGTCCAGCGTGGTGGGCGTCGAGGACCGGGAGTGGTCGCGCGCGATGCTCGATGCGGCGACCGCCCTCGATGTGCCGCTTCGCGCCCAGTTCGTGCTGCACAACAGGGGCGTGCGCGCACTGCAGCTCGACGACATCACATGACCGTGAAACCATCGCACGCGCAGAAGCGCCGGCCCTGACGCATGTCAGAGCCGGCGCCTCTCGGTCGATTGCTCGGAATCAGCCCGCGCGCGGCGCGGTCACCGTGATGAGGGCGGCGGTGTCGCCCTGCATCGACTTCTTGACCGTGACCACCGTGCCGTAGCCTACGCCCGCGTCCGCGGGGTTGCCGGTGCCGAGCACCGTGAACCCGAGGTCGAGACCGTACGCGTCGGTCGCCGGGGTGCCGTCGGGGTTCACCACTCGCGTCGAGTAGGGCGCCCCGTTCACCGAGGGCACGACGACCGAGGCGTCACGCAGACGGTTCAACAGCTGACCGTCCCGCACCTCGATGCCGGCGACCCAACCCTGGTCGTCCGTGAAGGTGCTCACCGGCGCCTGCGGAGCGAACGTCGTGCATGCCTCGTTGGCGAGGTTCGCGTCGACCAGGCAGTCCTTGAACGACGTGGTCGGCACGAGGCCGAACGCGGCGTTCGACGACTGTGCGCGGGTGGAGACGTTCTTCAGCGTCGACGGGTCGAGAGCTGCTTCGGCTCCGGTGCGGCGCAGCGGATCGAAGTGACTGTCGACGAGCAGCAGACCGCCCTTGGCTCCGTAGCTCGGCAGGTTCGTCAGGTTGTCGGCGACGTGGTTCACCACATCGTTCGCATCACCATAGGCGGTGTCGCGGTACCAGACGAGCGCGCCGGGCGCGTTGTACGGCACCTTCTCGACCTTCCAGCCCTCGGCGGAGTACACCGTGGTGTATCCGTACTTCAGGCCTTCGTCGAATCCGTCGTAGTTGCGCCACTCGACCATGTAGAACTGCGCCTTGATCTGCGTGCCGGTGTCGCGGTGCCAGCCGGCGCCACTCGTGTCGGTCCAGCTGACATCCGTTGCGGTCCAGCCGTTGTCGCCCGACTCGACGTCGTCGGTCCAGACCTCGGCGCCGGCGCTCGTCAGCGCGAAGTCGTCGGAGAACCAGCCGCGCTCCTCGAAGCCGGCATCCGTCGCCTGACGAAGGCGGATCTGGATGCTCTGCCCGGCGAACGCCGTCAGATCGACGTAGTCGTGGCGCCAGCCGCCGGACGACCCGGTGAGGCCGTACTTCTTGCCGCCGAAGTCGGCCATGCGCCCGTTCGGGTCGTTGTAGCCGTCATCTGTGGACACCAGCGCCCCGGACTCGTCATAGACCTTCTGCTCGGTCCAGGTGCTTCCGCCGTCGGTCGAGACCTCGATGAAGCCGTAATCCCAGTCCTCCTCGATCACGTAGTCGTTCCACATCCAGAAACGCGCGTCGGCGGGCACGGAGTCGATCGTGCGGGTCAGGCGTGCATCCGCCCAGCTCTGATCGGCGCCCGAGTACCACGCCTCCGCGCCGCTGTGCGGCGTGGTGAACACGATCTCCTTGTCGGGGAGGTTGATCTTGATGCCGTCCTTCGTGCCCTTCTTCGGCCGTGATGACTGACCGACCTTGATCGTCGTCGGGTCGTCACCGGGGTTCACGACCTGCGGGTCCACCCAGCCGAGCACCCACTTGTCCCAGATGCCCATGTGCGTCGGCATCGACTGGAAGATCGGGCCCGAGTGCGATCCCGAGCTCATCAGATCCCAGAAGTCGACGTCGGAGTTGCCGTTGTTCGACGTGTCGTACAGGTCGGGCAGACCGAGGTCGTGACCGTACTCGTGAGCGAACACGCCGACGCCCGAGTCCTCCGGCTGGATGATGTAGTTCGAGATCTTGAAGTCGGTGCCGGGGATCGTGGCGCCGCCGGCCACAGCCGAGGAATGCGCCCAGATCGCGTAGGTGCCCTCCTTGCCGCCGCCGCCCGACTTGTCCTCGCCGGCGTGCACGAGGACGACGTGGTCGATCACGCCGTCGGGTTCGTTGACGTTGCCGTCGCCGTCACGGTCGCCCTGGTCCTCGATGTCGTATTCGGCCCAGGGGAAGTCCGGGTCGGCCGCGGCGACGGCTGCGACAGCATCGATCGGCAGCTGGCCGGGTCCGAGCGGGTTGTCAGGGTGGCCCTGCTGGTCCTGCATCGGGCCGGCCTCGTACACGCCCTCGTCGTTCAGATGGCAGACCGTCGCGCCGTAGTATCCCTCGGAATGCGGCACGGAGACCCACGCCGTCGCTTCGCCCGTGAGGGAGTATGCGCCGCGCGACATCTCCTCGTACATGTTCTTCATCGTGTAACCCGAGATGTCGAATCCGGGCTGTCCGTCGGGCCCCGTCAGATCGGTGCGCACCCGCTCGGTGATGCCGTCCTCGGAGAACAGCATCTTGTTGTAGTGCTCGGAGGAGAAGTCCGACACCCACATGCTGTTGTTGTCGGGCTGTGCCGCATCTGCGGGGTTCGGGATGTTGTTGTGCAGGGTCGGATCCTGCTGACCGCCCGGCATGCAGGTCGTGGCGCCGAACTCGGTGGGGACGTAGAGGTCGGAGAAGTCGTCGGTGCCGTCGAACTCGACCAGGATCGTGAGCAGCTTCGCCTGCTGCGTGGTCTTCGAGTGCTTCAGCGCCTTGGGGCTCTTGCCGGTCTTGATCGATTGAGCCTCGGTCTTCGCGAGCTGCCTCGCCGCCACCGGGTTGCCCTGCGCGAACTTCTCGTCGTTCTTGTTCGCCCGTTCGATGGGGCTGCCGCCATACGGGCCTCTGGCGCTGCCGCTCGTGATCAGCGAGTCGTCGGATGAGTCGAATGCGCCTTCCGCCCGCGGTGCCACGTAGTTCATGTAGTACTCGTCGTCGCCGATCACTGCCGGAGCCTGAGGGGCATCCGCATTCGGCGGGGCCGCGGTGGCCGCGCCGGAGCCGAGGGCCACGAATCCGGTGGTCGCCAGTGCGAGCGCCGTCGTCGTCGCCAAAGCACGCCGTCGTGCTTGAGCCGTCCGTTGAGACATGTTTCTCCTTTTCGCGCGCATCGGTGCGAAAGGTCATCGCCACGATGCGATCGGGTGTGCGCCGATCAGGCGCACGGATAAAGGTCTACCGTGCTCCTGTCGTGCAAGGGAAGAGGGTGCGCGAGATGGACGCGGTTCGCCTCCATGATCATTCCGGTATACAAGGACGTCCTAGTAAATGTTCGGCCCTCGGAGTAGCATCGCATTGTGCCAACGACGGCATGAAGGGATGTCACACAATGACTCGCACAATTCCGCATTTCGTGGGCGGATCGCTTCTCACGCCCGAAGTAGGACGCTTCGCGGACGTCTTCGACCCCAGCACTGGCGCCGTGCAGGCACGCGTGCCACTGGCCTCTACAGGCGAGGTCCGCGAAGCGATCGACAACGCCGAGGCGGCGCAGGTCGGCTGGGCGGCGACGAACCCGCAGAAGCGCGCCCGTGTGCTGCTGCGCTTCCTCGATCTGGTCCAGCGCGAGATGCAGACGCTCGCCGAGATGCTCGCGAGCGAGCACGGCAAGACGGTCGATGACGCGAAGGGCGACATCCAGCGCGGCCTCGAGGTCATCGAGTTCGCCGCCGGCGCCCCGCACCTGCTCAAGGGCGAGTACTCCACCGGCGCGGGCGCCGGCATCGACGTGTACTCCATGCGGCAGCCTCTCGGAGTGGTCGCGGCGATCACCCCGTTCAACTTCCCGGCCATGATCCCGCTGTGGAAGGCCGGCCCGGCGCTCGCCGCGGGCAACGCGGTGGTCCTGAAGCCGAGCGAACGCGACCCTTCGGTGCCGGTGCGTCTCGCCGAGCTCTTCCTCGAGGCGGGGTTGCCCGCGGGTGTCCTCAACGTCGTGCACGGCGACAAGGAAGCCGTCGACGCGCTTCTGACCGACGACCGCATCCGTGCCGTCGGCTTCGTCGGGTCCACGCCGATCGCCGAGTACATCTACTCCACCGCGGCGGCCCACGGAAAGCGCGCTCAGTGCTTCGGCGGTGCGAAGAACCACATGATCGTGATGCCGGATGCCGATCTGGACCAAGCCGTAGATGCGCTGATCGGCGCCGGGTACGGCTCGGCGGGGGAGCGCTGCATGGCGATCTCCGTCGCGGTGCCCGTGGGGCAGGAGACGGCGGATGCTCTCGCCGCCAAGCTGGTGGAGCGAGTCGCGCGGCTGCGCGTCGGGCCGTCGCTCGCCGCAGACGTCGACTACGGACCGCTCGTCACCCGCGCCGCTGTCGAGCGGGTGGAGGGTTACATCCAGCAGGGCATCGACGAGGGAGCGACACTGCTCGCCGACGGACGTGGTTTCACGGTGCCCGGACACGAGGAGGGCTTCTACCTCGGCCCGACGCTGTTCGATCACGTCACCACAGACATGGCGATCTACCGTGAGGAGATCTTCGGCCCGGTGCTCGTGATCGCTCGCGCCGCCGACTACGAGCAGGCGCTGCGGATGGCGAACGAGCACGAGTACGGCAACGGCGTCGCGATCTTCACGCGCGACGGCGATGCGGCCCGTGACTTCGCCGCCCGCGTCGAGGTCGGGATGGTCGGCGTCAATGTGCCGATCCCGGTGCCGATCGCGTACTTCACCTTCGGAGGCTGGAAGAGATCGGGTTTCGGCGACCTCAACCAGCACGGCGCCGACGCCTTCCGCTTCTACACGAAGACCAAGACCGTGACCAGCCGCTGGCCGTCGGGCATCCGCGACGGCGCCAGCTTCGTCATCCCCACCATGCACTGATCCTGCTCGCCCACAAGGAACCACGATGACAATGACCACCGTCACCACCACCGCCGAGGAACGCGAGGCGATCCTCGAGGCCGTCCGCGACTTCGCCGACACCGAGCTCGCGCCCTACGCTGCGGAGCGCGACGAGGACCACCTCTTCCCGCGGGAATCGCTGAACCGAGCGGGCGAGCTCGGCCTCGGCGGCATCTACGTGCGCGAGGACTTCGGCGGCAGCGGGCTGAGCCGCGCCGACACCGTCGCCATCTTCGAGGAGCTGGCCAAGGGAGACACCGCCGTCGCCGCCTACATCTCGATCCACAACATGGTCGTCTGGATGATCGACACCTACGGCGATGACAGACAGCGCGGCGAATGGCTGCCGAAGCTGACCGCGATGGAGGAGTTCGGCGGGTACTGCCTCACCGAGCCCGGCGCGGGGTCGGATGCCGCCAACATCTCCACCAGCGCGGTTCGCGACGGCGATCACTACGTGCTCACCGGCATGAAGCAGTTCATCTCGGGGGCAGGCGAGGCCGCCGTCTACGTCGTCATGGCCCGCACGGGAGAGGCAGGTGCGCGTGGCATCAGCGCCTTCCTCGTGCCGGGCGACTCGGAGAACCTCGGCTTCGGCGCTCCCGAGAAGAAGATGGGCTGGCACGCCCAGCCCACTCGCCAGGTCATCTTCGATGGCGTGCGCGTACCGGCATCCGCCATGCTCGGAGACGAGGGCAAGGGCTTCGCGATCGCGATGTCGGCGCTCAACGGCGGACGCCTCAACATCGCCGCCTGCTCGATCGGCGGAGCGCAGTGGGCGCTCGATCGTGCAGTGCAGTACGTGCACGAGCGCGTCGCATTCGGCGAGCCGCTGGCCGAGAAGCAGTCGATCATGTTCGCGATCGCCGACATGCGCACCGACCTGCAGGCGGCAAGGCTGATGGTGCGCGACGGCGCGCAGGCCGTCGACGAGAAGGCCCCCGACGCGACCATGCGCTGCGCGATGGCCAAGCGCTTCGCCACGGACGCCGGGTTCGACGTGGCCAACAAGGCCCTTCAGCTGCACGGCGGCTACGGGTACCTTCAGGACTACGGGATCGAGCGGGTCGTGCGTGATCTGCGCGTGCATCAGATCCTGGAAGGGACGAACGAGATCATGCGACTCATCGTCGGACGAGAGATGCTGCGCCCTGCCGGCTCTGCTTCGATGCGGGCCTCATCATGAGCAGGGTCGCGTTCCTGGGCCTCGGCCACATGGGGCTGCCGATGGCGAAGAACCTCATCGCCGCGGGGCATGAGGTGCGTGGATTCGACCTCATGGACGCCGCGGTGGAGGCGGCCAAGGCAGCGGGCGTGCCGGTGACCGAATTCGGAATCGACGCGGTATCCGGCGCCGAGGTCGTGATCACGATGTTCCCCGCAGGCAGGCACGTGATCTCCGCATACCAGGATGGTCTGCTGGCTGCGGCCGAGCCCGGCACGCTGTTCATCGAATCCTCCACGATCGCCGTCGACGAGGCCCGCACCGCGCACGAGCTCGCGGTCGCCGCCGGGCATCGCAACATCGACGCGCCCGTCTCGGGCGGTGTGGTGGGAGCGGAGAACGGCACTCTCGCGTTCATGGTCGGCGGCACGGATGAGGACTTTGCCGCGGCGCTGCCACTGCTCGAGGCGATGGGAAAGCGCATCGTGCACTGCGGCGGCCCGGGGCTCGGTCAGGCCGCCAAGGTGTGCAACAACATGATCCTCGCAGTCTCGCAGATCGCGGTCGCTGAGGCTTTCGTGCTGGGGGAGCGGCTGGGTCTCGAGCATCAGGCACTGTTCGACGTGGTGTCGCAGGCATCCGGCCAGTGCTGGTCGATCACGACCAACTGCCCGGTTCCGGGGCCCGTGCCGACCAGTCCCGCCAATCGCGACTACCAGCCGGGCTTCGCCGGCGCCCTGATGGCGAAGGACCTCGGCCTCGCGCTGCAGGCGATCGAGCAGACCTCGACGGATGCCAGGATGGGGCGACTCGCGCAGGAGCTCTACGCGGTGTACGCCGAGGGGCCCGGCGCGACCCGAGACTTCTCGGGCATCATCACCGACATCCGCGAGGATCTGGTCTGAGGGCGCGGGACATACTGGGAAGACCACAACGGAGAGGGCCTTCACGATGACCGAGTACGAGACGATTCTGGTCGAGCAGCGCGGGCGCGTGGGATGGATCACCCTGAACCGCCCCGAGGCGTTGAACGCGCTGAACGGGCGCGTGGCCGAAGAGGTCACCGCGGCGGCCGTCGCCTTCGACGCCGACGACGGTGTGGGCGCGATCGTCGTGACCGGGTCGGAGAAGGCGTTCGCAGCCGGAGCCGACATCAAGGAGATGGAGACGATGTCGGCCGCCGAGATGATCGCGACCGATCACTTCGGCATCTGGCGCGACTTCGCCGCCGTGCACACCCCGGTGATCGCCGCGGTCTCGGGCTTCGCGCTCGGCGGCGGCTGCGAGCTGGCGATGATGTGCGACATCATCCTCGCCGCCGACACCGCGAAGTTCGGGCAGCCCGAGATCAACCTCGGTGTCATTCCCGGCATGGGCGGCACGCAGCGACTCATCCGCGCAGTCGGCTACTACAAGGCGGCCGAGCTCGTGCTCTCCGGCCGCTTCATGGGCGCCGAGGAGGCGGAGCGCTCAGGCCTCGTGTCGCGCGTCGTGCCGGCATCCGATCTCCTCGCCGAAGCTGAGAAGCTGGCCGTGACGATCGCGTCGAAGTCGCTGCCCTCGGTTTACGCGGCCAAGGCCGCGCTCGATGCCGCAATGGAGACCACCCTCGCCGAAGGACTGGCCCACGAGAAGCAGGCGTTCGCCGCGCTGTTCGACACGGCCGACCAGAAGGAGGGCATGGCCGCGTTCCGGGAGAAGCGTTCCCCCGACTTCCAGAACCGCTGATTCAGCCGCGCAGCGCCTCGACGATCTTGGCGAGGCGGCGCTCTCGGGTCGCCTCCTGCTTGGCCTCGGCGACCGCTCGCGCGTGCTCCTTGCGGTTCGTGTACGACAGGGCGTCGAACGCCGCGCGCAGCGCGGGGTCGGCGTCGAGGGCCTCCGCCAGCGCCGACGGGACCTCGACCGTGCGTTCGCCGGTATCGACCGTGATCACGGCGTCGATCTCCTGGTCGGCCTCGACCCCGAGTTCGGTGCGCACCGCCTTGCTGAAGCCGATCAGGTTCTTGCCGCCCATGCGGGACAGACGCAATCGGGCGGTGCGGTCGCCGATGGTCACGGACACGGGGAACGCCTTGCCGGCCCCGAAGGACTCGACCTGCTCGTCGGTGAGCACGATCGCGGCCGCGGGCCCGGATGCCCAGAGAACGGTGTGAAGCCGGAGTTCGGTCATGCCGACAGGCTACGCCCCTCGATCTCCGCGGCCAGCGTCTCGTTGCGCTCGGCGATCAGGCGCCGCATGTACTCGCGCATGAACAGCCGATCGACGAGGCGGCCGATGGGGCCCGCGGGTGAGCGGAACGTGATCGTGTCGCGCATCAGCGTGCCCCGCGGATGCTCCTCGAACACGTGCTCGTGCAGGAACGCCCCGAACGGTCCCGACAGCTGGCGGTCGCAGAACCGGTGCGGCGGATCGATGTCGAAGACGACGGAGCGCAGCCGGAACGGGATGCCGAAGTGCTTCGCGCGCCAAGTCACGGTCGATCCTTCGGCGAAGGCGCCGCCGGCCGGCGCCTCGACCATCGTCTCGCCGTACTGTGCCATGGAGCGCACATGAAGGGCCGGGTCGAGGGATGCGGCGAACACTGCCTCGGGCGCCGCCGCGATCACGGTCTCGAGAACGAACTCGGCCATCAGAGCGGTTCGGGTTGCGGGCGCGGATCCGCGAAGTCGCCCGCGGCCTTGCGCATGCGCGCGACGATCGCGACGAGTTCGGCGGCGTCCTCCGTGCTGATACCCGGATCCGCGAACACCTCGGCGTTGAGTGCGGTCGTGGCTCGATCGACGAGCTCGCGGCCAGCGGGGGTGAGGGAGAGCAGCGCGGCCCGGCCGTCGTGCGGGTGCGGCTCGCGGATCACGAGACCGTCGCGCACCAGCCGCTCGGCGGTGCTGGTGATCGTCGTCGCATGCACCTGCAGGCGCGCCACCACGCTCGACAGCGGCAGGCGCCCTGACCGGCTGAAAGCCAGCAGGCGCAGCACCTCGTAGCGGGCGAAGCTCAGCGCGAAGGGCTTCAGGGTGGCGTCGACCCTTGCGAGAAGCAGCTGCTGTGCGCGCATCACCGAGGTCACGACGGTCATGCCGTCGGCGGCATCCGTCCATCCGTGCGCGACCCATTGCCGCTTCGCCTCGGCGAGCGGATCCACGGGCAAGGGGCGGGGCTGGACCACGGTTCTAGGCTAGGGCATCGGATGCCTTGAGTCTCAGTTGCATCCAGAATGACACTGAGTTTCATGGGACTAGAATCGAGGCAGTCGTGAGGAGCAATCGATGAAGATCTTCGTCCTGGTCAAAGAGGTGCCAGACACCTATGGCGATCGCAAGCTGAATCTCGAGACAGGGCTGGCCGACCGGACAGCCGGCGACGTGGTGCTCGACGAGATCACCGAGCGCGCCCTCGAGGTGGCCCTGAGCCATGCCGACAAGAATGAGGGCACCGAGGTCGTGGCGCTCTCGATGGCACCCGCCGGCTCGACCGCATCCCTGCGCCGGGCTCTCGCGATCGGGGCGGGATCCGCCGTCCACATCGCCGACGAGCAGCTCGCCGGCGCGGATCTGACCCTCACCGCCGAGGTGCTGGCAGCGGCCGTCCGACGCGGCGAGCCCGACCTGGTGATCACGGGCAACCTGTCGACCGACGGCTCCGGAGGGGTGCTCCCCGCGATGCTCGCCGAGCACCTGGGATGGGCGCAGGCGACCGCGCTGACGACGGTGGAGATCAGCGCCGAAGGTGTGAAGGGCACACGAGGAGCGGATGCCGGTTCGCAGGAGGTCTCGGCGTCCCTGCCCGCAGTCATCTCGATCACAGAGGCCCTGCCGGACGCGCGGTTCCCGAACTTCAAGGGCATCATGGCGGCGAAGAAGAAGCCGCTCGAAGTGCTCTCTCTCGCAGACCTCGACGTCTCAGCCGATCCGTCGCTCGCACCCCGGGCGATCATGACCGCTGTGGCGGAGAAGCCGCCGCGCGCGGCCGGCGTGAAGATCGTCGATGAGGGCGACGCCGCAGACAAGCTGGTGGAGTACCTCGTGCAGAACAGGCTGGTGTGATGATGAGCTATCCCGAGAACCCGATCCTTGTCGTCGTCGACGTCACCCCGTCCGGTGAGGCGGCATCGAGCACCGCCGGCCTGATCGGCGCCGCATCGACCATCGGAACACCCGTCGCGCTCATCGTCGGCGGAACGCCAGAAGCCGCAGGCCAGGCCGCAGCGGCCGGCGCCCCCGTCGTGATCACCGCCGAGGGCGATGCCAGGAGCCTCACGGTGCCGATCGTCGACGCACTCCACCTCGTCTACGAGCGGGTGCAGCCGGACGCCGTGCTCCTGTCGAACTCGATCGCCGGCCGCGACGTCGCCGGCCGCTTCGCCGTGCGCGCGAAGCTCGCGCTCCTGGTCGACGCCGTCGGCGTCTCACGCGACGACGAGGGCATCATCGCGCACCACTCCGTCTACGGCGGGGCCTATCTCACGGACTCGGCGTCGACGTTCGGAGCCCCGGTCATCACGGTCAGGCAGGGAGCCGTCGACGCACGCGCCGCAGCCGTCGAGGCACCGGTGTTCGAGGGGCTGACCTCCGACATCCCGGTGCCCACCGCGGCAGCGACCGCCGGCGCCATCGAAGCCGTCGAGCAGGCGTCGTCGCGCCCCGATCTGCGCGGAGCGACCACGGTCGTGTCGGGTGGACGCGGTCTGGCCTCGAAGGAGAAGTTCGTGCTCGTCGAGGAGCTCGCCGATGCGCTCGGCGCCGCGGTCGGCGCCTCTCGCGCCGCGGTCGATGCGGGATACATCCCGCAGTCGCACCAGGTCGGGCAGACCGGCGTCTCGGTGTCTCCGCAGCTGTACGTCGCTCTCGGCATCTCGGGCGCGATCCAGCACCGTGCGGGCATGCAGACTTCGAAGACGATCGTCGCGATCAACAAGGACGCCGACGCGCCGATCTTCGACGTCGCCGACTTCGGCATCGTCGGCGATCTGTTCACGGTCGTCCCGCAGATCATCGCCGCACTCGAGGCGCGGAAGAAGTAGGCATGGCCACGCGGATGCTCAGGCGCGGGCTGCCGCGCGTGCCCGGCGGCGAGCCCTGGCCTCCGGCCGAGGCGGTCGTCGACGTGCCGGGCGAGGATGTCACCGGCACGACGGGCGCGCCTGCCGTCGTCGAGCGAGCGGATGCACCCTCCCCGGTCGATTCCTTGCCCCCGGTCGTTGAGCGAGCGGATGCGTCCCCGGTCGCCGAGCGAGTGGATTTCTCCTCGCCGGTCGTTGAGCGAGCGGAGCGAGACGAAACGTCGCAAGCCGCCCTCGATGAAGCGGTCCCGGTCGGTTCGTTCCCGCATTCGACGACCCTCCGCCGCGGACTCCCTCGCACTCCCGGCGGCGAGCCCTGGCCCCCCGCGGAGACTGCCCCGACCGCCGGCGCCGCTGCGCCGGCCGCGGTCCAGCGCGAAGCGCCGATGGCGACGGATCGTGCCACGTTTGTCTCCGCCCCGGCCACATCGGGGGACGACGCGCCAGATATCGGACGGAATCGCGAATCGGTCCCCCGAAGTGGCGTGTCGGCCATCGAAGTGGAACCCGCAGAGGGCACTCGGCTCCGCCGCGGCCTGCCGCGAACGGCCGGGGGAGATCGGTGGCCGCCCGCAGGCGTCGTCACACGCATCTCGACTCCGGCCGTCGAAGACAAGGGCGACGAGGGGCTCGTATCGGCGGCATCGGCCGCAGGCACCGCGGTCACAGCAGCTGTCGCGACCTCGTCGGCCACGGCAGTCCTGCCCCCGGCATCTGCCGCCATCCTCCCCGCGGCCGAACTCGGTCCGATCCCATTCCGGCGCACGGTGTGGGACGGACGGGCTCCCCGGCACATCCCCGAGGCGCCGGCATCCGCTCGTCCGCGCCCGACCTGGCCGCAGGCGATCGCCGTCCTCTTCGCTGCTGCGGGTCTCGGCGTGCTGGCCGCGGCGGCCGTCGCGTTCGCGCGAACGCTGCTCAGCCTCGACGCCCTGCAGGACTTCCTCGCCGCGTTCCCCGGCCACTACGAGCCCTCGATCGCCGTAGAGCCCGGTTTCGCGCCGTGGATCGGCTGGCAGCACTTCTTCAACATGTTCCTGATGGTGCTGATCATCCGCTCGGGACTCACGATCCGGCGGGAGAAACGGCCGACCGCCTTCTGGACTCCGAAGAACAACCCCAAGGGCAAGGTGAGCCTGACGATCTGGTTCCACCAGGCTCTCGACATCCTGTGGCTGACGAACGGCGTGATCTTCCTCGTGCTGCTGTTCGTCACCGGGCACTGGGTGCGGATCGTGCCGACCAGCTGGGAGGTGCTGCCCAACGCGCTGTCGGCGGCGCTGCAGTACATCTCGTTCGACTGGCCGACCGAGAACGGCTGGAACAACTACAACAGCCTTCAGCAGCTCGCCTACTTCGTCACGGTGTTCCTCGCCGCGCCTCTCGCCGCCGTCACGGGGTTCCGGATGTCGGGGCTATGGCCGAAGAAGGCCGAGAAGCTGTCGAAGGCCTATCCGATCGAGTGGGCGCGCAGGGTGCACTTCCCGGTCATGCTCTACTTCGTGCTGTTCATCATCGCGCACGTCGCGCTCGTGTTCCTCACCGGGTGCCTCGCGAACCTGAACCACATGTTCGCGTCGTCCGACGCCGTGAGCTGGACCGGATTCTGGGTGTTCATCGCCGCGCTCGTGGCGATCGCCGCCGGCTGGGCCGCCGCCCGACCGCTGGTGATCGCTCCGATCGCGAAGATGTTCGGCACGGTCTCCGGACGCTGAGCTTTCAGAGCTCAGGACCGCATCCGCCCGAGACGCGGAATCGGCCGCCATCGAGACGATGGCGGCCGATTCTCGTGAGTCGCGTCGTGCTCAGCGGGTGAAGCGCACCTCGGTCAGCGTCTCGCCGAGGAAGGGCTCGGTGTGGCTGGCGCCGTCGAGCGAGAAGCCGTTGCGCGTGTAGAACCGGTGCGCGCGAGGGTTGTCCTCGGCGACCCAGAGGTAGAGAGGCTCGTCCTTCTCGACGGCGGCGTCGAAGAGCTTCTGGCCGATACCCGTACCGTGGTACGCGTCGAGCAGGTAGATGAAGTAGAGCTCGCGGAACGCGGGGGCGTCCTTGTCGCGGGCGGGGCCCGAGCCGACGAAGCCGACGATCTCGCCGTCGACCAGCGCGGCGCTCATCTTGAACTCCTCGCCCTGGGAGGCCCAGTGCGTCCACAGCTCGGCCATGCGACGCGGCGAGATCTTCTCGAGTGCCGCCTTGCTGATCAGGTGATCGTAGGTCTCGTGCCAGCACTGCGCATGCACGCGACCTAGGGCTTCCGCATCCACGTCGCGGACCGGGCGGACGGTGATCTGAGAGTGGGCTTCGGCGCTCATGCCGCGACTCTACGCGCGGCTCGCGCGAAGAGGAAATCGAGCGGATGCCGTGCACGACCCGTTCTGCGGGGATGGAGGATGCACACAACGATGTTCGCGTTTCGTGAGCGTGAGGCTACGATCAGTGCTCGTGAATGTGATCTGGCGCACCCTGCTCGTGATCCTCGGCGCTCGACGCCGCGTCCGCCGGGGAAAGACCCTCGAACCGGCCGCGGTCGGCACCATCCGGCTGACCACCCTGCCCACCGACATCGACATCCTGCGCCACATGAACAACGGCCGCTATCTGTCGCTGTTCGACCTCGGCCGCTGGGACCAGCTCATCCGCACGGGTCTGTTCGATGCGATGAAGGAGCGCGGCTGGTACGCCGTCGTCTCGAGCGAGACCATCACGTTCCGCAAGTCGCTGCAGCTGTGGCAGCGGTTCGAGGTGCAGTCGAGGTTCATCGGACACGACGACAAGGCCGTGTTCATGGAGCATCGTGCGGTCGTCGACGGCGAGATCTACGCGCGGGCCATCGTGAGGGCGCGGATGCTGCGCCGCACCGGCGGCACGGTCAGCAATGAAGAGCTGTTCGCCGCGGTCGGGCGTCCCGACGGCGTGCCCGAGATCGACGAGTGGGTGCACGAGTGGGCCGCGGCGTCGACTCTTCCACCCGTGCGAAAGAGTGCGCCCAGCGTCTGGAGCTGACCGGCCCGGTAGTAGTTTGGGGGCGTGCGGGAGATCCTGAGGTCGACCGGTCGTGTGCTGTGGAGGCACTGGCCGGCCCTTCTCGCGTGGTTGCTCGGCGGGATGCTGGTGCGGCACCTGCTCATCGAGCTGGCCGGCTTCGTCGGCGGCTACACGGCCACGGGCGGTCTGCTGATCCTGCCGCTCGCCGTGCTCGCACGCCTGATCGGCTTCGTCGGCATGTTCCTCGTGATCCGCGACGGTCTGCGCAGTCTTCAGGCCATCGCCCCGCTCCCGGCCACGGCCAGGGAGCGACGGCAGGACTTCGTCGCCGCACTTCTCGCGAGCGTGCTTCCCTTCTTCGCCGTGTACACCGCGCAGAGGGAGCTTCAGGGCGATGTGATCGAGTATGCGCAGCGCGCGCTGGAGGTGAGCACGGCGCAGATCCTCTCGCGGGTCGGCCAGCCGGAAGAGCCAGGGAGCAACGAGGCGGTGCTCAACCTCACGTTCAACGTCTGGACGATCCTCATCATCGTGCTCGCCGTCGCGGGCAGATGGGCGTGGAAGCGGTGGGGAGATCGGCTGCCACGGATGCTGGCGCTGCTCGCGCTGTATCTCGAAGTGGTGTGGGTCTTCTTCTCGCTGCTGTTGTTCGGGCAGGTCCTCGACGGCGCGGTCGCATGGATCGAGACTCGCGCGGCGACCGCCTGGCTGACCGATCTTCGGGCGTGGATCGCCGACCAGCTCGTCCCTCTCGACTGGGTCGTCAGCGGTGTCGAGCTCGTGATCGCCGACGCGGGACGCATCATCATCGAACCGATCGCCTGGCTGGTGGTCGCGGGCGTGATCTACGGTCAGGCCGTCGCCGCCGAGAGGTTGCGCGTCGAGAACCGACTGCTCCAGCGCGTGGCGGCGCGGACCGGCCGCGTGCCCGAGGTGCTCCGCACGCGTGTCGCCGGATTGACCGGAGAGCTGACCTCGCAGCTGCAGGCGATCGGGCGGACCCTCGCACTGCTGTGGCGGTCGGGCCCCCTGCTGATCGCCTCGTATCTGCTGCTCTACGCCGTGGTGAAAGCTCTCGAACCGGTGATCGGATTCGGCCTGGTGCGCCTGCTCGGCCCGCACGAGGGAGTGTTCTGGGAGGCGACCTCTGTCGTGATCGCCCTCGTCACGGTCCTCCTCGTCGAGCCGCTCAGGGTGAGCCTGATCGCGGGGGCGTACGACACGGCCCTCCGTTCGGTCGCGGTGGATGCCGGATTCGTCGAGATGGTCCCGCGCGATCAGGGAGCGATAGATCAGGGTGCGATCGATCAGGGCGCGATCGAGAACCGTGCGAACGAGGGTTCGGTGTCGTACGGGGCGACGTCGAACCAGAACGGTCCCTCGGCATCCTCGGGGACGATGAACGGCACGAGCATCTCGTACGGCCCCGACACCCCGTAATCGGCGGAGGTGTCGGTCGAGCACAGCGTCGGCGAGTCGGGGTCGTAGGGGAGGTCGAGAGCGAGCGACATCTCGCTCCATTGACGACCGCTGCTCTGCTCGACCAGCACCGGCGAACCGCATCCCGACGGCTCGTCGAGGTCGTGATTGTCGACCGTGATCTTGACCGCGATCACCTTGGCTCCATCGGGAACGGGAAGGCCGTCGGCCGCGGTGAACACTCCCGCGCGCACCGGGCCCCAGGTCGTGTCATCCAGATCGACCGTGTCTTCGTCGCCCGCGGGCAGCACCGCGTACACGTGCTGGCCGCTGGTGTCGTACGCGCCGACCCATTCCCGCCAGCCGATCGCGGCGGCCGAGGCGGGAACGAGCACGGCGAGCGCGACGAGAGCTGCCGCGTTGCGAGGCCACCGGCGGCGGCTCACGGCTTCGCCCAACCCTTGTCGTCCACGGTGACCGCTCCCGCATGCTCCACAGCGTCGAGGTCGATCGGGATCTCGAGGACGGAGTCTCCCCACGGGTCTCCGTATCCCGTCGACAGTCGCAGGACGCCGATGCCGTGCAGTGCCGTGTCGGGCAGCTCGAACAGCAGGCTCCCGTGCTGGGGCACACCCGGAACGAGCTGCGTGCGGTAGAGGGTCATCTCATCGGGGCCGCGTTCGGTCGCGCTGAAGGTGCGGTCGCCGATGCGCAGCGTGGCGGCGCCGAGGATGCCGGAGGACTGGCTCGCCGTGGCCTCGGCCGTCAGATCCACGACCAGCCAGTCGCCCTCCGCGTGCCATCCGCTCTCCGCGGTGATGCTGTTCGCCGCCCTCACGTCGGTGACGGTGGCGGCGATGTTGCGCCCGACACCGCGCTCGCCGAGGGCCACCTCGGTGACGAAGGCGTCGCGCCCGGCATCGTCCGAAGGTGCGAGAAGAGTCACCGCCCACGCGCCGCCGAGCAGGGCGATCGCGAGCAGCCATGTCATGGCGGTTTTCACAGCCGTCCGTCCTCGCTGCCGGGACCGAGATCCTCCGGACGGACGGAGACGACACCGGCGGGGTCGAGAGGATTCCAGAGCGTCTCCCCGCTGAAGATCGTGCTGTCGTTCTTCTCGGCGTCGGGGATCACGAGCCGAACGGGGTCGCCGTCGACGATCTCGTCCTCCTCCACCACCCAGGTCAGCAGCACGCGTGCAGGCACGTCCGGCTGCAGGGTGACGACGCTGAAATCGTCGTCCGCGTAGATCGACACGGTCGGGCGGTCGTCGGGGCGATGCTGGAGACGGATGTCGGCGAGACTGCCGCTGCTGGAGGCGAGACGCGGCTCGTCGTCGAGGTTGGTCACGTCGACCAGCACGGCGAGCACCCTCTCGCCCTTCGTGTCATCAGGCGAGGATCCATATCCCCACAGCTCGTCCATGACGGCCACGCGTTCGACGACCAGGGTCGCCTCCGCGCTGGAGATCTCGTCACCGAGGCGATAGGCGGCAGGGCCGGTACCGGCCACCGAACGGAAGCCGCCGGTCGCCGCGATGACGCCGACGCAGAAGCCGAGAACGGCGGTTGTTGCGATCGTGATGATCCAGCCGCGGGACAGCCGCCGTCGAACGGCCGCGCCGGCAGGCGCGGCGTCGTCGTCGGATGCGTCGATCTCCCCCACGTTCACAGCTTAGAGCGGCGCTCCGCGACGCTCCAGGGAGCGTGTGCTCGACGCGTGCGACGCTCCCGGTCAAAGGCATCCGACGCACCTAGGCTGAAACCATGTCAGAGCCGTCGCCCTCCGCACTCGCTCCGCTCGTCGAGCGGGCGGTGCAGCTCGCCGAGCGGTGGGCAGCAGAAGCGGCGAGCGCGGAGGCGAAAGCAGAAGAGACCCGGCTCGCTGAGCTGCTGCACGATCCGAGCGGCCGGCGGTTCGCCCTCGACATCGCCGACGGCGTGATGCGACCCGAGAGTCTGGCGGCTGCGGCGGTCCAGCTGCGGCGTTCGGCGCCGGTCGTGCCCTCCGCGCTGCCGTGGTACGTGCGCGGAGCTGTGCGATGGGGTGGCGGTGCTGCTCCCATCCTCCCGGCTCCGATCGTGCCGATCGCTCGACGGATGCTGCGAGAGGTGCTCCGCCCGCTCGTCGCCGACGGCCGTCCGGCGAAACTCGGAGCCGAGCTCGAGCGGCTCGCGGCCCCCGGCGTGAGCCTGAACCTCAGCCTGCTCGGTGCGAAGGTTCTCGGCGACGCCGAGGCGACGCGGCGGCTCGAGGGCGTCCGCGATCTGATCCTCCGCGATGACGTCGAGCACGTCTCGCTCTCGGTGTCGGCGGTGATCGGACAGGCGTCGGAGTGGGCGTTCGACGCGCTCGTCGCGCAATCCGCCGATCGGCTCCTGCCGCTGTACGAGGCCGCATCCGCCGGGAACACGGCGATCACCCTCGAGGTGCAGGAGCACCGGGAGCTCGACCTGACGATCGCGGTGTTCACGCGTCTTCTGGAGGACCCGCGGCTGACCGGTCTCGCCGCCGGGATCGCCCTGCCCTCATCGCTCCCCGATGCGCTGCCGGCACTGCAGGAACTCACTGCATGGGCGCAGGACCGCGTCGCACACGGAGGAGCGCCGATCACGGTGCGCCTGACGAAGGGCGCGAACCTCGCCCTCGAGCGGGCCGACTCCGCCCTGCACGGATGGATCCCCGCGTCCTACGACTCGCCGCTCGACGCCGACGCCAACCGGCTCCGCTGTCTGGACTGGGCACTGCGCCCCGAGCACACGGCGGCGGTGCGGATCGGTGTCAGCGGTGACGACCTCGGTGTCGCCGCCTATGCCTGGCTGCTCGCGCAGGATCGCGATGTGACCGCAGCCGTGCAGTTCGACATGGTGCACGGATATCAGGCGGGACGGATCCGGGCGCTCGCGCGCGAGACCGGGAACGTGATGAGGCGGGTGGCTGTGGTCGCGCCCGCCGATTTCGACGTCGCGATCGGAAGCATCCTCCGCCTGCTCGACGAGGAAGCGCCATCGGATGCCGCGGCCGACGGCCTGCGCGCTGCTCTGCGGCGCTCGAGCGAGCCTTCGCTGCGCATCGGCGCCCGCCGCACGCAGGATCGGCTGGCGCCCGTGCACGAATCCGTGCGCCCAGTCGTGCAGACGCCGCGGCCCGAAGAGCAGCTGACCCAGGCTGTGCTCGGCATCATCAGAGGCTCCGACGACGAGTCGTTCTTCGAGACGGCCGTGTACTCGGCGCTCGAGATCGAGGCCGGCGCCGGGGGCGCACCGGGGTTCGAGAACACCCCTGACAGCGATCCCGCGCTGCCGGCCAACCGCGAGTGGGCGCAAGGGATCTTCCCGCGGATCACTGCGGCGTCGGCGGACGCAACCCCAGCGCCGCAGTCGACAGCGGACGTCGACGCCCTCCTCCGTCGTGCGCGCGACGGGCACGACGGATGGGCATCCCGACCGGCATCCGAGCGAGCAGAGATCCTGCTCAGAGCCGCTGCGGCTCTCGACGGGGGCCGCGGGTCCCTGATCGAGGTCGCGGCATCCGAGACAGGCCTGCTCTTCGCCGACGCCGACGCCGACGTGAGCAGAGCCGTCGACTGTGCCCGCTACTACGCGGCGACCGCTCGGGAGCTGGATGCCATCTCGGGCGCCGCCTTCGTGCCGTCAGACGTGGTCGTCGTCTCGTCGTCGTGGCGTGCACCCCTCGCCGAACCCGCCGACGGCGTGCTCGCCGCTCTCGCCGCGGGCTCGACCGTCGTCCTGGCGGCCGATCCGCGCGCACGTCGCTCGGCAGAGGCGGTCGCCGAAACGCTGTGGCAGGTGGGCGTGCCGCGCGACGCTCTGGTCATCGCCGACGGTGGACTCCACCAGGATCTGGTCGCGCACGAGGCGGTGGGTCTTGTCGTGCTGCACGGTTCGCGAGAAGTCGTCGATCGCGTGCGAACCTGGCGCCCTGGGCTTCCGGTTCTCGCCGAGGCCGAGGGGGCGAGTGCCGTGATCGTGACCGCCTCGGCGGATCTCGACCTGGCGGCCTCGGACGTCGTGCGCAGCGCTTTCGCGCGCGCCGGCCAGGCGAGCGGTGCGGTGAAGGTCGTGATCCTCGTCGGATCGGCCGGACGCTCGAAGAGGTTCGCGAGGCAGCTGGCCGATGCCACCAGGTCTCTACGCGTCGGCCAGCCGGCCGACCCGCGTACTCAGGTCGGCCCGATGATCGAGAAGCCGCAGGGTGCGGCGGAGCGGGCACTCACCGAGCTCGACGACGATGAGCAGTGGCTCGTGCAGCCTCGACTCGAGACAACCGATCCGTCCGGCCGGCTCTGGAGTCCCGGCATCCGCATCGGAGTGCGCCCTGGTTCGCGGTTCCTCGCCGAGGACCATGCCGTCCCCGTCGTCGGCATCATGCATGCGCCCACGCTCGAGAAGGCCATCGAGCTGCACGATGAGGTCGCCGTGGGCATCGCGGCGGGCCTGCACACGCGCGACCCCGAGCAGCTTGCGACGTGGCTCGACGCCGTCGAGGCGGGCAGCCTGTTCGTCAATCGCAGCACCGTCGGCACGAAGGTGCAGCGGCAGCCCGACGGCGGCTGGGCGCGATCGTCGACAGGCCCGTGTGCGAAGAGCGGGGGACCGAACCGTCTGATCGGGTTCGGATCGTGGCATGCGCAGCGGTCGACCACGCTGTCGAGCACCCTGCATCTGCGCGGCCTCGACTCGCGCATCACGGCTCTGATCGAAGCGGCGCAGCCGTCTCTGGGCTACGAAGAGTTCGAGTGGCTGCGAAGGGCTGCGCTCTCGGACGCTCTGGCCTGGGATCGCGAGTTCGGGCAGGTGCGCGACGTGTCGAAGCTCGGCATCGAGCGCAATCTGCTGCGGTATCGGCCGGTGCCGGTCGAGGTGCGGGTGGCAGCGGACGCGCGGCTGCAGGATCTGCTGCGCGTCGCGATCGCGGCGGTGCGCGCCGGGTCGCCGTTCGTGCTGTCGCTCGCCGAGGGCCTTCCGGCCGGAGTGCGGCACGCGCTCGCGGAGCTGCGGGCCACGGTCTATCTCGAGAGCGACGCGGAATGGCTCCAGCGCGGACTGCGATTCGGGGCCTCGGAGGGCGACGGCGAGCTCGCCGGCCAGCCGAGCGCCGGTCGCGTGCGCCTGGTGGGCGGTGCGGATGCGGTGGCGGGACTGCGTGCGACGTTGATCGAGACGCTGGGGGTGGGTGCGGACATATCGGTCCACGATGGAGAGGTCACCTCCGCGGGCCGCATCGAGCTGCTGTGCTTCGTGCGGGAGCAGTCGATCTCGATCACCGCGCACCGCGGCGGCGTTCCCGACGACTGGAGCAGCGAGGTCATCTGAGCGCGTCGCCGCGGGGCGGGCGAGCGTTCGAACATAGGCTCGAGCGCATGTCTGACGTCGCTGCACTCTCGACAACCGTCTCCGCCATGTGGCTCACAGTGGCGCTGCTCGCCGCCGGTTTCGCGCGAAGCCGGAATCGTTCGGGGTGGTTCTGGTTCCTGCTCACGATGTTCCTCGGGCCGATCTCCGCCTTCCTGTTGGTCGTGTGGCCTGCGCTGCCGAACCGTGCGGCGCCCGAGACGCCTGGTCCGCGCTGAGAAACACGCCCCGCACACGCGTTCGGGTGGCGTCTGTTGCCGGAACTCGGCTCGCTTTCCGTCGAGAGCCGCCACTCGAGGTGGCCGGTCAACTTGAGTGTAAAGAATTCTTGACATGCGCGGATGCCGCGGCGTACTCTCGTGTCAATAATGTTTGACACGCGAGGTGTCATGGTCTACGCGGAGCGCAATGCGTGGACGGGAGGCATCGCCCGCGTGATCGCGTATCGTCGGAGTCTCGTGTGATGGTCAAACCGACGCTCGTCTCGAACAGCATCCGCTCCCACCGTGAGGCCGCCGGTCTCACCCAGGCCGAGCTCGCCCGCACGATCGGGGTGACCAGGCAGACCCTGATCGCCATCGAACAGCAGCGGTACTCGCCCACACTCGAACTGGCCTTCCAGATCGCGCGGGCGTTCGGGGTCGGGATCGACGACCTGTTCCAGTACCCGGAGGTGTCGAGATGACGGAATCGATGAAGGCGTGGCGGAACGAGGCGTACGGCCGCGCCGCGGACGTGGCGCTCGACGAGGTGCCGATCCCGGTGCCGCGTACGGGCGAGGTGCTCCTGCGCATGCGCGTCACTGCGCTGAATGCGGGAGACGTGCGGCTCATGCAAGGCGAGCCCCTGCTCGTGCGGCCGATGTTCGGCATGACCCGCCCGAAGTTCCCGATCCGGGGGATGGATGCTGTCGGCGAGGTCGTGCAGGCGGGCCCGAACGTGATCGGAGTCGAGGTCGGCGATGTCGTGGTCGGCGAGCTGCAGAGCGGGGGCGGGCTCGGCGAATACGTCGCGGTTCCCGCTTCACGTGTGCAGCCGCTGCCGCCCGGCATCGACGAAGGTGAGGCGGCGACGCTGCCGATCGCCGGTGGCACGGCCTGGCAAGCGCTCGATCTCGCCCGAGTGGGACTCCGCTCGCGCGCGGAGCGGGTGCTCGTCATCGGCGCTTCCGGAGGAGTGGGAACGTTCGCGGTGCAGTTCGCCGCTCTGCGCGGCGCCGAGGTGTGGGCGAGCTGCGCCGAGCGCAACCGCGCTCTTGTCGAAGGGCTCGGCGCCGTGCGCACGCTCGATCACCGGCGCGAGCCGCTCTCGGCCATCCCCGGGGGGCATTTCGACGCCGTGATCGACATCGCGGGCGACGTCGGCCTGCGTGATCTGCAGCGGCTCGTCACGGACGACGGCGTGATCGTTCTCGCGACCGGCGCCGGCGGGCACGTTCTCGGGCCGATCCCGCGGATGCTGAGAGCGGCACTCCTGTCGGTCGGTGCAGGTCCCGGCATCCGCTCGCTCGCCGCGACGAACCGACCGGAGGTGATCACCAAGATGCTCGAACTGCTCGCCGCGAGGCGCTTCGCGCCCGTCATCGAGCACGAGTACCCCTTCCGTGAGGCGGATGCCGCGCTCGCCCGCATCGAGGAGGGCCATGTCGCGGGCAAGCTCATCGTGCGGGTGGGCTGAACTCGCGCGCTCTGGCGGCGTCCAGGGGGCGGGTGACAGAATGGACGCTGGCGTGCCCGAGTCGCATCTTCCTCGCTACTGGGTCCCTGAGCTTGTCGAAGGGCCTAGTCGTACGGGTCGAAGGACCGCCGGGCCCCTGGACAGCGTCCGCCGCACCTGTCTCTCAAGGAGCACCATGTCGACGCCCGAGGCTGCCGTCACGTCCACCCGCACCGCGCATCACCGCCGCTATCTGATGTGCAAGCCGGAGTTCTTCACGGTGAACTACTCCATCAACCCGTGGATGGAGCCGGCCAAACCGACCGACACCGCGAAGGCCGTCGCGCAGTGGCAGAAGCTGTATGACCTGTACCTCGAGCTCGGCCACGAGGTCGAACTCATCGAGCCGCTCGCCGGCTACCCCGACATGGTCTACACGGCCAACGGCGGCTTCCTCATCGACGGCCGCGCCTACGTGCCGAAGTTCCGCTTCGTGGAGCGTCAGGGCGAGGCCCCGGCGTTCGCGGAGTGGTTCCGCGCAGCGGGCTACGACACGGTCATCCCCGAAGAGGTCAACGAGGGCGAGGGCGACTTCCTGCTCGTCGGCGACATCGTCCTCGCCGGCACCGGATTCCGCTCCACCGGAGACAGCCACCGCGAGGTCGGCGAGGTGTTCGGTCGCGAGGTCGTGTCGCTGAACCTGGTCGACCCGCGTTTCTATCACCTCGACACCGCGATCGCGGTGCTCGACCCGGTGCAGGGCGCCGAGAACGGCGGCCCCGAGCGCGCCAACATCGCCTACCTGCCCGGCGCCTTCGACGACGCCAGCCGCGCGATCCTCGAGGAGCGCTTCCCCGATGCGATCCTCGTCTCGGACGAGGACGGCTCGGTGTTCGGGCTGAACTCGGCGAGCGACGGATACAACGTGATCATCTCGCCGCGAGCGAAGGGGTTCGAAGCACAGCTGCGCGAGCGAGGCTACAACCCGATCCTCATCGATCTGTCCGAGCTGCTGCTCGGCGGCGGCGGGATCAAGTGCTGCACCCTCGAACTGCGTGGTGCGAAATGACCGCGGTCGAGCCGGTCGTGGTCGAGTCCGTAGAGGGCGCTCCGACGGGCGCCGCGACCCAGGTCGAGCCGCACGTCGCGCACAACTACCACCCGCTGCCCGTCACGATCGCCCGCGGTGAGGGCGCGTGGGTGACCGACGTCGAAGGCAAGAGGTATCTCGATCTGCTCGCCGCATATTCGGCCGTGAACTTCGGCCACCGGCATCCGGCCCTCGTCGCCGCGCTCACCGAGCAGCTCGGCCGGGTCACGCTGACCAGCCGTGCCTTCATGAGCGACCGCCTCGAACCGTTCGCTGCCGCGCTGGCGACGCTGTGCGGCAAAGACATGGTCCTGCCGATGAACACGGGCGCCGAGGCCGTCGAGACCGGCATCAAGGTGGCCCGTGCGTGGGGCTATCGGGTCAAGGGAATCGCCGACGGACAGGCGCGCATCATCGTTGCGGCGGGTAATTTCCCACGGCCGCACCACCACGATCGTGAGCTTCAGCGACGACGAGCAGGCGCGCGACGGATTCGGACCGTACACGCCGGGCTTCGACGTGGTCGCCTATGGAGACGCGGATGCCGTCGCCGCCGCGATCACGGATGACACCGCCGCCGTGCTGATCGAGCCGATCCAGGGCGAGGGCGGCGTGATCATCCCGCCGGATGGCTACCTGCGCCGCATCCGTGAGATCTGCGACGAGAAGAACGCGCTGTTCATCGCGGACGAGATCCAGTCGGGTCTCGGCCGCGTCGGCGAGACCTTCGCGTGCGATCGGGAAGGCGTCGTGCCCGATCTCTACCTGCTGGGCAAGGCCCTCGGCGGCGGCATCCTGCCGGTGTCGGCGGTCGTCGGGAACAGCGATGTTCTCGGAGTCATCCAGCCCGGCGAGCACGGCTCCACCTTCGGCGGCAACCCGCTCGCGGCCGCCGTGGGCCTGCGCGTGGTCGAGATGCTCGAGACGGGCGAGGTCCAGGAGCGCGCCCGCGCGCTCGGCGAGCACCTCGCGGCCTCGCTGGACGCGCTGATCGGCCATGGCGTCACCGCGGTCCGGATCGCGGGCCTCTGGGCCGGCGTCGACATCGATCCGGCGCTCGGAACCGGACGCGAGATCGCCGAGAAGCTGCTCGAGCGCGGAGTGCTCGTGAAGGACACGCACGGCCAGACGATCCGCATCGCACCGCCGATCGTGGTGCGCGCGACCGAACTCGACTGGGCGGTGGAGCAGCTGCGGCTCGTGCTGGGGCGCTGAGTCCAAGCGCGTCCAGGGCTCATCCGTCCGCTCGACGAGTGGCTCAGGCCGGCGGATCGTCGGGGTCGAGCGTCTTCAGGCTGTCCTCCTCGACCTCGTTGTCGGCGTCGAGCTGGCTCTCTGTGGTCGCGTCACCTCCGAGCGAGGTCCTGCGCTCGGGGTTCGCGTCGCCCTGGACGGCCCCGCCGGTTCCGCCGTCGGAGCTGTCGCCCTGGATTGCCCCACCGGTCGATTCGTCTCGGGCGCGGTCTTGTTCGGTATACCCGTCTGGAGCCGAATTGTGCTCGGGGATGCCTGCGGGATCGCCGCGATGCGTCGCGCCGTCGACATCGGGCGCTCCCTCTGCCGGATCCTCGGGGTGCGGTGTGCGTTCCATGTTCTCGTCCATGCGGCGACGGTACGCCTCCGGCGCCGCCCGGGTGAGGGGGTTGACACCGTTCGGATCGCCATCGGAACGGGGACGGTAGTGTGTGCTCGGGGGTGTCATGACAGATCAGACGTGGCTGCTGAAGATCAGGAACGAGCCCGTGTGGAGGTCGCCCGGGAGCGGCCGCAGCGACATCCACTCGTTCGCCTGGGGCATCTGGCCCTGGATGAACTGGGGACTGCCCCTGGTCGCCATCATCACGGTGGGCAACGGCGGCTGGGCCCTGCTGATTCTGCTGGTGATCTCGCCGGTCCTGGTCCCGGTGCTCGGTCTGCTCGGATCACTCCCGCGGTTCCTCCTTCGCAAGTCGGGGATCACGACCACGCCGGCTTCGATCACCGCATTGCTGTTCGTGCAGTGGTGGGCCTGGGTCGCGGCGATGATCACGCCACCGGGGGCGACCGACGGCAGCCCGATCCCCGCCGTCATGCAAGGGCTCTCGCCCGCCCCGATCTCGGGCGGCTTCCTGCAGGCGGTGATGCTCGGAGGCTCCGGGATCGCCGTCATGTGCTGGATCGCCGTTCTCGTCCTGGCGATCATGCTGCGTACGAAAACGTCTCCGCCTGCCGCATCGAAGCGGGGGACGCTCATCGCATGGATCGCCGCCGTGATGCTCCCGGTGCTGTTCGTGGCGATGATCTGGCTCGGCGGGGCCGTGACCGCGCAGCAGCGCGATGCTGCGGGAGAGACCGTCGCAGAGGTGCAGGCGCTCGCCCTGAGCGTGCAGGCGGAGCGGGCCCTCGAACGGCACGAGCAGGCGCAGGGGCAGCTCTCGCTGGTGCGCGGGATGATCGCGGACGACGGCTGGGGGATCTCGCAGCGCGGCATCGACAGACGCACGAGCTTCACCGAAGCGGTCGACAGCTACGGCTTCGACCTGCGTTTCCATCACGAACCCCTGGCTGAGGGGCCCGTCGACGTGGAGGCGATCGAGGGCGAGCTCATCGGACAGGGGTGGATGAAGGATGAGAAGGGCGCCCTCGTCGACCCGGACGGGAACGTCGTCGAGATCTTCTCGAACGAGAACGGCCTCAGGGTGTCGCTGCTCTCTCCCTCGTGGTGGGGCGATTCCTGGGATATCTCCGACGAGCTCGGCTACGGTCTCGACGACGCGTTCGCCCGCACCTACGCATACGACGAGTGGCCCACACCGTGAGCCGCTGACACGACCTTCCGACGATCCAGCCCGGCTCAGTCCTTCTTCGCGGTGCGGATCGGAGTGGTGGCCGCGGCCTCGTCGCTGAACTCGACAGGATCGACGACGTCGATCGGTCGTGTCTCGTCGATCGTCATCAGGAAGCGCCGGCTCTCGTCGCGGTGCAGGCGACCGCTGGTGAGCATCCACGTGACTCCGATCGCGCAGGCGACGAGTCCGGCCGTGCCGCCGAGCATGATCGCGGTGCGAGGGCCGAAGGCATCCGCCACCCATCCGGCGATCGGTGCGCCCACCGGCGTCGATCCCATGATGACGGCCATGTACAGCGCGAGCACGCGTCCGCGCAGCGCGGGGTCGGTGGTCGTCTGCACGTAGCCGTTCGCCGTGGTGAGCAGCGTCACGATCGTGAAGCCGGTGAACATCAGGGTGACGGCGTAGGCCGCATAGGTGGGCATGGATGCAGAGACGAACGCGAACACCCCGAACCCGCCGGCTGCGAGCACCACCACCCGCACGCGGGCCCGGTCGCGGCGAGCGGCGAGCAGCGCGCCGGTGAGCGAGCCGATCGCGAGGATCGAGCTCAGCACTCCGTAGCCGTCGGCACCGGCGCCGAACTCGAGAGCCATGGTCGAGGCGAAGATCGGGAAGTTCATGCCGAACGCGCCGATGAGGAACACCGTCACGAACACCACCCGCAGGTCGCTGCGCGCCCAGACGTAGCGGAATCCGGCGGCCAGTCCGCCGCGACTGCGGTTCTTCAGGCGCGGCGCCAGCTGACTGCGCCGCATGACGAGCAGCGCGACGAGCATCGCCAGGAAGGTGGCCGCGTTCGCGATGAAGACCCAGCCCGACCCGATCGCGACGATCAGGAGGCCGCCGACGGCGGGGCCGATCATGCGGGCCATGTTGAAGGACGCGGAGTTCAGGGCGACCGCGTTCGAGGTGTCGCCGGTCGACACCACGTCGGAGACGAAGGCCTGGCGGGCCGGGGCATCGAACGCGTTCACGACGCCGAAGCCCGCGGCGAAGCAGAACATCATCGGCAGCGTCATCACGTCGATGAGCAGCAGCACGCCGACGGCCACGGCGAGGAGGAGGAGCAGGCTCTGCGTGACGAGCAGGATGCGACGGCGGTCGAACCGGTCGGCGACCCAGCCGGTGAGGCTCACAAGGACCAGCGGAGGGCCGAACTGCAGTGCCATCGTGGCGCCCATGGCTGCGGCGTCGTTGTTCGTCAGCTCGGTGAGGACGACCCAGTCCTGGGCGGTGGACTGCATCCATCCGCCGATGTTCGACACCAGGGCCCCTGCGAACCAGATGCGGTAGTTGACGTTCGCGAACGACCGGAACATCGCGCTCATCGTTCGGCCAGCTTCCACATCAGCGCGGATGCATCGCGCAGCGTCTGCACCTCGTCGGCGCTGAGTTCGAGTTCGCGCATCGCGCCGACGAGCAGCTCGTCGCGCCGCCGCATGGTCTGCTCGACGATGTCGATGCCGGCATCCGTGACGTCGACCTGCACGCGCCGACGGTCTTCATCGTCGGGAGTGCGGGTGACGAGCCCCTGCTCCTCGAGGCCGTTGATGAGGCTCGTCATCGACGGCGCGGTGACCCGCTCGCGCTCGGCGAGTGCGGTGATCGTGCGGCGGCCGTGCAGCCGGAGGGTCATCAGGACCCCGAGCTGCGCATCGCTCATCGCGTCGGCGACGCGCACGCATCGCAGGCGCCGGGCCAGCCGGAACGTGGCCATGCGCAGGTCTGCGGCTGTGGCGGGGAGGGATTCATCAGGAGCAGACATTACTTAGACAGTCTAAGTAATGTCCGGTTCCGGGGGAAGCGCGGATGCCGGTGCAAGGCGTTCCGGCTCCGAACTGTTATGGGGTCGGAGAAGGCGCCGGGGTGGGGGAGTCGGTCGGTGCGGGGTAGGTGACCGGGGCGGGGCGCGGACCCGGCGACGGAGAATCCGGCGCCATCCCGAAGAACGGCTCGGCCGACGGATGCTCGGACTGGGGCGATGTGTAGTCCCAACCGCCGTCCGGGAACATGAGATCGAAGAGCGCCGTGGCGTTGCCGGGTTCGCAGGTGGTGGTGGTGCGGAGGCTGATGCTGTCTGTGGCTTCGCCGGGGCCGATGGTGATGAGGAGGTCGTCGATGTAGGCATCGGGTTTGCGGGTCGTGATGGTGACGTCGGTGACACCTCCGGTGTAAGAGCGGAACACGATCCCCGACCAGCCATGCTCCTCCAACCAGGCCGTGATGTCCTCCGCCTGCGCATCAACGGTCCCTTGCGGCAGACGCCACGGTGCGTCGAAGTCGCCGATCGTGGACCGGGTGAACTTGAACACGTACCCGTCGGCCCCGCACGGGTCTGGCCGCTCACCGTAGGCAAGGCCCGTGCCCACATGCCAGGGCCCGTCGTGCAGGTACAGCTGCAGCTCCGCGACGGCCTGCTTCGCCGTAGCGTTCACCGTCTGCGCCTGGGTGAAGAGGTCTTTTCCGGTGGGGGCGCATCCGGTCAGTGTCATGGTCACTCCTAGAACGGTCGCGATCGCCACGGCGAATCGTCGTGTCGTCATCCGGTGGGTCGCCGTGCGGCGATGCGTTGTGCGGCGGGTCATCCGTGCTCCTCGATCCGAGTCATGAAATCCGCGACCGCCTGCTTGAACGACTGGCTGCGCGGGTCGAGATAGCCGACACTGTCACCCGGCATCGTGCGCAAACCGCCGAACTGTCATGGGGTCGGAGAAGGCGCCGGAGTTGGGGAGTCGGTCGGTGCGGGGTAGGTGACCGGGGCGGGGCGCGGACCCGGCGACGGGGAATCCGGAGTCATCCCGAAGAACGGCTCGGTCGACGGATGCTCGGACTGGGGCGATGTGTAGTCCCAACCGCCGTCCGGGAACATGAGATCGAAGAGCGCCGTGGCGTTGCCGGGTTCGCAGGTGGTGGTGGTGCGGAGGTTGATGCTGTCTGTGGCTTCGCCGGGGCCGATGGTGATGAGGAGGTCGTCGATGTAGGCATCGGGTTTGCGGGTCGTGATGGTGACGTCGGTGACACCTCCGGTGTAAGAGCGGAACACGATCCCCGACCAGCCGTGCTCCTCCAACCAGGCCGTGATGTCCTCGGCCTGCGCATCAACGGTCCCTTGGGGTAACCGCCACGGTGCGTCGAAGTCGCCGATCGTGGACCGGGTGAACTTGAACACGTATCCGTCGGCCCCGCACGGGTCTGGCCGCTCACCGTAGGCAAGGCCCGTGCCCACATGCCAGGGCCCGTCGTGCAGGTACAGCTGCAGTTCGGCGACGGCCTGTTTCGCGGTGGTGTTCACCGTCTGCGCCTGGGTGAAGAGGTCTTTTCCGGTGGGGGCGCATCCGGTCAGTGTCATGGTCACTCCTAGAACGGTCGCGATCGCCACGGCGAGTCGTCGTGTCATCATCCGGTGGGTCATCGTGCGGTGAGTCATTGGTGATCCTTCACACGTTCAGCGAAGTCCGCGACGGCCTGCTTGAAGGACTGGCTGCGCGGGTCGAGATAGCCGACACTGTCACCAGGTATCGTCAGCAACCCGCCGAACTGTCACGGGGTCGGAGAAGGTGCCGGGGTCGGGGAGTCGGTCGGTGCGGGATAGGTGACCGGGGGCGGGGCGCGGACCCGGCGACGGAGAATCCGGCGCCATCCCGAAGAACGGCTCGGCCGACGGATATTCCGACAACGGAGACGTGTACTCAGATAGACCGTCGGGGAACATCAGATGGCGAAGATCCCGCTTACTACCGGGTTCGCAGGTGGTGGTGGCGTCGAGGATGATGCCGTCGGAGGCGGGCCCGGAGCCGATGGTGATGAGGAGGTCGTCGATGCGGGCATCGGGTTTGCGGGTGGTGATGGTGACGTCGGTGACGCCTCCGGTGTAAGAGCGGAACACGATCCCCGACCAGCCGTGCTCCTCCAACCAGGCCGTGATGTCCTCGGCCTGCGCATCAACGGTCCCTTGGGGTAACCGCCACGGTGCGTCGAAGTCGCCGATCGTGGACCGGGTGAACTTGAACACGTATCCGTCGGCCCCGCACGGGTCTGGCCGCTCACCGTAGGCAAGGCCCGTGCCCACATGCCAGGGCCCGTCGTGCAGGTACAGCTGCAGTTCGGCGACGGCCTGTTTCGCGGTGGTGTTCACCGTCTGCGCCTGGGTGAAGAGGTCTTTTCCGGTGGGGGCGCATCCGGTCAGTGTCATGGTCACTCCTAGAACGGTCGCGATCGCCACGGCGAGTCGTCGTGTCATCATCCGGTGGGTCATCGTGCGGTGAGTCATTGGTGATCCTTCACACGTTCAGCGAAGTCCGCGACGGCCTGCTTGAAGGACTGGCTGCGCGGGTCGAGATAGCCGACACTGTCACCAGGTATCGTCAGCAACCCGCCGAACTGTCACGGGGTCGGAGAAGGTGCCGGGGTCGGGGAGTCGGTCGGTGCGGGATAGGTGACCGGGGCGGGGCGCGGACCCGGCGACGGAGAATCCGGCGCCATCCCGAAGAACGGCTCGGCCGACGGATATTCCGACAACGGAGACGTGTACTCAGATAGACCGTCGGGGAACATCAGATGGCGAAGATCCCGCTTACTACCGGGTTCGCAGGTGGTGGTGGCGTCGAGGATGATGCCGTCGGAGGCGGGCCCGGAGCCGATGGTGATGAGGAGGTCGTCGATGCGGGCATCGGGTTTGCGGGTGGTGATGGTGACGTCGGTGACGCCTCCGGTGTAAGAGCGGAACACGATCCCCGACCAGCCGTGCTCCTCCAACCAGGCCGTGATGTCCTCGGCCTGTGCGTCAATCGTTCCCTGCGGCAGGCGCCAGGGTGCGTCGTAGTTGCCGGTCGTGGATCGGGTGAACGAGAAGCGGTACCCGTCGGCGCCGCAGGAGTCAGGGATCTCGCCGTAGTTGTCGACGTCCCAGTCGCCGTCATACAGGTACAGCTGCAGTTCGGCGACGGCCTGCTTCGCCGTAGCGTTCACCGTCTGCGCCTGGGTGAAGAGGTCTTTTCCGGTGGGGGCGCATCCGGTCAGTGTCATGGTCACTCCTAGAACGGTCGCGATCGCCACGGCGAGTCGTCGTGTCATCATCCGGTGGGTCGTCGTGCGGCGGGTCATCCGTGCTCCTCGATCCGGGTCATGAAATCCGCGACCGCGTGCTTGAATGACTGGCTGCGCGGATCGAGATACCCGACACTGTCACCCGGCATCGTGCGCAAACCGCCGAACTGTCATGGGGTCGGAGAGGGTGCCGGCGTGGGAGTGTCGGTCGGTGCGGGGTAGGTGACGGGGGCGGGGCGCGGACCCGGCGTCGGGGAGTCCGGCGCCATCCCGAAGAACGGTTCGGCGGTCGGATGCTCGGACAACGGAGACGTGTACTCGGACAAACCGTCCGGGAACATCAGATGGCGAAGATCCCGTTTACTCCCGGGTTCGCAGGTGGTGGTGGCATCGAGGGTGATTGCGTCGAGATTTTTCCCCGGGGAGATGGTGATGAGGAGGTCGTCGATGTGGGCGTCGGGTTTGCGGGTCGTGATGGTGACGTCGGTGACGCCGCCGGTGTAAGAGCGGAACACGATCCCCGACCAGCCGTGCTCCTCCAACCAAGACGTGACGTCTTCGGCCTGCGCGTCGACTGTCCCTTCGGGTAGTCGCCATGGTGCGACTGTCGACCCGACTATTGATCGGCTGAACTTGAACAGGTACCCGTCGGCGCCGCAGGATTCCGGGATCTCGCCGTAGGTGTCAACATCCCAGTCGCCGTCGAACAGGTACAGCTGCAATTCGGCGACGGCCTGTTTCGCGGTGGTGTTCACCGTCTGCGCCTGGGTGAAGAGGTCTTTCCCGGTCGGGGAGCATCCGGTCAGTGTCATGGTCACTCCTAGAACGGTCGCGATCGCCACGGCGAGTCGTTGTGTCGTCATCATGCGGCGGGTCATCCGTGCTCCTCGATCCGGGTCATGAAGTCCGCGACCGCCTGCTTGAAGGACTGGCTGCGCGGGTCGAGATAGCCGACACTGTCACCAGGCATCGTAAGCAAACCGCCGAACAGGGGGTTGATGCGGTGTACACGGTAGAGGAGGTTGGTGCTCGCACCCTCGTTGTGCCCTTGTGTGGGACGGCCTGTGCCGCCACCGGGGCCGAGGTAGCCGTCGACGGGGCCGCCGTCGGATCCGAAAACGTCGACACCCGGCAGATCGGCGGGGTTCACCGCGTGCTCGGACACCCCGGGCACCCGCCCCCACATCGCGATCCAGTCGAGATCTGCGGACGTGGACGACACGGTGAGGTCGCCACCGGTGATCTGGTCGTCGAGGTTGGTCGCGGCATCGGGGGTGAGGCCGGCCGACCCGAAGAGGGTCACGTGATCGAACAGGCCCGGGGACTGCAGCACGGCATCGGCGGTGGCGGTCGTGCCCAGCGAGTGTGCCCATCCTTCCTGCCAGGCGGACGGGTTCACGAACCGGAGCCCTTCGAGGAAGGCGACCTCACGAGCGGCGCCGTCTTGTGGGCGGTCCTGGCCCTGCACCGTGACCATGTCACCCGAGTCCCACTCCATGAACAACACGATTGCCGTCGACGAATCCCACTCTCGGATACTTGTCTGCTTCTCGATAGCCGCGCTGAGTTTGTCGCCGATCGTTCCCCAGTCGTCGAGTTGTCCGAGGTCGGTGGCGATGCCGTGGGTTATTGTGATGACCTGATCCGCGGTGTCCGGATCGCCCCACACCAGCGACGCCCGCGGGTCGCCGTCTGTATCTAAGAACACGGACAACAGAGCCACGTCAGCGGCGGCGGCCTTCTCTTCCAGTAGTTCCAGTTTGCTCCGCTGATCACCGGTGAGGTCCGGGTCGGCGAGCAGGCGCTGCAGCTCCTGATCGGAGAACGGCGACCGCTCCGCGACCGTCAGCCCGTTGAGGTTGCCGATCGCGCCGGGTGCGTTGGCCCACAGGGTGCCCAGCGGTCCGGTCGTCCAAGCGCCGGACGTATCCTGCGTCGACCGCGCCTTCAACGAGGCGAACAGCGCCGCCGCAGCCGCGGGAGGCACGAACCCGACCGTCTCCATGAACTCCGGGTGATCGTCCAGCCACGCCTGGACCTTCTTCGGGGCGGCATCCGCAAGCCACCGGATGCGCGTGTCGACCGACGAGGTCACCGCCTGCGCGAAGTAGTCCTCCAGACTCACCGGTTCGCGCCCGCTGTCGAACCCCTGCGAACGACCCGGGGGCGTGATCCCCCAGAACTGCTGCGAGGCGTGCACCTCCGACCCATCCGAGCGCGTCACGGTGTCTCCTCCGATGATTGCGCGCAGCCTCGACGCGAGGGCAGCCTCTGCGTCATCCAGATCGCGGTGGAACCGATCCACGTCGTTCGCGAGCGTCACCGCTTCATCATCCAGGAGAGACAGATTCACCTTCGCCGTGCGATACGCATCCGTATCAGGATGGTTGCGCCCGGTGATCGCCGGATCGTTGTCAGGATCGGCGCGGAACGTCGAGATCTCCGCATCCAGCGTCGCCTGATGGTTCGCGTGCCGCAGGTTCAGATTGTCGATACGCCCCAGCAGATCGGCCCGCGTGCGCTCCAACGGCTCGAACTCGTGATAGCTGGCGTCACTGAGCACCGTCTTCGCCTGCGACATCGCATCCGAGAAATCGGCGATCGGCGTCTGCGGAACCACCAGCATGACCGACACCGGCGCTGCCGGCATCAACACGAACGCATCATCCAGCAGCTTCCACTGCGTCACCACCGCGTCGAACGTGTCATCCACGGTCTGCCCGAGCGTCGCCGCATCCCTACCGAGCGCATCCATCGACGTCGAGGATGGCACCGCCGCCAGCGTGAACGATACGAAATCGCCCCGCGTCATCGCAGCGCATCCCAACCATCGACGAAGTACTTCGAATTCTGAGACTGCCACTCCGCCGCCATCGCCTCATCCCCCGCCGCGATCGCCACTGTGCCCTCCACGATCGCCTGCGAAGACGACATCACCAGCTCGATCACCTTGCCAGGGACCAGCACCCGCAGATCCATGAAATCCGCCCACGCATCCGACAACACAGACCGCCCGCCCGCCGACAGATCCGCCTTCCGAGCCAGCAGCTCCTCCGAAACCGTCACCGCGCCCGCCAACGGCTCGCCCTCACGATCCACCGCAGCCAGAACCCCTGCCACCTAATCAGGCGCGACCGCCCACCCGTCCGTCATCAGCATCCCCCCGGATCGCCACAGGCCCGCAGACCGAACCCAGACCGAGCCTAACCGAGGAACAGGGCATCCACGGTGCGGATGCCGGGCTCCGCGCGCGACAATGGGTGGATGCCGCAGAACATCGCCCTGGAGATCGCCGTGCAGGACCCGAGCGGAGTCCGCATCGCCGGTGCCGTCGGAGCCGTCCGCGTCGAACTCGCCCAGGCCCTCGCCCTGGGCGGACTCACGCCTTCGCCGGCCACGCTCGAGCTGTCGCTCGCCGCCGCTCGTGAAGCGGGCGTCGAGGTGCACGTGCTCGTGCGCCCGCGCGCCGGAGGGTTCCACTACGACGCCGATGAGATCGCCGTATCGGAGCTCGACGTCCGCCGGGCCGTCGAGGCAGGAGCCCACGGTGTCGTGATCGGTGCGCTCGACGCCGCCGGCGACCTCGACCTCGATGCGATGGGCCGCCTGCGCGACGCCGCGGGCTCGGCATCCGTCACCCTCCACCGGGCGATCGACGTCACCCCCGACCCGATCGCGACCCTCGTCGCAGCGCGTGAGCTCGGACTGCGCCGTGTGCTCACCTCGGGTGGCGCATCGACTGCGGTCGACGGCATCGCCGTGCTGCGCGCGCTCGTCGCCGCGGCCGAAGGCGAGATCGAGATCATGGCCGGCAGCGGAGTGGACGCGGCATCCGCTCGGCTCCTCGCCGACACCGGGGTCGACGCCCTGCACTTCTCGGCCAAGCGCATGGTCCGCGAAGTCGGCGGCGTGCGGATGGGGTCGGCGGCGGACGGAGTCGGCGGCTACGAGGTCACCGATCTCGAGACCGCCCAGGCCCTCGTCGCGACGCTCTCTGCGTGACACCCGAGCCGTGAGTATGGTGGGTGGGTGACGGAGACCAGAGAGTTCACGGATTCCCACGGCATCGCCATCGTCTACGACGTGCACCCGGCAGCGGGTGAGGCGCGAGGGGTCGTGCAGCTGCTGCACGGAGTCGGCGAGCACGCGGGCCGCTACGGTGCGGTGATCGCCGCCCTCACCGATGGCGGTTTCACCGTGTACGCCGACGATCATCGCGGTCACGGGCGCACGGGCATTCGTCAGCACAACGATCCGGCCAAGCTGGGTCGTCTCGGCAAGGGAGGCATCCGCGCGACCGAAGAGGCCATCTGGCAGCTCACCGGCATCATCCGCGCTGAGCAGCCCGACCTTCCGCTCGTGCTGCTCGGACACTCGTGGGGGTCGTTCCTCGCGCAGATGCTCGTGAACGACCACCCGGAGGCCTGGGACGCCGTGGTGCTCTCCGGCTCCGCTCTGCGCACGCCGACCTCGCTGAACGCCGCACCGCTCAACGCGCGGTGGAAGGGTCAGGACGCCACGGGTCTCGAGTGGCTCAGCCGCGACCCCGCCGTGTGGAAGGAGTTCGACGAGGATCCGCTGACGACCGATGTGCCGCTGCTGAAGCTGTTCGGACCGATCGAGGCCGCCCGGCTGTACGGACGGCCTCGCAAAGACCTGGGGCGCGACATCCCGATGCTGCTCATGGTCGGCAGGGACGACCCGGTCGGTGGACCCCGCAGCGTGCACAAGCTCGCCGACGAGTACCGCACGCGGTCGGGCCTCACCGATGTCACGACCCTCGTCTACCCCGATGCACGTCACGAGATCTTCCAGGAGCTGCAGCAGGCGGAGGTGCGCGCCGATCTGCTCGCATGGCTCGACGCGCGCATTCCCCGACGCTGAAACATTTCGTCCAGAGTCCCGGCATTACGCCGGGTGATCCTCCATGACGGCACCCGCACCGCAGCGCTTCCTCTCGCCATAGATTCGCGGCGAGAGGAAGGTGCTGATGAGCTTCGAGGACGAGTGGCGCGAGTGGCACCGGGCGCGCGAGAGTTACGCGGGAGCGGAGTACGGCCCCGCCGCGCTGGAGTCGACGAACTGGCTCATCACGGAGCCGGCGGCTGTCGAGGGGGTGCCGGGGCTCTGGGCGCTCACGGGCGACGGCGGAATCCGCGGCAGCGAGCTCGGCACCTCGGGATCGATCGTGACGCTGCGGGGCGGCGAGACGATCAGGTTCGGGCGCCGCGAACTGCGGGTGTTCGATCGGAACGGCGTGGTGGCTCTGCGGGTGTTCAATCCGCGGCGACCTCAGCGCGAGCGGTTCAGCGCGATCGACGCATATCCGCCGAGGAAGGGCTGGCGTCTCCGCGCCGTGTTCGAGTCGACACCCGGCGAGCACATCACGGTCACGGCCGTCGACGGGCAGCGGCATGAATCCGCGGTCGCCGGGCGCCTGAGGTTCGAACTCGACGGCATCCCGCGGACTCTCACCGTGACACGCAACGCGCATGGCGACCTCACTGCGGTCTTCGCCGACGGGACCAACGGCATCGAGACCTACCGGTTCCGGTTCCTCGTCGTCGAGGAGCCGGCGGACGACGGCAGCGCGTGGATCGACTTCAACCGCGCCTATCTGCCCCCGTGCGCCTTCTCGGACCAGTTCCTCTGCCCCCTCCCGCTCGACGAGAACACCTACACGTCCTCGATCAGGGCGGGGGAGCGGGCGGTGATCCTCGGCCGCTGACCTCGGCCGCGCCTTAAGCTGGAACCGTGCACGGTGAATTCAAGGTCCCTGGTGGAAAGCTCGTCGTCGTAGACCTCGAGGTGGTCGACGGCAAGCTCGCTGACTTCCGCCTCGCCGGCGACTTCTTCCTCGAGCCCGACACGGCCCTCGACGACATCAACGCGGCGGTGAACGGGCTCCCCGAGGAGACGGATGCGACAGCCATCGCAGCCGCGGTCCGTTCGGCTCTGCCCGAGGGCGCGCAGCTGCTGGGGTTCACTCCGGAGGCCGTCGGCACCGCGGTCCGCCGAGCCTTGGTCACGGCTCCCGGCTGGCGGGACTTCGACTGGGAGATCGTGCACGAGAAGGCGGTCTCGCCTCGCATGAACCTCGCGCTCGACGAGGTGCTCACCTCGCGCGTCGGAGAGGGCCGCCGCCGCCCGACCCTGCGCATCTGGGAATGGGACCAGTCGGCCGTCGTGATCGGCTCCTTCCAGTCGTACCGCAACGAGGTCGACCCCGAGGGCGCGGCCAGCCACGGCTTCGACGTCGTGCGACGCATCTCTGGCGGAGGAGCGATGCTGATGGCCGCCGGGCAGATCATCACCTACTCGCTGTACGTTCCGGCATCTCTCGTGGCAGGGATGACCTTCGCCGATTCCTACGCGTTCCTCGACGACTGGGTGCTGCAGGCGCTGCGCTCGCTCGGCATCGACGCCGTGTATCAGCCGCTCAACGACATCGCGTCGTCGAGCGGCAAGATCGGCGGCGCCGCACAGAAGCGTCTCGCGAACGGCGGCGTGCTGCACCACGCGACGCTGTCGTACGACATCGACGGCCAGACGATGACCGAGGTGCTGCGGATCGGACGGGAGAAGCTCAGCGACAAGGGCACGGCTTCCGCGGCGAAGAGGGTCGATCCGCTCCGCAGCCAGACCGGACTCTCCCATGCGGAGATCATCGACCGGTTCATCGACACGTTCCGCTCGCTGACCTCGGCTGAAGACGGCACGATCTCGGCCGAGGAGTACGCCGATGCGGAAGCCCTCGTCGAGTCGAAGTTCGCCACAGACGCGTGGCTGCACCGTGTTCCCTAACTGCACAGCGTCCCCTGAGCGCAGAGCTTCGTGAGCGGGGACGCCGAGCGCGGCGCGGTCACGATCATCGAGGGCGACAACCTCTCGGTCGCGGCAGCCCTGCCCGCCGAGTCGTTCACGCTGATCTACCTCGACCCGCCCTTCAACACGGGCCGCGCGCGCGAACGACAGGTCGTCACCGCACGGCGGATGGCCGCGGACGATGAGGCGGATGCCGACATCGAGCCGGCTGCGGACCCTGCTCAGGGGGAGGTCCGTCACGGTTTCCACGGCCACCGGTACGAACGCGTGCGCGGAATGCTTCGCACCTACGACGACCGCTTCGACGACTACGGCGACTTCCTGATGCCCCGTCTCGAGGAGGCCTGGCGGCTGCTCGCCGACGACGGCACGCTGTACCTGCACCTGGACTATCGCGAGGCGCACTACGCCAAGGTCATGCTCGACGCGGTGTTCGGCCGCGACTCGTTCCTGAACGAGCTGATCTGGGCGTACGACTACGGAGCGAAGTCGCGCCGCCGCTGGCCGACCAAGCACGACACGATTCTCGTGTACGTCAAGAACCCGCGGACGTACGTGTTCAACTCCGACGACGTCGATCGGGAGCCGTACATGGCCCCGGGACTCGTCACGCCCGAGAAGGCAGCACGCGGCAAGCTGCCCACCGACGTCTGGTGGCACACGATCGTCCCGACCACAGGGCGGGAGAAGACGGGCTACCCGACGCAGAAGCCCGAGGGGATCCTGCGCCGGATAGTCGCGGCATCGAGCCGCCCCGGCGATCGCGTCCTCGACCTGTTCGCGGGCTCTGGCACCGCGGGCGCCGTCGCGTCGGCGCTCGGGCGCGACGCCGTGCTCGTCGACGACAACCCCGAGGCGGTGCGCGTCATGAAGGCGCGGATGCCGCACGCAGAGGTCACGCGGGTCGACAACTGACCCGGTCCCGCAGCGGGGCGATCAGGACTCGGTGGCGGAGGTGTCGCGCGTGAACCGCGTCGCGACGTCAGCGATGACGGGGCGGGCCATGAGCGCGAGGAGGACGACTGCGGCCCACAGGAGCATCAGCACGACGAGTTCGGAGAACGCGATGGTCAGGAAGGCGCTGATCACCACGAGCGACAGGACGCCGAGCGAGAAACCGAAGCGCGGCAGGATCTGCGCGAGCGCGATCCGTGCGGCGTCGCGAGTGCGGAAACGGAACGTGGCGGTGAGCACGGTCATGTGTCCGCACCAGATCAGGGCGATCACTGCGAGAAGGAGGATGGCCGGGCGGAGGGCCGCCCCGCCATCCACGGCGCCGAGATGGGTGAGGTTGACGGTCAGCACGGCGAGGATCAACGCCGCCGGGAGCGCCCACCGCAGCGTGGCCACGAGGTCACGCCGGTAGGCGCGGAAGAAGTGCCGCCCCGGTGCCAGGTCGGGGTCGGCGGCTGCCGCGCGGGTCGCGGCGACACCCGCGACGAGGGCGGGGGCGACCGGCACCAGCGCCAAGACGAACAGCGGCAGATTCGACGGGTCGCGACCGAGGAGCAGGACGGCGAGGCTCGTGGGGAGCGTCGCGAGAAACAGCTGCGCCTCCAGCACCAGCATCCGATAGATCACCACTGAGCCGCGCGAGAGCGGACCGCGTCCGATCTCGTCGACGGCCTCGTTCTTCTTCTCGCTCATGCGTCTCTCCTGTCGCTGCGGGCGAGACCTCGCAGATGTCATGATCCCGACCGCGAACCTGACATCTGCGAAGCCCCGGCTACTTCGTGCGCGCGAGCGCGGTGTTGAAGGTGTCGATGAGCTGGGTGGACCCGAGCCCCTCGATCTCGGCGACGTAGGCGTCCCAGTCGGAGTCGATCGAGCGCTGACCCGTGATGAAGGCGGCCGTCGCAGCGTGCACGGCATCCGTGAGCTGCGTCTGCAGCAGCGAGGTCTGCTCGAGTTCGATCTCGTCGAGCAGCGGTGCAGGCGGTACCGGCAGCTGCTTCTTCGACTCCAGCTGCTTCTCGGTCCACGCGGCGACCTCGTCGGTCATGAGCGAGAGCAGGAGCTCCTTCGACGATCCGTTCGCGGGCAGGAACACGCCGTTGCTGTAGCCGTAGTCGGCGTTCAGCTTCTTCGGTGCACCCGCGTTCACGGCGCTCCAGCCGATGTCGTCCATGAGGGTTCGGGTGCCATCGGAGTCCTTCGTGAAGGTCTCTCCTTCGACGCCCCACTGCGCGAACTCGATCCCCTGGTCGGAGTAGTACAGCCAGTCGATGAACTGCAGCAGCGCCTTGAAGTACGGCTTGTCCGCCGCCTCGCTGCTGATCATCAAACCGGAGGTGAAGCGGCCGCTCGGGAGGTTGGAGCCCGCAGGGCCCCCGGGGATCGAGATCAGGCGGATCGGAACGTCGGGCTGACCGGCATCCGCGAACTTCGTCCGGTACTCGGAGAGCGTCTGGGTGTTGCTGCCGATCGCGGCCGACTGGCCGGAGATGAACTTCTGCGTGGCCTGGTCGTCGCTCTGCGTGATCTCCGGGTCCAGGACGCCGTCGGCCACGAGGTCCGCGACATCGGAGATCAGTTCACGGTACTCGTCCGTCGTGCCGGTGAAGACGTACTCGTCCGAATCCTCGTCGTACCAGGTGTTGTTGTACTGCCACCCGGCTGCCGTGCCGTAGTTGGGCGCCATCACGTTGAGCAGCGAACCGAGCGGGGTCGCGTCGGTCCATCGATCCGACATCGCGTAGCTGAGCTCGGGGTTCGCCTCCTGCACCTTCACGAGCTGCTCGGCGAACTCCTCCCAGGTCTCGGGATCCTCGGTGATCCCCGCCTTCTCCCACAGGTCCTCGCGGATCGCGATGCTGTACTCGACGTTCGGCGTCTCACGGAGCCCGGGCAGCAGGTAGATCTTGCCGTCGGCCTGGCGGCGGTTGTCGAGCTCGTCCTGGAGATCCCACTCGGAGACCTTCTCCTGGAAGTTCGGCATGTAGTCGAGGTAGTCCGACACGGGGAGGATCGCGCCGCCCGAGACGAACTTGGTCTCTGTTCCCGAATACGACACCGAGATGATGTCAGATGCGTCGCCGCTGCCGATCAGCAGCGACTTCTTCTGATCGAAGTCCGACATCGGGATGTCGGTGCGCGAGAACGTCACGTTGTGGTCGGCGTCGAGGTGCTGGAAGACGGACCAGTCGTCCTTCACCGGGTACCCGGGGTGGTCGCGATACATGAGTGAGAACTCGACGGGCTCGGTGGCCTTGAAGGTCGTTCCGGCCTCGAAGTCGTCCATGGCGCCGACGGACTGCTCGGCGCCGATCGTGACGCCGCCGTCCTCCGCCGTCTCGTCGACGGGTGCCGAGGTGCACGCCGTCAGCGCGACGGCGAAGGTCACGATGCCTGCGACGCCCGCCAGGCGTCGGCGAGTGATGGTCATGGTGTGTCTCCTTTGTGTGAACGTCGTCGTTCGACGCGGATCGGGAAGTCAGCCCTTGACCGACCCGAGCATGACGCCCGAGACGAAGTAGCGCTGGATGAAGGGGTAGAAGCAGATGATCGGGAGCACGGTGAGCAGCATCGTGACGGCCTGGATGTTGGAGGCGATCTGCACCGCCTCACCGCCGCCCGTGATCTCGGAGGTGCCGGTGGCCGCGGCGATCAGGTTGCGCAGGTAGATCGTCACGGGGAAGAGCGATTTGTCGTCCATGAAGAGGAAGGCGTTGAACCACGAGTTCCACTGGCTGACCGCATAGAACAGGGTCATGGTCGCGAGCACGGCCTTCGACAGGGGAAGAACGATGCGGAAGAAGATGCCGTAGGTGGAGAGTCCGTCGATCGCGGCGGCCTCTTCGAGCTCGGTCGGGAAGCTCTCGAAGAACGACTTCATCACGAGCAGGTTGAACACGCTCAGCGCGCCGGGGACGACCACCGCCCAGATGCTGTTTCGCCAGCCCAGGGTGTTCGCGATCAGGATGTAGTTCGGGATGAGTCCTCCGCCGAAGAACATCGTGAAGACCGCGATGCCGATGAAGAACGTGCGGCCCTTGAGGTGCGGCTTGCTGAGCGCGTAGGCGTAGGTGGTGGTGATGACCATCGCGATGATCGTGCCGACCACCGTGTACAGGAACGTGTTGCCGTAGTTCGTCCAGAACAGTCCGTCGCCCATCACCGCACGGAACGTGTCGATGTTGAAACCGCGCGGGATCAGGTTCACCTCGCCGGCGGCGATGTAGCCCTCAGACGAGAACGCCTTGGCCACCAGGTTCACGAACGGGTAGAGGGTGACGATGCAGATCAGCACGAGCACGATCGCGTTGACGACGCGGAAGGTGCGATAGCCGAGCGACTCTCGGATGACGCCGGTCTCCCGGCGCACATGGGCGATGTCGGGCTTGGAAGGCAGAGCTTCGGTCACCATAGCGAGGTTCCAACCAGTCGACGGGAGATGAGGTTCGCGAAGAGCACGAGCACCAGGCCGATCAGGGCCTCGAACAGTCCGATCGCGGTTCCGTAGGAGAACTGCGCGGATTGGATGCCGACGCGGTAGAGATAGGTGGAGATGACGTCGGCCGTGGAGTAGATCAGCGGATTCTGCAGCAGCAGGACCTTCTCGAAGCCGACCGACATGAACGATCCGATGTTCAGGATCAGAAGCACCATCATGGTCGGGCGGATGCCGGGAAGCGTGATGTGCCAGGTCTGCTGCCAGCGGTTCGCGCCGTCGATGCGTGCTGCCTCGTACAGCTGGTCGTCGATCGTGGTGAGCGCGGCCAGGTAGAGGATCGTGCCCCACCCGACCGTCTGCCAGGCTTCTGAAGACACGTAGATCGACCGGAACCATTCCGGCCGCTGCATGAACGGCACGGGGTCCGCGCCGAACGCCTCGACCATCTGGTTGACCGTGCCGTTGAGCGAGGTCAGCTGCAGCACGAGCCCCGCGACGATCACGATCGACATGAAGTGCGGCAGGTACGAGATCGTCTGGACGAGACGCTTGAACCGGCGCGAGCGCAGCTCGTTCAGCATGAGCGCGAGCACGATCGGAAGCGGGAAGCAGATCAGCAGGGTGAGGCCGCCGAGGATCACGGTGTTCCAGAACACCGTCCAGAACTGCTGGTTCGAGATGAACGCCTGGAAGTAGTAGAACCCCACCCACTCGTCGCCGAAGATCGACCCGCCGGGCCGGAACCTGCGGAACGCGATGATGTTCCCGAGCATCGGGACGTAGCGGAAGATCAACAGGAACAGGATCGGCACGATCAGGAACGTGTAGATCCGCCAGTCCTTGGTCAGCGCGCGACGCCAGGACTGCCGGGCCCGCGGCATCCGGTCGCGCCGGAATGCGCGACGACGGGGCCGCGCGGTCGTGATCACCCGCGTCTCGCTGCCGGGCTGCGCGGAGCCGGTGAGCGACAGCGGCGCTTCGACGATCTCGGGCATTCAGGTCCACCTCCTCGTGGTTCTGAGAATGGACGGCGCGTGCGCGCCGCCGGGGGTCAGGGTGCGAGCACCTCGGCTGACGTCTGGGCCTGCAGGCTCAGCTCCGCCGCCTTGAAGGCGTGCGCCTGGGTCATCGCGTTCTCGGTGCCGTCGAGGCAGTCGCGGATCAACTGCCCGAAGTAGGGGAAGCCGGTCATCCCATTCGCGTCGAACCGGTACTGTCCCTCCTGGTTCACGAGCAGCACCTGCCCGCCGCCGTTCTCGGTCGTGATGTCGATGTACTTGCGCAGCTCGATGTACCCGTCGGTGCCGAGGATGATCGTGCGTCCGTCGCCGAACACACCCAGCCCCTCAGGGGTGAACCAGTCCACTCTCACGTACCCGGAGGCTCCGTTGTCGAGCACGACGTGCGCATCGCCGAAGTCCTGCAGACCCGGAGTGTCGGGGTGCGCGTAGTTCGCGACCGTCGAGCTGACGATGCGGCCGTCCGTGGCCCCCGTGTAGAACAGGATCTGGTCGAAGTTGTGGCTGCCGATGTCGCACAGGATGCCGCCGTACTGCGCAGGGTCGTAGAACCAGCCCGGGCGACCGCCGCCGATGCGGTGCGGGCCGAACGAGACGACCTGCAGCACTCGGCCGATCGCGCCGCGCTCGATCAACTGACCCGCGAGGATCGACGACTCGGTGTGAAGGCGCTCGCCGTAGTACACGGCGTACTTGCGTCCGGTGCGGGCCGTCGCCTCGCGCGCGGCCGCGAGCTGCTCGAAACTCGTCAGAGGAGCCTTGTCGACGAACGCGTCCTTGCCGGCCTCTATCGCTCGCAGTGCCACGGCGGCCCGCTCGGAGGGGATGGCGGCGGTGGCTACGAGCCGCACCTCCGGGTCGTCGAGGATCTGCTGCTCCGAGGAGGCGACGCGGGCGGTCGGATAGCGCTTCGCGAACGAGGCGGCCTTGTCGGCATCCGCATCGAACACCCACTTCGCGGTCGCCCCAGCGCCGATCAGACCGTCGGCCATGCCGTAGATGTGGCCGTGGTCGAGACCCACCGCGGCGAAGCTGAACTCGCCTGGTGCCGCCGCAGGCTCGGGCAGCGGATCGAAGGTGTAGGGGTGGTTCACTTCTGGGTCTCCTGATCGGTCATGTCGTACGTGCGGAGTCGTCCGCACATTCCGAATCCGCGTTCGCCGGCTGAGGGCACGGCCTGCTGCACCCTGGCTTCGTCGAGATGGGTCACGTCGCCCTCGGCCACGGCGCGGGCGAGGGCGAGGGACTGCTCGGCCTGTGCGAGAGGGCGCTCGCGGATGAGCTCGCCCCACTCGGACGCACGGTCGCGCACGAGCGCCCCCGCCGCAGCCCTGAACGCCTCGAGGGGCGCCTGATCGCCCGCCAGCATCGCGTCGCGCAGAGCCTCGAAGCCCGACACGGCGAGGTCGCGACGTCGCCTCGCGCGCTCCGCACGTCCCTCGGCGTCGCCGAGAGCCGCCGCCCGAGCGTAGGCCTCGGCATCCGCCACGACGGCTGCGGGGAACGTCATGACGGCGTCTCCCGCTTCCGGCAGACCGGCGTTGCTCATCAGCACGACGACCTTGAGCTCGTCGTGGTTCACGGCGCGGTGGATGGTGCCGGGCGTGAACCACACCACGGCTCCGGCCGAGAGCGGGGTCTCCTGGTACCCGTCGCCGTCGATGGTCTGGAGCGCCCCGGTGCCGGACACGACGACGTACGCCTCGGTCGAGACGAGGTGCATGTGGGGGCTGCCGCCGCACACGCCGTCGGGGGCGGCGTCGCGATAAACGTCGAGGTGCGACAGCGAGGTGCCGCCGGGGAACGAGGAGACGCTCATGGCGCCACGGCCTCGGCGAGCGAGAGCTGCTCCTGGTTGAGCCGCGGGGCATGAGCGACGAGATGCCCGGCGCGGTAATAGGGATCGTCAGGAGAAAGCGGCAGCGACACCAGCTGGTGCTCGATGCCCGCCTTGTAGATGGCCGTCACGACCTCGATCGCGTTGCGGCCGTCGTGTCCGTCGGCGATCGGCGGTCGGCCCTCGCGGATCGCCGCGAGCACGTCGCCGATCTGCCCCGTGTGACCGGTGTGCGCGAGCGGCTCCCTGGCCGCGGCGATCTCCTCGATCGCGGCGACGCGATCGGGGTCCCCGCCTTGGGCGGGGAAGCCTGCGGCATCCGATCGCTCTGCGACCACCTTCCACGGCTGCGAGACGCGAGCGTGCTCGCCCTGGATCACGATCTCCTGCTCCTGGCCGTGATGCACGACCGAGCTCGTGAGCTGCGCCAGACCGCGCTCATACCGGAGCACGGCGACCGAGAGATCTTCGACCTCGCTGTTGTCGTGCTGCGCGTTCGCGAGCATCGCTGCGATCTCGCTCGGGCGGCCGAGCAGCCACAGGAGCAGGTCGATGTGATGGATGGCGTGATTCAGGGTGCAGCCGCCGCCCTCCTTCTCCCACGTTCCGCGCCACCACAGGTCGTAGTAAGGCAGGCCGCGCCACCAGGCGGAGTCGACGCGCACGTGCGAGATGCCCCCGAGCAGGTCGGAGTCGACGACGGCCTTGAGCGTGGCGAGATCGTCGCGGAAGCGGTTCTGCGCGACGACCGAGAGCAGCGCGCCCGAGCGCCGCTGCGCGGCGAGCACGGCGTCGCACTCTTCGAGCGAGGGCGCCATGGGCTTCTCTACGAGCACGTGGATGCCGGCGTCGAGAGCGGCGATCGAGAGAGCCGCGTGGGTCGAGGGGGGCGTGGCGATGCTCACGAGATCGAGACGGGCTTCGGCGATCATCTGCAGCGGATCGTCGTAGCCGACCGCTCCGGAGAGCCCCGACTCCTCGGCCTTCTGCGCGGCCTTCCCTGGCATGACGTCTGCCAGCGCCACGACCTCGCACTCCTCTCCGAAGGCGAGATAGCCGCCGATGTGGGCGTTGGCGATCGACCCGGTGCCGATGATTCCGATTCTGAGCATTGCGTCCTCGTTGAGCTGCTGCTTTCAATACGTAGTAGTAGTACGTATTGACCTAGTATGGTCAGAAGCAGTCGATCCGTCAACGATCAATGTGGACGAACTGCGCAGAAACGGGGAAGCATGCAGAAGCGGCCGACCAGTCGAGACGTCGCCCGGCTGGCCGGGGTGTCGCAATCGACGGTCTCGTTCGTCTACACGGGTCGTGACGGCGTCGCCCCGGCGACGCGCGAGCGGGTTCTGCAGGCGGCGTCCGAGCTGAACTATCGGCCCAACCTGGCCGCGCGTGCCATGCGCACGCAGCGCACGGGGCGCCTCGCCGTCGTCTTCCCGGTGAGTGCGCCGAACCCGCTCAGCATGCTGCGCGGGGCGACGCTCGCCGCGGAGAAGGCCGGGTACGTCCTCGAGATCCTGAGCCTTCCCGACAATCGTGACGAACGGGCCGAGCGCGTCGAGGAGCTCATCGACGGCGGACAGTACGAGGGGTTCCTGTCGTTCACGCCGTTGCCGCAGCGCATCCTCAATCTTTCCCGCGAGGCTGGGCCCGTGGTGCTCTGGGCCTCGGCGTTCGACGACGAGATGCATGCCACCGGAGTGTTCACCGAGGCGCAGCCGATCGTCGTCATGATGGAGCGTCTGGTCGAACTGGGTCACCGGCGCTTCCTCCACATCACGGGTCCGCTCGATTTCCCTTCGGCCGTGGCCCGCCGCGACGCTTATCTCGCGACAGTGGAACGGCTCGGTCTCGACTCGATCGCCGTGATCGAGGGCGACTGGACCAGCGAGGTCGGACTCGAGGTCGTGCGGAGCCTGCCCGAGAAGACCGCGCCCTTCGCGCTGATCGCCCCGAACGACAGCGTCGCGATCGGAGCGATGCGGGCGGCGAGGCTGCGCGGGTGGTCGATGCCGGGAGACATGAGCGTCACCGGTTGGGACGACATCGGCACCAGCGCTTTCCTCGTGCCCTCGCTCACGAGCGTCGTGCAGGATCGCGCGTTGGTCGGCGAGCACTCGATGCGTCGGCTGATCGCTGCCGTGCGTGGTGAGGAGGAGCCCGAGAAGCCCGGGGAGGTCCACCGCGTCGTGTGGCGCGAGTCCATCGGGGCGCCGTCGGCCTGAGAGCGGCCTTTCTCCGGCGCGGTCACGGCCGCAGGAGGGCGACGAACTGCTCGATGTCCGCCGCCATGTCCACGCTCGGGTCGAGCATCCAGGCGGATTGCAGCCCGTCGGCGAGCGCGTGCACGGCGCGGATGATCCACGCCGGATCGAGATCGCTGCGAACGGTTCCTTCGGCCTGCGCGGCCACGATGCCGGCGACCGACGCGCCCTCGACGGTCGCGGTGCGCTCCCGGAAGTACGCGTGCGCCGGATGCTCGGGGTCGCCGGCTTCGGCGGCGAGCTGGGCGTAGAGCTGCACGAGGCCGGGCACCGAGGCGTTGTGCCGCATGACATCGAGGAGCGCCGTCACGGGGTCGGCCGCGGCATCGGCGTAGACACGGGCGTCACGCTCGTCTCGCGCGCGGAGGATCGCCACGAAGAGCTCCTCCTTCGTGCCGAAGTAGTGCAGGAGGCCGGCGGGGCTCAGGCCTGCGGCGTCCGCGATCTCGCGCACCGAGGCCTTGCGGTATCCGTGCTCGGCGACGACTGCGAGCGCCGCGTCGAGGATCTCCTCGCGCTTGATGACGCCCTTCGCGTACGCCCCCCGAGTTGCCATGACTTCACTGTAACGGCCGCGTCTCGAAAACCGAACAAAGTTCGTGAATGGCTTGCGGGCTCCGCGTTCGATCTGTCACCATGGCTCCAATCCCAAACAATGTTTGGGATTGGCCCCGTCCCGCTCAATGAGGAGCTCCGATGTCCGTACTCGATCCCGCCATCCGAAATCGCGCCAACCGGCACCATCCGCTCCGTCGCCCCCGCCGCGGGCGAGCCCGCTGCCAGCCCGCCAGCGAACCGGCGTCTGCTGCCCAGCCTGCTCGTCGCCTCTCTCACGCTCTTCGCCACGTACGGCGGTCTGATCGCGATCCTCCTGCCGAGTCAGATCCTCCTCATCGACGAGGCAGGCAAAGTCGGCAACCTTGCGGTCGTCACCACGGTCTCGTTCGTCTTCACGCTGTTCGCGCAGCCCATCGTCGGCGCACTCAGCGATCGGACCCGCTCCCGTTTCGGACGCCGCGCACCGTGGATGGTGCTGGGTGCGATCGTCGGCGGCATCTTCCTGTTCGGGCTCGGCTCGCTCACCGAGATCGTGTGGATCGCCGTGTTCTGGACGATCATCCAGGTCGCCCTCAACTTCTTCCAGGCGCCGCTCACCGCGATCACCGCTGACCGGTTCCCGCGATCGAAGCGCGGCGGAGCGAGCGCCATGATCGGCCTCGGCACGCAGCTGGGCATGACGGTCGGCATCATGCTCGCGGGCGCCTTCGCGGCACAGGTCGGCATCGGCTATTCGGCGTTCGGCGCGGCCGTCATCGTCGTGTCGCTCCTGTTCGCGCTCGTCAACCGCGACTGGTCGTCGAAGGAGGCAGCCGTCGAGCCGTTCCGCTGGGGTGCGTTCTTCAGGGGCTTCTGGATCAGCCCTCGGCGCCACCCCGACTTCGCGTGGGCGTTCACCGCGCGGTTCCTCCTGATCCTCGGATACTTCGTCGTCAGCGCCTTCCAGCTCTACATGCTCACCGACTACATCGGCCTCGAGCTCGCCGAGGCTCAGGGAGCGGTCGTCACCCTCACGCTCGTCGCGTTCGTCCCCACCCTGATCGCGATCGCGCTCTCCGGCTGGTGGAGCGACAGGGTCGGCAGGCGCAAGGTCTTCATCTACGCGGCATCCGTCGTGATGATCGCGGGGCTGGCGATGCCGCTGATCCAGCCGAACATGACCGGCATGATCCTGATGGCGATCGTCAACGGCGTGGGCTTCGGGCTGTACATGTCGGTGGACGCCGCGCTGATGACCGAGGTCCTCCCGAACGAGGGCGTGTCGGCTGGCAAGGATCTCGGCATCCTCAACGTCGCGACCAACGTCCCGCAGGCGCTGAGCCCCGCCATCGGCGGCGTGATCATCACCTCGCTCGGCGGATATCCGATGCTGTTCGTCTTCGCGATCGTGTTCGTGATCCTCGCCGCCATCGCCACCGCACCGATCAAGGGAGTCCGCTGATGACCGAGAATGCACTCATGACCGAATACATCGAGGTCGAGACGGCCGCGGGCCGGGTTCGCGGATGCTGGCGCCCCACCACGGGTGGTCGAGGCAATGTCCGATCGGCCGCTTTCCTGGGGATCCCGTTCGCCGAAGCCCCCGTCGGCGACCTGCGTTTTCAGGCGCCCGTGCCGAAGGAGCCGTGGGAGGGCACGCTCGACGCTCTGTCCTTCGCGCCGACCGCGCAACGAGGAGACCCCGGGGTGACCTTGATCCCCGAGCCGTCGGTGCCGGGGGAATCCACGCTCAACGTGAACGTGTTCACGCCGTCTCTCGACGGCGCCCTGCCGGTGCTCGTCTGGATCCACGGCGGCGGGTACTTCGCCGGCTCTCCGGCGAGCCCCTGGTACGACGGGCGCAACTTCAACCGCGACGGCGTCGTGACGGTGTCGATCTCGTACCGGCTCGGCTTCGACGGCTTCGGCTGGATCGAAGGCGCGCCCTCGAATCGCGGTGTGCGCGACTGGCTGCTCGCGCTCGAGTGGGTGCAGCAGAACATCGCCGCCTTCGGTGGAGACCCGAGCCGCGTGACCATCGCGGGTCAATCCGCGGGTGGTGGCGCTGTGCTCACCCTGCTCGGCATGGAGAAGGCGCAGCACCTGTTCCACGGGGTGTACGCGCTCTCTGGGGCGCTCGCCGACGTGGCGGCGCCGCGATCGGAGGCGTTCGGGCGGGCCCTGGCGATCGCCGGCGGGGTCGAGCCGACGGTGTCGGGATTCTCCTCGTTGGGCGAGGAGCGGGTGCTCGAGCTGCAGAAGAAGGCGACAGAGCTCGGCCCGAAATCGCTCACCTCGATGATCGATGAGGGGCTCCCGCTGGGCCCGTCGGTCGATGGCGACCTGTTGCCGCGGCCGACCCTCGAGGCGCTCGCCGCGGGAGTCGGCGCCGAAAAGCCGCTCGTGCTCGGGTCGACCGACGACGAGTTCACGATGGCGATGACGGGTGCTGCGAAGGCGTTGCGCTGGGTGCCCCAGGCGCTGCTGCTGAACAGGCTCGGCGTGCCGAAGACGATTCGGCGCGACTACCTCGGCGCGAACGCTGATGTGGTCGCGCTCGGCAAGACCCGTCTGGCCGGGCGCGTGCTCACCGACCGGATGTTCCGTACGGCAGTGCTCGACGTCGCCGCTGCTCGAGGCGACGCACCCACCTGGGCGTACCGGTTCTCGTGGCCCTCGGGGCACTTCGGCTTCGCCGAGCACTGCCTCGACGTGCCCTTCTTCTTCGACTGCCTCGACGGGCCCGCGATGGAGCCGCTGGCCGGGCCGAATCCGCCGCAGGAGCTCGCCGATGAGCTGCACGCGGCTGCCGTCTCGCTGGTCGTCGACGGTGATCCCGGATGGCCGGCGCATCACGGCGATGCGGGGACCGTTCGGGTGTGGGACACGCCTGTGCGCGACGTCGCCGACGGGTACGCCTCGGTGAAGGCGCTGCGGTCTCTCGGCTCGTGACGGCGTGCGCGCGCGGGTTTCCGGTCGCAGTTCGTGTCGTCTCGGTCGGGTCCTCTCCCGTTCCGGGTGCAGTTGGCGTCGCTCAGGCTCGCGACAAGCGGCACGAAGTGCACCCGGAACGCCAGCTTCGGATGCCGTCGCGGCATGAACTGCGACTGGAGCGGGAGGCGCGTGCCTGGTGGGGTCAGCTCACGCGGTAGGCGCGGTAGCGCACGGCATCCGTCTGTCGCTGCGCGGAGGCGAGGAACAGGCTCCGCTGCAGATGCGCGAGACCGGGGGCGGCCGTCTCGATCGTCACGGTCGTGCGGAAGCAGTATTCGTTCGGATCGACGTCCTCTCCGCGCCCGAGGCGCGCGAGGACGTCGGGGCTTCCTGTGCGCAGCCCTTGGGCATGCAGCAGCAGGAAGTCGCCGTCGGTCGTCCGTGCGGTGTAGCGGCCGTTGATCTCGATCGTGCCGTCGGGGCGAACGACCTGCCAGTCGGCGCCGCCCGGTGCGATCACGGCGTCGACGGCGCCGCTCACCCGTCCGCCGACGATCGGCACGACGCGGCGATGCCCGGCGCTGGTGTCGAGGTGATCCTCCAGCGGGCCGAGCTCGACGACGACGTCGAAGGCCGGCTCGAGCACGGGAACGGGCAGGTTCATGGTGTCTCCGTCGAAGTGGGAGTGGATGCCGAGTCATCCGCTCCCGTGAGAACGGCGCACAGGCGCTCTAGGGCGGGGAGAGCTTCGCTGAGCGCGGAACGCTCGGCGTCGCCGAGGCGAGAGACCGCCTCGGCGACGAGGCGGGAGCTGGACGAGTCGAATCGCTCGAACAGATCGAGAGCACGCGGCGAGGCGGTGACGAGGACGCGGCGTCCGTCGACCGGGTCGGCGCCGCGCTCGACCAGCCCGTCGGACTCCATGGCGCCGAGGAGGTTGCTGATCGTCGGGCGGCCGAGCCGCAGCTGGGCGGCGATCTCGGCCGGGCCCTTCGCCGTGCCGCGGGGAAGCGTGCGCAGCACGTCGATCTGCGCTTCCGGCAGCTCCGGCAGCTCGGCGGACGCGCGCGTGGCCGACAGCAGCGCACGGCGCAACGGGGAGATCACGGCAGCGAGCCGAGCGGCATCGAGCGTCACGGGCGCCGATGCGGAGTCATGGACGGTGTCGCGCGCCGACCTGGTCATCGCCGCACCGGGCTGAGCGAGGAGCGCTCGTTGAGCATCTCCGGGAGGAAACCCGCGGCCTTCTTGTAGTCGGCGGCGATCTGTTCGCGCTCGGATGCCGGGACGACGTCGTCGATGTCCTCGAATCCTTCGGGCGCGCGCTCTGCAGCGACGAGCATGACTCGCTCGGGCCCGGTCGCCCTCGTGCCCGCGAGCAGAGTCGTCATGGCTGGACGCCGGTCGTCCTCGTAGCGGGAGAGGGCTTCATCGATGGTGTCCGCGGTGGCCAGGTGGAGCGCGAGCATCCGGGCATCGAGGATCGCCTGCGAGCCACCGTTCGAGCCGTTCGGGTACATCGCGTGCGCGGCGTCTCCGATCAGTGTGGTGCGACCGAAGGTCCACTGCGGCAGAGCGTCGCGATCGACCATGGGGTATTCGAGGATCTCGTCCGCAGCCGAGATCGCGGCGGGGACGTCGAGCCAGTCGAAGCTCCACTCGCGGAACAGCTCCGCGATCGGCGCCGGATCGACGGCGCGGTTCCAGTCGGCATCCGCGGAACCGCCGATCCGTTTCTCGGCGATGAAGTTCACCAGCATCCGTCCGTCGTCGGCGACGTCGGACAGGGGGTACGCGACGAACTTCTGCTCGCCGTCGCCTGCCATGATCATGGTGCGGCCGTCGAGGAACGCCGGGATGCGGGTCACTCCGCGCCACACTGTGAGCCCGTTCCACGAGGGAGCGCCCTCTGCCGGGTAGCGCAGGGCGCGCAACGCCGAGTGGATGCCGTCGGCGCCGATGATCACGTCCGCCGTCACCGTGACTTCGCCATCGTCCGTGGCGAAGCGTGCGGTCTCGGTGCCGTCGGCGTTGCTCGTGATGCCGATGAGACGGTGGCCCAGGCGGACCGGATCGGCCAGACGGACCTCGGCGAGGTCTCTCAGCGCCAGTTGGAGGCGGCCGCGATGGACCGACAGCTGCGGCCATCGGTAGCCGGCATCGACACCGCGCGGCTCGCTCCAGATTGCCTGTCCGAAGCGGTTGAAGTAGGCGAGGGTGGTCGGTGCGACACCGAGTGCGGCGATCGCGTCCGCCACTCCGAGCTCGGTGAGCTCGCGCATCGCGTGCGGGAGCAGGTTGATGCCCACGCCGAGGCCCCGGATGGTCGCGCTTCGCTCGTAGACGGACACGTCGGTGAGCCCGGCCTCGTGCAGGCTGACGGCCGCAGCGAGACCTGCGATACCCGCGCCGACGATGATGATCTTCATCGATCTCTCCTTCGCGCGCACTCACCATGAGTCGCGCTCGAAGTAGTTTTGCAACAAAACTACTTCGAGCGCAAGGGGTACGGCGATCAGGCGTTCGCGGCGGCCCGCGCCGCCGCATCGATGATCACGTCGATGCCGAGGAGGAACTGCTCGCGGTCCTTCAAGTCGGACAGCAGGACGCTGTGCTCGGCGATGAGCGGGAACTGCCTCGGGTCCGCGAGCAGAGGCGCGTCGATCCACGGGCTGTCATCCGTGTCGACCTCGCGTCCGGCTCTCGCACGCGCGATGCCCGCGGCGACGGAGAGCACGTGCGAGGCGAGCAGCGCGTAGTGGCGCACCAGGTCCTGGCCGCGCAGTCCGGCACGATGCAATGCGTCGAGCATGAGCTCGATGGCTGCGAGCTCGCCGGGCCCATGCGTGGTGAGGGTCGTCGCCTCCGCGCCGATCGCCGGATAGCGCATGAACGCGGCGAGTGTGGCCTCGCCGAGCGCGCGTAGCCTGCCCGCCCAGTCTTCGGCGGGGATGCCGACCGAGGCCGCCGCGCGGCCGTTGAGCTCGTCGAGCAGGGCGCTCATGAGCGCGTCCTTGCTGGCGAAATGGCGGTAGATCGCGGTCGGATCCGCGCCGAGGCGCGCGCCGAGATCGCGTACGGAGATCGAGGCGACCCCGGTCTCGGCGAGTTCCATTCCGGCGTCGATGATCATCGCGCGATCCAGTCGCACCCTGGTTGCTGCCTTGTCGCTCGCCATCGTCTCTCCGGTCCTCCTCGCTCCATCGTGCCATGAGCTGCCGCGATGTCGTGCAGCAGATTACGCTAGCGCATCGCTAATGACAACAGCGTTGACATCGCCGATGACGCCCGATACCGTTGTGCCGATTCAGCAACTTCGACGACGCAGAGAGGCGCACGATGTCAGGCGAGATCATCTTCCACGGGGGTCCCGTGTTCACCGGCAGCGGCAGGCCGCTGGAGGGGCGGGCCGTGATCGTCCGAGACGGTCGTGTCGCGGCCGTCATTCCGGAGGATCAGCTCGATCCGGCATCCGAAGCCCGTCTCGTCGACCTGCGCGGCGCTCTGCTCAGCCCCGGGTTCCAGGATGCGCACATCCACCCGGTCGGCGGCGGCATCGAGCTGCTGCAGTGCAATCTGACGGATGCTGAGAGCGCCCAGGAGTGCGTCGATCTCATCCGCGCATACGCGGAGGCGAACCCTGATGAGGAGTGGATCCTCGGCGGCGGCTGGGGAATGGACCACTTCGCCGGCGGCAATCCTCCGCGGCGGCTGCTCGATGAGGCGGCGGGCGGGCGACCCGTGCTCGCTGCAGAGCCGCGATCATCACAGCACCTGGGCGAGCACCGCCGCCATCGAACGCGCAGGAGTCACCGCAGAGACGCCCGATCCCGCCGACGGTCGCATCGTCCGAGAGGCCGACGGCTTTCCGGCCGGCACGTTCCACGAGGGCGCGGGCGACCTGTTCGAGCATGTGCGGCCCGACACCTCGGCTGAGCTGGCCTATCAGGGACTGCTCAGAGCTCAGGAGGAACTCATCGCCCTCGGCATCACCGGCTGGCAGGACGCGATGGTCGGTGCAGCGGTGGCCGGGATCGCCGACCCGCTCGCCGCCTACGAGCGCGCACTCGACGAGGGCACCCTCGAGGTGCATGTCGTCGGAGCGCAGTGGTGGGTGCGCGACGGCGGCATCGAGCAGGTGGAGCGTATGCTGGCTCGCCGCGCAGAGATCGCCCGTCGGCATCCCGACCGCCGCCTCGATCTCGGAACCACGAAGATCATGGTCGACGGGGTCGCCGAGAACCAGACCGCAGCCATGCTCGACCCCTATCGCGACGAGGCCGGCCATGACACGTGTAATCACGGTCTCAGCTTCATCGCACCGGCCGACCTGCGTTGCTACGTCACGGCCCTCGACGCGGCCGGCCAGCAGGTGCACATGCACGCACTCGGCGATCGAGCCGTGCGCGAAGCGCTCGATGCGCTGCAGGAGGCGCGCGACGTCAACGGCTCGACCGATGGACGCCACCATCTCGCGCACATCCAGGTCGTGGCCGAGCAGGACGTGCCGCGATTCGCCGCCCTCGGCGCGATCGCGAACATCCAGGCCCTGTGGGCCACACATGAGGACCAGCTCGACGAGCTGACGCTCCCGTTCCTCCAGGACGGTCAGGACGCGAGGCAGTATCCCTTCGGAGATCTCGCGCGGGCCGGCGCCCGGTTCGCGGCCGGCAGCGACTGGCCGGTCTCGACCGCCGATCCGATCGCCGCGATCCACGTCGCCGTGAACCGTGCGTACCCCGGCTCCGGCAGAGGGCCACTCGGCGGCGTGCACCAGCGACTCGACCTCGAGACGGCGCTCGCCGCGTACACGTCGGGCAGCGCGTACGTGAACCGTCGCGAAGACGACACGGGCAGCGTTCGCGAAGGCTGCCTCGCCAACCTCGTCGTGATCGACCCGAACCCGTTCTCCGTGCCCGCATCCGAGATCCACCGCTCGCGCGTCACATCCACCTGGATCGAGGGCCGACTCGTCTACGGGGCCGTGCCCGCCACCACACTCAAGGAGTCCCGATGAACCGCACGGTCGTCCGCGGAGCCGCCGCCTGCGTCGGCATCCTCGTCGCCTCCGCCCTCGCCGGCTGCAGCCCCGCCGCCGGTGGCGGCTCCGACGAGCCTCTCGACTGGAAGCTCACGACGACGACCGCCGTTCCCAGCGGCGACATCGACTCGTTCACGTTCGCGAGCTACGCCGAGCCCTACTCCCTCGACTACGCCTACGCGTTCGACTACGCCGACAACTCGGTGCTCGCGAACGTCTGCGAATCGCTGCTCCGGCTGAATCCGGACTTCTCGCTCAGCCCGGGGCTGGCAGAGTCGTTCGCCCACCCGACTCCCGACACCTGGGTCTACACGATCCGTCAGGGCGTGACGTTCCACGACGGCACCTCGTTGACAGCGGCCGACGTCGTCGCCTCGATGAATCGGCACCTCGACCCGGCGGTGGGATCGTTCTGGTATTCGGTCTACCAGAACGTCGCCTCGATCGATCAGACCGGAGACGACGAGGTGACCGTCACCATGACAGGCGCTGATTCGCAGTTCAATCTCGGCATGGGCGGCTCGGCCGGTGTGATCGAGTCGGCTGCCACGCTCGCCGAGAAGGGGGCAGACTACGGCAACTCGACCGGTGGCGTGAACTGCACGGGCCCCTTCGCCTTCTCCCGGTGGGAGTCCGGCGAGTCGATCACTCTGACGCGCTATGACGGCTACTGGGACAAGTCTCTCGCAGCCCATTCGGCTGAGGTGAAGTTCGTCTTCATGAACGATGCGACGGCGCGGATCAACGCGCTCAAGTCCGGCAGCGTCGACGGCTCGTGGATGCTTCCGATGGAGTCGGTATCCACGCTCGAGGCATCGGGCAGGGGAGACGTCCTGTTCGGCTTGAACACGGCGGTCGGCTCCCTCGTCGTGAGTGACCTCGAGGGACCGCTCGGAGACGTGCGGGTGCGCAAGGCGCTCATGCTCGCGATGGATCGTGACGGCATCCTCCAGGCCGCCTACCGCGGCGTGGGTGAGCCCAGCGACGTGCTCACGACGGAGTCTGTGTGGCAGGATGCATCGGACGCCGGGCGCGCGGCAGCCTTCGACGACGTCACCCACTACGCCAAGGACGTCGAAGAGGCGAAGAGACTCATCGCCGAGGCGGGCGCCGAGGGCGCGGAGCTCACCTACGTCACCGCGCCGATCAGCAACGACTTCTCCGTGATCTCGCAGGCGACGGTTGCTGCGGCGCAGTCGATCGGGCTGAAGGTCACGGTGGAGACCGTAACCCCGAACGCCTACACCGCGCTGTTCTCCGACCCCAGCGCCCGGGAGGGCGTCGATCTGTTCTATACGAGCTGGTACCTGTCGAGCCCGGATCCGCTCGAGATGTACTCGGTTCTGCGCACCGGCGACTTCAGCAACTACGGCGACTGGTCCAACCCCGAGTTCGACGCGCTCGTGAACGAGGCGGTCGCAGTCGACGATCCGGCGGCGCGCAGCGAACTGACCGCGAAGGCGCAGCAGATCGCCAATGAGGAGCTGCCCTGGCTGCCGCTGTACCAGGCGCCGGTCTCGCTGTACCTGGGCGAGCGGATCACGGGCGTGCAGCCGTCGGTGGCGTTCCTCTACTATCCGTGGGCCGCCACGATCGGCGCCCGCTGACCATGGCCGCCGCACGCCGCGTCGTCGGGAAGCTCGGCGGTCTGCTGCTGACGCTGTTCCTGGCGTCGCTGCTGGTCTTCTTCTCGCGGTTCCTGGTCCCCGGTGACCCGGTGAGCTTCCTGCTCCGCGGGCGCAAGCCCAGTCCCGAGGCCGTCGCGCTCGTGACAGCCCAGTACGGATTGGATCTGCCGCCGTGGGAGCAGTATGTCCGATGGGTGCTCGGCGTCGTGCAGGGCGACTTCGGCAGGTCGCTGCAGTACCGGCAGGACGTGTCCCAGGTGATCGGCGATCGGCTGCCGCTCACGCTGATGCTCGTGGTGATGGCAGGAGTCATCATCGCGGTCGCGGGAGTCGTGCTCGGCGCGCTGGCCGCCCTGAACCGCGGCAGGAGCGTCGACCGGCTGATCCTCATCGGTCTCACGATGCTCGGCGCGATCCCCTCGTTCGTCGGGGCGATCGTGCTCATCGCGGTGTTCTCGGTGCAGTGGGGCTGGTTCCCGTCCTTCGGATCAGGGGATGGCTTCCTCGACATGGTGCGCCACCTGACGCTGCCGTCGATCGCGCTGGCGCTGGTCTTCATCGTGCTCGTCGCGAAGGTGACGCGCTCGGCGATGATCGATCAGCTGAGCCGTGAGCACGTCGAAGTGTCGACGAGCAGAGGAGTGAGCCGTCGCCTGGTCATACGGCGGCACGTGCTGCGCAACGCGCTCGGGCCGATCCTCACGGTGAGCGGAGTGTTGGTCGCCGGGCTCATCGTCGCGAGTTCGATCGTCGAAGCGGCGTTCGGGCTCTCCGGAATCGGCTCACTGCTCGTGCAGTCCGTCGACCGCCTCGATTTCCCGGTCGTGCAGGCCATCGTCCTTCTCGTCGTCTTCGCCTTCGTCGTGATGAACGCGATCGTCGACATCCTCGAACCCTGGATCGATCCTCGGTCCGCTGCAGGAGCTGGTGCCCGATGACCTCGTCCACACCCACCCTCGCCATGCGGGTGCTGCGTTCTCCGCGCCGCCCCCGCCCTCCTCTGCTGTACGCCGCGGCGCTCGTGGTGCTCGCCGCCATCACGCTCGCCGCGATCCTCGCGCCGCTGGTCGCTCCTTACGACCCGGATGCGGTCGACTTCGCGTCCTTTCTCGCTCCGCCGTCCGCCGCGCACTGGCTCGGCACCGACTCGCTGGGCCGGGACATCCTCAGCCGCATCATCTGGGGCGGTCGCACCGCGCTGATAGGTCCGCTCGCCGTGGTCGTCTTCTCCACGGCGATCGGAATCCTCCTCGGGTTGTGGGCCGGATGGCGGGGCGGCTGGATCGACGCGGCCCTCAGCCGCGTCTTCGACGTGCTGTTCGCCTTCCCCTCACTGCTCATCGCGATCATGGCGGTCGCACTGTTCGGCAAGGGACTGCTGGCGCCCGTGATCGCCATGAGCATCGCCTATGCGCCGTTCGTAGCCCGGCTGACTCGATCACTCGTGGCCGCCGAGCGTATGAGGCCGTACGTCTCCGCCTACCGCGTGCAGGGCTTCGGCGGCGCGTGGATCGCTCTGCGCCGAGTGCTGCCGAACATCACCCCGATCGTCGGCGCGCAGTCCACCCTCAACTTCGGGTACGTGCTCGCCGAGCTCGCCGGGCTGTCGTTCCTCGGCCTCGGCGTGCAGGCTCCGACCGCCGACTGGGGCGCCATGATCAATGAGGCGCAGTCGGGCGTCGCCGCCGGGCAGTTCCTTCCCGCCATCGCGCCGGCCGTCGTGGTGGTTCTCGCCGTCGTCGCGGTGAACCTCATCGGCGAAGAGCTGTCAGACCGCATCGGAGGGGAGAACCCCGCATGAACCTTCTCGAGATCGACGAGCTGACCCTCGACCTGCCGAACGGCGTTCGGCTGCTGCACGGGATCACATTGCACGTGGCAGCCGGAGAGACCGTCGGTCTCGTCGGCGAGTCCGGGTCGGGCAAGTCGCTCACTGCGCGCTCGGTGCTCGGTCTGCTTCCCGATCGGGCGGTGGTCGGGGGCAGTGTCACGGTGAACGGCCGCTCGCCGCTCGCCGATGCGGCGGGGCGGCAGGAGATCCGCCGTCACGAAGCGGCCATGGTGTTCCAGGACCCGCGCGCCGGCATCAATCCGATGCGCACGATCGGCGACCACGTCACAGAAGCACTGCGGCTGTGCGAGGGATGGTCCGCGGTGAAATCGCGCGACCGTGCCGTCGAACTGCTCACCTCCGTGCGGCTGCCGTCTCCGGGTGAGCAGCTGGAGCAGCATCCGCACGCGTTGTCCGGCGGCATGCTGCAGCGGGTGATGATCGCCGGTGCTCTGAGCGCGTCGCCGAAGCTGCTCGTGTGCGACGAGCCGACCACGGCGCTCGATGTCACCACCCAGGCGGAGATCGTGCAGGTTCTGCGCGAATTGTGCAAACAGAACGGCATGGGCATGCTGTTCATCACGCACGACCTCAACCTCGCGGGCTCCTTGTGTGATCGCCTGGTCGTGATGAAGGACGGAGGTGTCGTAGAGGAGGGCCCCGCCCGCGTCGTGCTCACGGCACCCGCGGCCGAGTACACGCGGAGGCTGGTGTCGGCCACTCCGCGACTCACGGGAGGGGTCAGCGCGCCCGCCGCGCATGCCGTCGCCGAAGCACAGCTCGAGGTATCGGGCGTCGGCAAGACCTATCGACGCCGCGGCAGGACGCCTGTCGCTGCGGTGACGGATGCCGCCCTGACGATCCCCCGCGGCGGATCTCTCGCCATCGTGGGGGAGTCGGGGTCGGGAAAGTCGACGCTCGCGCGCATGATCGTCGGGCTGGAAGAACCGGATGCCGGAACGATCCGCATCGGCGGACGCTCGATGGCCGGCGTTCCCCACGGCCGGGCAGAACGGCTCGATCGTGCCAAGAGCGTGCAGATGGTCTTCCAGGACCCGTACCTCTCGCTCGACCCGCGCATCCCCGCCGGGCGGGCGATCGAGGACGTGCTGAAGCTGCACACCGCGCACACCGGCGCCGCCGCCCGTGAGCGGGCGCGGGAGCTCCTGCTCGCGGTGGGCCTGTCGGAGGAGCACCTGGCCGCGCGACCGAGGACGCTCTCCGGCGGTCAGCGCCAGCGGGTCGCGATCGCCCGTGCGCTCGCCGTCGAGCCCGAGCTGCTCGTGATGGACGAGGCCACCAGCGCCCTCGACGTCTCGGTGCAGGCGCAGGTGCTCGATCTCGTCGCCGGCATCCGCCGTGACCAGGGCCTCACCCTGCTGTTCATCAGTCACGATCTCGCCGTCGTCCGCCGAGTGTGCGCCGAGACCATCGTGATGCGCCGAGGGCGAATCGTCGAAGCCGGCCCCACCGAGCGACTGCTCAGCGACCCTCAGCACGAGTACACGCGCCTGCTGATCGATTCGGTGCCTGTGCCGGTATGAGGCGGTTGGCACGGCCGCGCTCTCCCCGGCGGTCCGGTCGTGCCGGAGCGGAGCCGCTCAGGCCACGTACACCTTGCGGAGCGTCTCGCTGACGGTCCACTCTGTCTGCATGCCCTCGGCGAGGCGCACGATCGAGCCCGGGCCCACCTCCAGGGGAGGCAGCTCAGGCGAGACGAACCGGATCGTCGCACGCCCGGAGAGCACGACGAAGACCTCGTCGGCCTCGGTGTCAGTGGCGGTGCCCGGAGTCATCTCCCACACCCCGACCTCGGTCGCACCGATGGTCGCGAGCGGCAACGTCGCGGTGGTCGGGACGCCGCAGGCGATGGATGCCGTGGGCAGAGGCTCGTGCGAGAGTTCGAGGGCTCCGGCATCCGCTGCCTGCCCCGCCGCCAGTGCGCTCACGAGTCGAATCCCATGCCGACCGCGTCGAGCGTCTTGAGGAACAGATTGCGCTTGCCCTCGTTGTGATCGGCCTGGTTCATGGCGGCCCGCACCAGGTTGATGCCGATCGCGGCGGCCGGCTCCGGCGGGAACGGGATCGGCTTCTCTCGCACCATCGCGAGCTCCGTCCGCTCGGTGACCTCGCCCGAGAGCTTGTCGAGCATGACGTCGGCCGCGAAGCGTGCAGCGCCCACACCGAGACCCGTGAAGCCTGTGGCGTACGCGACCCGCCCTCGGCGGGCCGTGCCGAAGAACGCGCAGAAGCGGCTCGACGAGTCGATCGCGCCCGCCCAGCGGTGCGTGAAGCGCACGCCTTCGAGCTGCGGGAACATCGTGAAGAAGTGCGAGGCGAGCTTTCGGTGGCTTTCGACGCGGTCCTCGTACTCGGGGCGCACCTTGCCGCCGAAGTGGTAGATCGCGTCGTAGCCGCCGAACAGGATGCGGTCGTCGGCGGTGAGGCGGATGTAGTGGAACTGGTTCGCGCTGTCAGAGAGGCCTTGCCTGTTCGACCAGCCGATCGACTCCCGATGCGCTGCCGTCAGCGGCTCGGTCATCAGCACGTAGTCGTACACCGGCACCGTCATCAGGCGATTGCGCTTGAGCAGCGAGGGGAACACGTTCGTCGCGAGGGCGACAGCATCCGTCGTCACCGTTCCACCGGGAGTGACCAGCCTGATCGGCCCCGCCCCGTCGCCCTCGATGGCCCGGACGATCGAGTGCTCGTAGATCTCCACGCCCAGCTCGACCGCGACGCGTGCGAGCTCCATGCCGAGCTTCGCGGGGTGCACGAGCGCGCAGCCCTCTCGATCCCAGTCGCCTCCGAGGAACGTGGGCGAGTGGATCTCGGCCCGCACGGCAGCCTCGTCGAGGAAGCCCGGCTCGTCGCGGTACCACTCGACCTGATGCGGCTCGACCGCCACCGCGAGCTGACCGGTGCGCTCGAAGTCGACCTTCATGTCGTACTTCTTCACCGTGGCCTCGATCGCGTCGAGGTTCTCGATCCCGAGCTCTTCGAGCCGGTCGATCTCGTCGGGCCAGCGGTTCACGCCGTTCTCGTGGCCGTGGGTGAGGCTCGCCTCGCAGAAGCCGCCGTTGCGTCCGGAGGCGGCCCACGCGATGCGTGAGGCCTCGAGCAGGACGACGCGGCGCTGCGGGTCGCGCTCCTTGGCGCGCACGGCGGTCCACAGGCCCGCGTAGCCGCCGCCGACGATGGCGAGATCGGTGGCGATGTCGGCGGAGAGGGTCGGATGCTCGACCCGCTCGACGTCATCCAGCCAGAAGACGCCGAAGGCGGTGTCGCGCAGAGACGCGTCTATCACGGACTCTGCGGGCTGCTGTCTTTCGAAGACGGTGGTTCCCATGATGCTGTGCTCCTGACCCGCGGCGCGCGTCAGCGCGTGCCCCAGTTGTAGAGGTCCTTGTAGAGCCCCGCGTAGAGCAGGCTCTCGGTGTGCACGACACCGGGGATCGTGCGGATGCGTGTCGCGATGAGATCGATGAGGTCCTCGTCGCTCTCGCAGACGGCCTCGACGAGGATGTCGAAGGTGCCGAGCGTGACGACGACGTAGACGAGCTCGGTGATCTTCGTGAGTTCCTGCGCGACGACGCGCGGATCGGCATCGACGCGGATGCCGATCATCGACATGCGATGGAAGCCGAGCTGCAGCGGGTCGGTCACGGCGACGATCTGGATGACGCCCGCTTCGGTCATGCGCTGCACGCGCTGGCGAGCCGCCGCCTCACTGAGCCCTACCTCACGGCCGATCTCGGCGTAGGGGCGCCGCCCGTCCTCCTGGAGAAGCTCGACGATCCGCTTCGAGATGTCGTCGAGGGCGGGATGCTTCGGGGTGGGGCTCATATGTCGATACTGACACTTTTGAAGGGGCGTGGCAACCGATTCAGTCGTCACAGTGGGTCAACTGATTCTGTTTCGGTGGAAGCAGCGCTCGCCGTCGACAAGTATGACGCGATGTGTCAGGCTGGTCGGACGACGACTCCGGGGGGAATCACCATGGCACGTCCGATCGCGGGTCCGCAGTCGCTGCTGAGGATCCTCAACGGTCGCGCGATCCTCGAGACGCTGGCCCGCCGGGGTCCGCTGACCCGCGCCGAGCTCATGGCCGCGACCGGTCTCTCGCGTACCGCCGTCACGCAGGTGCTCCGCATGCTCGAGAACGCCGAGGCCGTCGCCGCCGCCGGCCTCGACCGCGACACGCGAGGCCCTGCCGCGGGGCGTGTGGCCCTGCATCCGCGTCTCGGGCTCGCCGCCGCCGTGCACATCGATCATCACGCAGCCCACGTCACCCTCGTCGACGCGACGGGCACGGTCCGCGCCGAGCAGCATGCGCCCTTCCCTCCGCACGGCGATCGTGTCGAGCACATCGTCGGGCTCGTGGAGTCGTGCCGCTCGCTCGCGAAAGGGCCTCTTCGCCTCGCCGTCGTCGGGGTGCCGGGCATCGTGACCGCCGACGGCGGGATCCGCGATGATCAGGGACCCGATGGAGGCGTGTTCCGCTCGGCTCTGTCGGTGCTCCTCGGCTGCCCGGTCCGCGTGGAGAACGACGTCAATCTCGCCGCTCTCGCCGAGCTGACCTCCGGTGCGGGCGCGCAGCTCGCGAGTTTCGTGCTGCTGCTGTTCGACGACGGGCTGGGCGGAGGTATCGTCATCGACGGCGCCCTGCACCGCGGATTCGCCGGGGTCGCCGGCGAGGTGATGTATCTGCCTCAGACGCCGCTGCCGGTCGGCGCCCCCGTGCTGAGCGACGCCGTGGTCGGCGATCTCGCACTCGTGCACGGCCGCGATCCAGCCGACACGGTCGACCAGCACCTCGACGCCGCAGCCGCCGGCGATGAGGCGGCGGTCGCGATGGCGGCCGAGATGGGGCGCCGAATCACGCTCGCCGCGGGGAGCGTGGCGCTGATCGTGGATCCCGAGGCGTTCATCCTCGCCGGCACGGCGGCGCATCCGGTGCTCGTCGACGCCGTGCGGCAGGTGGCCGACTCCTTCGCCGCCCAGCTGCCGATGCGCTTCCTGGTCTCCGAGTTCGGCCCGGAGGCCCCTCTGGTCGGCGCGATCGGCGAAGCGACATCGGCTCTTCGCGCGGCCGTGTTCACCAGCATCCTTCCCGACAGGAGCAGTCGATGATCTCTGATCTCGCCGACCGTCTCGGCCTCGCCCCCGGGGCGCGCGCCATCATCATCAATGCGGATGACTTCGGCATGTGCCATGCGGCCAACTCGGCGATCGCCGAGCTGCTGGACGGGGGCGGCGCGGATTCGGCGACCATCATGGTGCCGTGCGCGTGGTCGCCGGAGGCGCTCGCGTTCGCCGCCTCGCGCACCGACCTCGACATCGGCGTGCACCTGGTGCTGACCAGTGAGTGGCGCCGCTACCGCTGGCGTCCGCTCACGGGGACGGCGACGACCCTGGTCGATGCCGACGGCTTCTTCCCGACCGATGTCGTGTCCGTCGAGGAGCTCGCCTCCGAGGCAGACGTCGAGGCCGAGATCACGGCACAGCTGCAGGCGGCTCTCGACGCCGGGGTCGACGTCACGCACCTCGACAACCACATGGGCTCGGTGTACGGACTCGCCACCGGACGCGACTTCCTCACCCCGGTGTTCGCGCTCGCCGGGCAGCACGGTCTGCCGTTCCGGCTGCCGCGCAGCATGGACGGAGTGGGGGTGGATCCCGAGCTTCAGCACCTGCTCGACAGGGCCACCGCGGCCGCCGAGGCGGCCGGCGTCGAGATCATCGACAGGCTGTGGTCGCACCCCTTCGAGCTGATCGGCGAGGGGACGCCGGACGAGGAGACCTACGAGCAGGTGCGCGACGGCTTCATCGCCCTCCTGCGGGCCGTGCCCGCCGGCGTCACCGAGATCTACCTGCACCCGATGGTCGACGACGACGAGCTGCGCGCTGCCGTCGACTTCGCCGCAGCCAAGCGCGGCTACGAGCGGCGGCTCCTCGCCGACCCCGCGGTGCTCCAGGCCATCGCCGATGAAGGGCTCGTGCGCATCGGCTGGCGTGACCTGCGCGACCTGCAGCGGGCTGCTGCGCGATGAACGGTTCGGCCGGCCCCCGCGGCCTCGCCGGCATCCGCGACCGCCGTCTCGACGCCGCGCCCACCCGCGCCCAGTCGATCGCCTTCGGGGCCTCCGGTTTCCCGACTCAGCTCATGGCGCAGACCTTCTCGGCCTTCGTCGTCTACTTCTACGTCACCCATCTCGGCGTGCCGCCCACCTGGGTGGCCGGAGCGATGATCGTCCACGGCGTTCTGAACGCCGCGCTCAACCCGGCGGTCGGCGCTCTCTCCGATCGCATCCGCACTCCCTGGGGCCGCCGCATCCCGTGGATCGGCCTCGGCATCGTGCCGCTCGTAGTGGCGTTCGCCCTGGTCTGGATGCCGCCAGCCCTGTCGCCCGGGGGCATGATCGTGTGGTTCCTCGTGGTCGTCGCGGTCTACGACATCGCGTTCGTGGTGGTCGTGCTGAACATCTCGGCACTGTTCCCGGAGATCTTCCGCACGACAGAGGAACGCGCACGCGGCAACGTGCCGCGGCAGATCTTCGCGATCCTCGGCATGGTCCTCGGGACGGCGGGTGCGCCGGCGCTCTACGGCTGGATCGGGTGGCCGGGCATGGCGCTCGCGCTGGGCGGGGTCTGCCTGGTGATGCTGCTGTGGTCGTTCGCCGGAGGGATGATCGAGCGGGCGGTTCCTGAGGCGGCGTCCGAGGCGATGTCGTGGCAGAGCCAACTGCGCTTCACGTTCGCGAACCGCGCGTTCGTTCCGTATGTGCTCGGTTCGCTGTTCGTGCAGACCTCGATCGCGGTGATCCTCGCGGCGATCCCGTTCTACGTGCGCTACTCGCTGCACGCGGCAGAGGGCGACGGCAGCGTGCTGCTCGCCGCGATCTTCGTCACCGCGATCCCGTCGATCCTGTTGTGGAGCGCGGTCGTCAGACGCACCTCGCCCCGCACCGCCGTGCTCTGGAGCGTCGCCGTCTTCGGCGTCGCGGTGCTCGGCTACCTGCTGCCCGCATCGGTGCTCGCGGCCGCCCTCGTCGGCGTCGCGGTCGGCGTGGGCGTGGGCGGTCTGCTGCAGCTTCTCGAGGTGATGCTGGGGCAGATCATCGACGAGGATGCCGTGCGCACAGGTCACCGGCGCGAAGGCGCCTTCTTCGGCGTGAACGGCTTCGTCGTGCGCGGCTCGGTCGTCCTGCAGGCCATCGTCGCAGCCGCGGTGCTGACGGCATCCGGCTTCGACGCGTCACGGGGAGACGCCCAGGCCGAGACCGTCGACGGCGGCATCCGCATCATGCTCGCCGTCGTCCCGCTCGGTTTCACCGCCCTCGCCTGGCTGTGCTTCTGGCTCTACCCGATCCGCACCCGCGACCTCTGAGTACTGCCAGCGAGCGGCTCCGGCCGGACGCTGGGGAGGTCGTGGGGCGACGAGGTGTCGACGAGGTGCGCGTCGTGGTCGCGCTCAAAGCGAAGGGCGGCACATTCGCGCACCTGGATCCCGGAGCCGGCAAACGGACTAGGCAGAAGCGGCCCGCCGAGCCTCCCAGCCCGTGCGCACCATCTCGTCGACCGTGTAGCGCATCTTCCAGTCGAGGTCGCGCGCAGCGAGCTCGCCGGTGGCGACGATGCGGTCGGGGTCGCCGGCGCGGCGCGGTCCGATCTCAGGGGTGAAGTCGATGCCGGTGACGCGAGCCATGGCGTCCATGATCTGTCGCACGCTCAGGCCGTCGCCCGAGCCGAGGTTGTACGCCGCTTCGATCGGCTCTCCCGCGGCGAGGCGCTGCGCGGCGGCAACGTGGGCTGCCGCGATGTCGCCCACGTGCACGTAGTCGCGCACGTTGGTGCCGTCTTCGGTGTCGTAGTCGCCGCCGTTGATGCGGGGGGTCTCACCGGCGATGAGCTTCTCGAAGACGATGGGGAACAGGTTGTGCGGGCTCACGTCGTACACCGTCGGATCAGCGGATCCCACGACGTTGAAATAGCGCAGCGAGGTGTGGCGCAGCGGCTTCTCCGACTCGGCGGTCGCCACGGCCTGGTCGCGCAGCAGCCATTCGCCGATGAGCTTCGACTCGCCGTACGGGCTTGCCGGCCTCTTCTCGGTGCCCTCCACCACGAGCGGCGCATCGGGAGTGCCGAACACGGCGGCCGACGAGGAGAACACGATGTTCGCGACGCCAGCGGCCTGCATGGCTTCGAGAACGACGCGGGTGCCCTCGACGTTCTGCGCGTAGGTGTGCAGAGGACGCTGCACCGAGACGCCCGCGTACTTGAAACCGGCGACATGGATCACGCCGGTCGCCCCGTGCTCGCGGAGCGTCTTCTCGACCAGGTCCCGATCGAGGATCGAACCCCGGACGAACGGCACGCCCTCGGGAACGAACGATGCCACACCGCTGGAGAGGTCGTCGATGACGACGGGGGAGAGCCCGGCATCCGCGAGCGCCCTGACGACGTGCGATCCGATGTAGCCGGCGCCGCCGGTGACGATCCAGGACATGCTTCTCCTTCAGAACGGTGGAGGTGGAGTGGCTATTCTTTCAGGCGTCGCGCTGAGCACCTGCCGAGGGCGTCACCGTGAAGAGGTGGGGGGCGGCGAATCCGGATGCCGCGAACGCGGCGTTCACGGCATCCGACACCGTGGCCACGGCATCCGCCTCGATGAGAGCGATCGCCGCTCCGCCGAATCCGCCGCCCGTCATCCGAGCGCCGAGGGCGCCCGCCGACAGCGCCGCCTCGACGGCCGTGTCGAGCTCAGGGACGGAGATCTCGAAGTCGTCGCGCATCGAGGCGTGCGAGGCGACGAGCAGGTCGCCGATCGCGCGCGCGCCCTGCTCGCGCAGCACCCGCACGGTGTCGAGCACGCGCTGGTTCTCGGTGACGACATGCCGCACGCGGCGGAAGGTCACGTCGTCCATGAGCGTCTCGGCACGAGACAGGTCGCCCACCGACACGTCGCGCAGTGACGGCACGCCCATGATCGCGGCGCCCCGTTCGCAGGCCGCGCGGCGCTCGCCGTAGCCGCCGGTGGAGTGCGCATGCTTGACGCGTGTGTCCATCACGAGGATTGCGAGCCCCGCTTCGGCGACGCCGAGCGGCACGAGCTGCGCCTCGAGCGAGCGGCAGTCGAGGAAGATCGCGGCATCCGGCTCGCCGAGCATCGAGGCCATCTGGTCCATGATCCCGGTCGGGGCGCCGACGGCCTCGTTCTCGGCTTTGCGCCCGATGCGGGCGAGGGCTGTCTTGTCGAGTCCGGCGTTCCACAGGTCGTTCAGAGCGGATGCCGTCGCCCCCTCGATCGCCGCGGAGGAGGAGAGCCCCGCGCCGACGGGCACGTCGGAGGCGATCGCGATGTCGATGCCGGCTCCCGCGGCGCCTGCAGCCTCGGCCAGCGCCCAGGCGACGCCGAGCGGGTAGGCGGCCCATTCGGGCACCGCGGGTTTTCCTTGCGAACTGGGTCCCTGAGCCTGTCGAAGGGTCGGGAAAAGCGTGCCCAGCTCGTCGAGGGCGACCTCGACCGGCTCGGCGGCGAACGTCGAGGCCACGCGCACGCGGCCGATGCCGTCGTCGCGGACGCCCACAGCGGCGACCGTGCGATGCGGGATCGCGAACGGCAGCACGAAGCCGTCGTTGTAGTCGGTGTGCTCGCCGATGAGGTTCACTCGCCCGGGTGCCGACCAGAGGCCGTCAGGCGTGCGGCCGGTCAGCTCGGTGAACAGCTCCGTGGCGGTGTCGTGGATGTCGCTCATGCGTGTGCTCTCTCGACGGCTTCGCGGATGCGGGCTGCGCCTTGCTCGGGGGTGACTTCTGCGGCCCAGGCCCACATGGCGGCCTCGGATCCGGCGAGGAACTTCAGCTTGTCGGCGGCGCGGCGCGGGCTGGTCAGCTGCAGGTGCAGGCGCACGCTGTCGCGACCGACGTTGACGGGGGCCTGATGCCACGCTGCGATGTACGGGGTCGGCGTCTCGTACAGTGCGTCGACGCCGCGCAGCAGGCGCAGGTAGAGGGGAGCGAGCTCGTCCCTCTCGGCCTCCGTCGTCTCCGCGAAATCGGGTACGTGGCGGTGCGGCATGAGGTGCACCTCGAGCGGCCAGCGCGCCGCGAACGGCACGAACGCCGTCCAGTGCTCGCCCTGGAAGACGACGCGCTCCGAGCCCTGCTCGAAGTCGAGGATGTGCTGGAACAGGTCCGGTGCCGTGCGGTCGATGCTGTCGAGCAGTCGGGTGGTGCGCGGGGTCACGTAGGGGTACGCGTAGATCTGGCCGTGGGGGTGCGGCAGGGTCACGCCGATCGCCTCGCCGCGGTTCTCGAACGGGAACACCTGCTCGATCCCGGGGAGCTGCGAGAGGGCTGCGGTGCGGTCGGCCCACGCTTCGATCACGGTGCGAGCCCGGGTGACGCTCTGGGTGCCGAAGGAGCCGGAGTGCTCCGGACTGAAGCAGACCACCTCGCAGCGGCCGACCGAGGTGCGGGTTCGACCGAGGCCGAGCGCGGCGAGGTCGTCGAGGCCGCGCGGCGGGTTGCTCGCCGCCGGAGCACCTCCGGTCGCCTCCGCGAGTGCGGGGCCGAAGGCCGGCGACTTGTTCTCGAACACGGCGACGTCGTAGAGCGACGGCACCTCGGAGGGGTTCGTCGGCGTCTGCGGAGCGAGCGGGTCTGCGTCGGCGCTCGGCATCATGACCCGGTTCTGGCGATTCGCGGCGACCGTGATCCAGTCGCCGGTGAGCACGTCGAGTCGCATGGTCGCCGACTCGGGACGCGGATCGAGGATGCGGGCGTCGACCGAGCGCTCGGCATCGAGCGTGGTGTCCGGGTCGTCGTAGTAGATGAGGTCGCGGCCGTCGGCGAGAGTCGTGGCGCGCTTGGTGACGCCGGCAGAGAGCGTCTCGGTCCGCGTGTCGGAAGGTTCGTGCGTGTTCACGTAAACATGGTCGCACAGCACCGTGATAACGTCAACACGGAGAGGGGCACGCGATGAGCATCGACGATCTCGGTACTGACCCGGTGGAGCCACGACGACGCCGCGCGGCAACCGGTCGGGTCTCGATGGCGATGGTCGCCGCGCGGGCCGGGGTGTCTGGGCAGACCGTCTCGCGCGTCGTGAACGACAGCCCGCGCGTCGATCCCGATACTCGGGCGCGAGTCGAGAGGGCCATGGCCGAGCTCGACTACCGCCCGCACCGCGCCGCCCGCGCCCTGCGCACCGGGCGTTCGCAGACCATCGGACTCGTGGTCACGACCCTCGCCACGGTCGGCAACTCGCGCATGCTGCAGGCCACGGCGGAGGCCGCGGCCGAGCGGGGCTACGCGCTCACACTCGTCACCGCGTCGCACGGCGTGGCCTCGGCGTTCCAGAGCCTCGCCGAACAGGAGGTCGACGGCGCGATCGTGCTGAACGAGGCCTCCGCACAGGTTGCGACGGCTGAGCGGCCGAGCGGGCTGAGACTCGTCGTGGTCGATGCCGCCACGGACGCGGGATTCGTCGCCGTGCACAGCGATCACGCAGGCGGAGCCGCCGCCGCCACCGCCCATCTGCTCTCCGCGGGGCACGCGGTCGTGCATCACCTCGCCGGGCCCGTCGACTCGTTCGCCGCCGCCGAGCGCGAGCGCGGCTGGCTCGAGACGCTCGCCGCCGCGGGGGTCGATGCGCCCGAGCCCGCTCGCGGCGACTGGAGCGCCGAGTCCGGTCATGCGGCGGGCGACGCGCTGAGCGCGGCATCCGCCGTCTTCTGTGCCAATGATCAGATGGCGCTCGGCCTGTTGCGTGCCCTCGCCGAGCGCGGCCGCCGGGTACCAGAGGACGTCGCGGTCATCGGCTTCGACGACGTGCCGGATGCCGCGAACTACCGACCACCGTTGACGACGATCAGGCAGGACTTCACCGCCCTCGCGCAGCGCGCGGTCGACGCGCTCGTGAACGAGATCGAAGGGGCGGGTGCGGCCTCAGGCCCTGTGGTGGTGCCGACGACCCTGGTCGAGCGCACGAGCACTCGCTGACCCGCCCCGGCTGGGCGCTCCGGTCTTCATCGTGAGACCGACGCCGTGCCGTCTGGCCCCAGGTCGAGATGGCGTGCTCGGGCGTCAGCGCGCGGGCGCCGTGGATTCGCGTGCATGCAGCGTCGGGCTCAAGGTGACCCGGTGCACAGGGCGCGAGGGATCGGCGAGACGCCGGGCGAGCAGATCGACCGCCGCAGCGCCGACCGCACCGCGTGGCGGGCTGACTGCGGTGAGTGCCGGGGTGAACAGCTGGGCGACCTCATCGTCGTAGGCGATGACGGACAGGTCCTCCGGCACCGCGAGGCCACGGTTGAGAGCGATGTCGATGAAGGCCATCGCCGCGGGGTCGGGGTGGATGAGCAGCCCGGTCGCGCCCTTCTCGAGCGCGGTGTCGATCGCGGCGTTCACGGCCGAGGTGAAGCCGGGGACGTTGCGATCGGGGATCAGGCTCTCGAAGTGGGCGTCGGCGCCCAGTTCGAGTTCCTCGCACGCAGCCGCCCACCCCTTCACGACCTTGCGGCCGGTGGGGGAGTCGCGCGAGACGATCAGGCCGAGCCGTCGGTGGCCCAGTTCCGCAAGGTGTCTGGCAGCGAGCACGGCGCCGAACGCGTGGTCGGTCGTGACGCTCTCGACCGGTTCTCGCCCGGGGAGCACGACCGCATCGCGCTCGACGAACACGCTGGGGATGTCGGAGGAGGCGAGCCACTGCACCACGTCCTGCGCGTGGGCGGCGTCGGGGTTCGGGGCCACGATCAGGCCCCGGATGTCATCCGATGCCACGAGGCGCTCCAGGACCGGTCGCTCGTCCTGCAACTCGTACGAGGCCCCGCGGAGCACCAGGCGCAGGCCCCGGCGCTGCGCCTCGGCCTCCATGCCGCGGAAGACGCCGGGCCAGTAGTACGCGAGCGAGGGGACCAGCACGGCGATGGCTCCGCCGGTCGCTGGGGCGGCGACCCCGGTCAGGGCGGGGGTGGATGCCGGCACTGCTCCGCCGTGCACCCGCTCGAGCCTGCCCTCCTCCTCGAGCTGCTGCAGATCTCGACGAAGGGTGACCGGGGCGACACCGAGTTCTTCGGTGAGTTGCGAGACCCGGACGATTCCGTCGCGTGCCAGAGCGGCGAGGATGTGCGCATGGCGCGCCGGCGCCAGGGGCACGTGTTGCTGATCGGTCATGGAATCAGCATAGCTGATCGAAAATGATCGAACACGATTAATTCGAGAGTTGTCTTGATCGAAACAGGATGATAATCTCCAAACGATCGCGAACGGAGAAGCGCCGGACGCGTCCATCACAGCAGTGTTCAAAGGAGAAGTCTGTGGCGATCGTGCCCCCCGGCGAAGCGGCGAAGAGCCTGCACGTCGACGCGGAATGGACCCGTGACGATCTCGTCGCGTACGCCGACGGACTGCTCGCGGCTGTTCGCCCCTGGGCATCGGAGAACGGTGCGCGCATCACTCTCCCGGGTGCATCGGGCGGCTACGGCGTCGACGTCGACGGGCTCGAGGGGTTCATGCGCACGCTTCTGCTCGCAGGCTTCCGCATCACGGGCGCGCGCGGCGAGGGCGTCGACGACCTGATCGACTTCTCCTCGCGGGGCATCGTCGCAGGCGTCGACCCCGACGGGGCCGACCGCTGGGTGCGCCTCGACGAGCATGCACAGGCGAAGGTCGAAGCCGCCTCCCTGGCACTCATCCTCGACATGACCCGTCCGTGGATCTGGGACCGCCTCGACGGGCTGACCCAGCGGCGGGTGATCGACTATCTCGCCCCGGTGGTCGGAGACGACACCTACCCGCGCAACAACTGGCTGTGGTTCCGCGTCGTCGTGCAGACGTTCCTGCGATCGGTGGGCGGCCCATGGTCGCAGACCGACATCGACGACGACCTCGCGCTTCACGACTCCTTCGTGCGGGAGGGCGGTTGGATCTCCGACGGAGACGAACGCTCCTACGACCACTACGTCGGGTGGGCGCTGCACCTGTACCCCGTGCTGTGGGCGCGCATGCAGGGAGCGGCCGAACTCGCGAAAGGCCGGACCCCGGACGACGTCGCGCGTCTCGACGCCTTCCTGCAGGACGCGATCGCTCTAGTCGGAGCCGACGGCTCACCGCTCATCCAGGGTCGCAGCCTCGTCTACCGCTTCGCCGCGGCCGCCCCCTACTGGGCCGGCATCATCGCCGAGGTGCCGTTGGTTCCCGCAGGTCAGTTGCGTAGAGCCGCATCCGGCATCGTCCGCCATTTCGCGGCGCACGGCGTCCCGAACCGCGACGGGCTGCTCGACCTCGGCTGGCACGAGGAATGGCGTCGCCTCGCACAGAACTACTCGGGCACCGGCTCTCCCTACTGGGCGGCGAAGGGGCTTCTCGGCCTCGCCCTGCCCGAAGACCACCCGGTGTGGTCTGCTCCGCAGGCGCTGCTCCCGTCCGAGACCGCCGACACTCTGCGCGTCGCCCTCTCTCCGGCATGGATCATCTCGACCACCGCGGATGACGGCATCGTGCGGGTGATCAACCACGGCGCCGATCACGCGCACCCCGGCAACCTCGTCGGCGACTCGCCCCTGTACGCTCGCCTGGGCTACTCGACTGCCGCGAGCCCGCTGCTGAACGGCGACGCCTGGGCCGAGCCGCTCGAGCAGTCGGTCGCGCTTCTGCACGCCGACGGCCGCGCGAGTCATCGCGCCGGCATGAGCGTGAACGGCATCCGCATCGACGAAGACGCCGCGATCGCCGGGTCCACCGCGACCGCGCACTGGATCGCCCCGGCCGCCACACAGACCAGGCACGGCTCCGGCATCACGGGTGAGGTCGAGATCGCCGGCACCGTCACGACGTGGTCGATCGTGCGGGGTGCATGGGAGGTCCGCCTCGTGCGCATCGACACGATCGAGGAGGATGCCGCAGCCACCGCGCTGCGCATCGGCGGCTGGGCGATCGCGGCCGACGCCGTCGAGGTCTCGGTGTCTGACCGACGCGCCGCCGCGTTCACCGACGACCGCTGCAGCACGATCGTCGCACTCACGCCGGGAGGTGCGGCGTCGACCGAGTCCCGCCGCGACGCGAGCCCGCTCGGCGCCGCGGCATCCGTCCCCGTCCTCACCTACCCGGTCGCGACCGGCGAGTGGATCGCCTCGGCGCTGCACCTGTCGGACCGCGTCCCGGAATCCGACCCTTCCGTCCGCATCGACGGCGCAGACGCCGTCATCACCTGGCCCGACTCCACCACCACCATGCACCGGCTCGTCTGAGCCGGACGCACCTACCCGCAATTGCAAAGGAGCAGTACCCTCATGAACCGCAAGATCCTCGCCGCCGGCAGCATCGCCGCAGTCGCGGCCCTGGCCCTCGCCGGCTGCTCGGGCGGCACCGATGCCGCTGAGAGCGCCGACCCCGACGCGCCCATCACTCTGACGCTCTCCGGGTGGAGCATCGACACCACCCCGGAGTTCCAGACGCTCGCCGACGCCTTCACGAAGGAGCACCCGAACGTCACGATCGAACTCAAGGAGTACGACGCCGCCGAGTACAACACTCTCGTCACCGCCGACCTCGCCGCCGGGTCCGGCCCCGACATCATCACCCAGAAGGAGGTCAAGTACGTCACCACCTTCCAGGAGGGCGGTCAGCTTCTCGACGTCTCCGACGTGAAGCTCCCCGACGGCATCAGCGGCGCCGACTCCTACAAGGTCGACGGCGCCTCGTATGCGGTGCCCTACCGGCAGGACTCCTGGGTGCTCTTCTACGACAAGGATCTGTTCGACGCAGCAGGCGTCGAATACCCGGACGGCTCGTGGACCTGGGACGACTACGCCGACGCGGCTGCGGCCCTGACCACCGACACCGTGAAGGGCGCGTACCTGCACCGCTGGCAGTCCACCGTGCAGGGCTTCGCGAACGCGCAGACCGGCACCAGCGTCCTCGACGGCGACTACGGCAACTTCAAGGACTACTACGACAACACGCTGGCGCTGCAGGACGCAGGAGACCAGGTCGACTTCAACACCTCCACCGCCAACCAGCTCACCTACCAGGGTGAGTTCGGCACCCAGAAGGCCGCGATGATGCTGATGGGCACGTGGTACACGGCGACCCTGATCGCGCAGCAGGCGTCGGGAGACGCGAACGACTTCGAATGGGGCATCGCTCCTGCACCGCAGCTCGACGCCAAGACCGCGGGCACCGACAACACCCCGGTGACCTTCGGCGACCCGACCGGCTTCGGCATCAACGCGAACATCGACGGCGCGAAGGCCGATGCGGCCAAGCAGTTCCTCGAGTTCGCCGCGTCGGAGGAGGGCGCGCAGGCGCTCGCCGAGATCGGCATCACGCCGGCTCTGACGAACGACGCCGTGGTCGACAGCTACTTCGCCGTCGAGGGTGCGCCGTCCGACGAGCTCTCGAAGTTCGCGTGGTCCACCCACAAGGTCCTCCCCGAGAACCCGACGTCGAGCAAGACGGCGACGATCCAGGGCATCCTCGCAGACCTGCACACCGCCGTCATGTCGGGCTCGGCGTCGATCGACGACGCGATCAAGACGGCTGAAGACCGCGTGAAGAACGAAGTCGGCTGATCCTCTCGGGGGCCGGCCGACGGCCGGCCCCCGAGCAGGCACCCCACGCCGCACACAGGAGACGAGAGACATGACCATCACCGAGGCCCCGCCCCACGGCACGGACGTGCGGCCGGCCACGCCGCCCCGGCGCCGTTCGGCGCTGCGTCGCCGCAACGCACTGATCGGCTGGAGCTTCATCCTGCCGAACTTCATCGGATTCGGGTTCCTCACCCTGCTGCCGGTGCTGATCCTCTTCTACATGGCGTTCACGAACTGGAACGTCTTCGGCAAGGCCGACTGGGTGGGGTTGGCGAACTTCCAGCGCCTGGTCGGCGACGGCAGCTTCCGCATCGCGTTCCTCAACACGCTGTACTACTCGGTCATGCACATCCCGCTGACGATCGTCGTCTCGCTGGGACTCGCGCTGCTGCTGAACAACAAGCTCCGCGGTGTCGCCTTCTTCCGCACCGCCGCGTTCTTCCCCTACATCACCTCGATCGTCGCGATCGCCGTCGTGTGGAATCTGCTCTTCAGCCCCGACTACGGACCCATCAACGAGATCCTCCGCACGATCGGCATCTCCTCACCCCCGGGGTGGCTCACCTCGTCGGAGTGGGCGATGCCCGCAGTGGTCATCGTCAGCACCTGGCGCGACATGGGGTACTACATGATCCTGTTCCTCGCGGGGCTCCAGACCGTGCCGCGTGAGTTGCACGAGGCAGCCAGGGTGGACGGTGCGAGCGTGTGGCAGCGCTTCGTCAACGTCACGCTGCCGTGCCTGCGGCCGACGATGTTCTTCGTCACCGTGATGCTCACGATCAACTCCTTCAAGATCTTCGACCTGATCCTCGTGATGACCGACGGCGGCCCCGGGCAGTCGACGCTCGTCCTGTCGCAGTTCATCTACAAGAAGGGCTTCGAGGAATCGCAGTTCGGCTACGCATCCGCGGCGGCCGTCGCACTGTTCTTCCTCTGCATCCTCGTCACCATCGGCCAGTTCCTCTGGAACAAGAAGCGGAGCGCATGATGACCGAGACACAGGTTCTCGTCACCGGGGGCACGCTGCGAAAGCTCAGCGCGCCCGCCCCCGCCGGCCGCGTGCGCGCGGGTCGCACCGCCGGACGCATCGTCGGCTACATCGCCCTGATCATCGCGGCCATCGGCCTGCTCGCCCCCTTCGCCTGGATGGTGATGAGCTCGCTGAAGAACGCCAACGAGGTCTTCTCCGTGCCCGTCGTCTGGGTGCCCGAGACGTTCGTCTGGCAGAACTACGTCGACATCTGGACGAAGTCGAACATGCTCGTCTGGATCCGCAACACGCTGTTCCTCGCGGTCAGCGTCACCTTCCTCCAGGTGCTCACCGGGTCGTTCGCCGCCTACGGCTTCGCCCGCATGCGCTTCGCCGGCCGCGACATCCTGTTCCTCGCCTACATCGGCACGATCGCGGTGCCGTGGCAGTCGTACATGATCCCGCAGTTCATCCTGCTGTCGAACCTCAAGGTCTCGAACACGCTGTGGGCGATCATCCTGCTGCAGGCGTTCGGCGCCTTCGGCGTGTTCCTCATGAAGCAGTACTACGAGACGATCCCCGAGGAGCTCAGCGAAGCCGCCCGCCTCGACGGGCTCAGCGAGTACGGGATCTGGCGTCGCATCATGCTGCCGCTGTCGATCCCGGCGATCGCGAGCCTCACCCTGCTGACCTTCGTGAACACCTGGAACGACTATCTCGGGCCGCTGATCTATCTGCGCAACCCCGATCTGTGGACGATCCAACTCGGCCTCAAGAGCTTCGTCTCGAATCTGTTCGACACCAACTACGCGCTGCTGTTCGCAGGTCTGACGATCTCGGTCCTGCCGATCGCGATCATCTTCCTGCTCGGCCAGAAGTACTTCGTCGAGGGCATCGCCACCAGCGGGATGAAGGGCTGACCGATGACACGCATCTCGCACGACACCTGGGCCACGATCCTGGGCGTCGTCTACCTCGGCCTGATGACGAACTTCCTCGTGCTCGTCGCGGCGTCCCCGTTCGTGGTGCTGCTGATCACGACCGACCCGGGACTGTCGTGGCCGTTGCTGGCTCTCGCCGCGCCGCTGTCAGCCCCGGCGCTGACAGGCGCGTTCGCCGCGTTCCGCGAGTTCGGACGTGGTGAGCCGCAGGTGGTGCGGTCGTTCCTGCGCGGCTGGAGGGCGACCTGGCGCAAGGGGATGCTGATCGGCGCCGCGGCCGCGGCATCCGTCGTCGTCCTGCTCGTCGACGTTCGCGCGGTGGCGGCGCTGCCGGCATCCGTCGTCGTGGTCCCCGTGCTCGCGCTTCTCACGGTGATCGCCGTGGCCACGGCACTCGTCGCCCTGGTCGCGCTCGCCGAGGCGCCGCAGGCGCGCCTGCGCGACATCGTCAAGGCGGCGCTCTACCTGAGCGTGCGGCGCTGGTATCTGACCGCGCTCTCGTTCGCGGTGCTGAGCGTGCAGTTCGCGCTGTTCACCACCATGCCCGCGATCGCGATCGGGCTCACCTGCGCCCCTGCGCTGTACGTGGCTTGGGCGAACGGCCGCTACACGCTGCGCCCGGTCCTCGATCTCGAAGAGGTGCGCGCGTGAGGGTGCGCACGGCGATGAGTCCCGAGGTCTTCGATCTGCTGTTCGACGCCCCCCGCCTCGAGCGCCTGCGCGCCCTCACCTCGTCTGCGCCGCTGCCGATCGACGACGGCGACCTCGCAGACACCGAGATCCTGCTGACCTCGTGGGGCGCGCCGCGACTCGACGCCGACCTGCTCGACCGCATGCCGCGGCTGCGCGCCGTGGTGCATGCCGCGGGGAGCGTGCAGGGTCTCGTCTCCGATGAGCTCTGGGAGCGCGGCATCACCGTGACCTCGGCGGCCGATGCCAACGCGGTGCCCGTCGCCGAGTACACGTTCGCGTCGATCATCCTCGCGTTCAAGCGCGCCTTCGTGCACATGCGCACGCCCGCAGAGGTGCTGGGTTGGGGCGACCTGGTGGGCTCGCCGAAGTATGGCAGCGTCGGCCGCACGGTCGGCATCGTCGGCTTCTCGCGGATCGGGCGACGGGTGGTGAGGATGCTGCGCCAGCTCGACGACGTGCACATCCTCGTGTCCGACCCCTTCGTCCCGCCGGAGGTCGTCGCCGCCGCAGGTGCCGAGCTCGTCTCGCTCGAGACGCTGCTCGGGCGCGTCGACGTGCTGTCGCTGCACGCCCCGGCGCTCCCCGAGACCCACCACATGATCGGCAGACCGCAGCTCGCGACCCTGCGCGACGGCGCCACCGTGATCAACACGGCACGCGGTTGGATCCTCGACCACGACGCCCTGTTCGACGAATGCGCCTCAGGGCGACTGGACGCCGTGCTCGACGTGACCGAACCCGACCCGCTGCCGGCGGACTCACCGCTGCGGGCGCTGCCGAACGTCGCGCTCACCCCGCACATCGCAGGGTCCATGGGCACCGAGGCGCGCCGGCTCGCGGACTCGGCGCTCGACGACGTCGAGACGCTGCTGCGTGGAGGAGCTCTGTCGCAGGTGATCACGCAGCCCGACATGGAGCTCAGCGCGTGAACACCGCCCCGGTCGATCCGCAGGAGTTCTCGCCCTGGAGCTTCTGGCGCGACGCCGACTCCGAACGACAGGAGGCGCAGCGTCGACGTCTGCGGGCTCTCGTCGACGGGCGCGCCGATCGCGAGCTCGGCGCGCAGTGCTTCGTCTCCGATCTGGCGTCCGTCGATCACGACGTCCTCCGGCTCGGTGACCGCACGTACATCGCGGCCGGGGCGTACCTGACCGGCGAGCTCGTCACCGGCGCCGATTGCAGCATCAATGCGTACACCGTCATCCGTGGCCGAGTGACCCTGGGCGACGCCGTGCGCATCGGCGCCCACACCTCGATCCTCGGCTTCAATCACTCGATGGAGCCGGGCACGCCGGTGTTCCGCCAGCCTCTGACGGCGCAGGGCATCACGATCGGCGACGATGTCTGGATCGGTTCGCACGTCGTGATCCTCGACGGCGTCACCGTCGGCTCGCATTCCGTGCTGGCGGCCGGCGCGGTCGTCACCAAGGACGTCGCGGCCGGCGCGATCGTCGGCGGAAATCCTGCGAAGTTCATCCGCTGGCGTGTCGAGCCGGCGAGCGGCCCCGCGTCGGTTGCTGCTGCTGGTCTGGCGGAGCGCGTCGCGCAGTTCGGCGCCCGCGCACGCGGCGAGGCCGCCGCGATCCTCGACCGAACATGGAACGAAGAGCGGATGCTGTTCGCCGACCGTCCGGGTGCTGCCCCCACGGTGCGCGCCCAGGCCGACGCGATCGAGATCGCGGATCTGCTGCTCGGTGCGGTGCCGCCGCAGCGCCAGCGATCCGAGCACATCGCCCTCCTGCAGGGGTGGCAGAACGCCGAGACCGGCACGGTCGCGCCGCTCGGGCCTGACGGCCGGCAGCTCGAGGGCCTGGACTTCTCGCATGACGACGTCGCCTATCACGTGCTGAGCGTGGGATACGCGCTCGAGCTGCTGGGCTCCGAGTTCCCCGCGATGCTCACCTGGGTCACCGACGCGACGCCGCAACGGGTCGTCGATCTCTGCGAGAGCCTGCCGTGGGACAGTGACGCCTGGACGGCCGGTCACCACGTCGACGCCTTCGGGACTGCGCTGCTGTGGGAGAAGAGCGCAGGAGCGGCAGTGCTGGCGGGTGTCGAGGAGGCGCTGTTCGGCTGGCTCCTGTTGAACGCGGATCCGCACACGGGAATGTGGGGATCGGCGACGCCCGACCGCGGTCTGCTCCCGGTCGTCAACGGCTTCTACCGGGCCTCGCGAGGCACGTTCGCCCAGTTCGGAGTTTCCGTGCCGCATCCGGAGCGCGTGGTCGACACGGTCCTCCGCCACGCGCGCGAACCCCGCTGGTTCTCACCGGGCGCACGTGACGCGTGCAACGTGCTCGACATCGTGCATCCGCTCTGGCTCACCCGCGGCACGGGGCACCGCGCGGCGGAGGTGCAGGAGCTCGCGACGCGTCTTCTATGGGACGCTCTGCGAACGTGGGTCCCCGATGCCGGCTTCTCATTCCGCGAGCCGTCTCCGGTGAGTCAGGGGTTGGTCGCGACCGAACCCGGGCTTCAGGGCACCGAGATGTGGCTCGCGATCGTGTGGTATCTCAGCGACCTGCTCGGCATCTCGGACGCCCTCGGGTACCGGCCGCGTGGCGTTCATCGACCCGAACCCGCGGCCCGTCTCGGCCGGACGCGGCGCCTCGACGCGGCGCCTCGCAGCGGGGCCGGACTGGCATGAACGGCGGGGCGGAGACCGGCGTCCGGACGTGCGGCGGTCTGATCGAGCGCGGAGCCCTGCGAGGGATCTGGCAGGCGGCGCACGCAGACGACCTGCCGGTTCTGGTTCCGTCAGTCTCCGACCGCGAGGGCTGGAAGTCGATCGCCCCCGAGGCCCGCGACCTGATCCTCGCGGCCGCCGATGCGGAGAGCGGCACGCCGTGGATCCTTCCTCGACTGTCGCAGTGGTCGGCCTTCGGACGGACAGGCGACCGCCGCGCATACGAGGACGTCGACTTCGCGCACAAGCGCCGCATCCGCATCGCCGTTCTCGCAGCGGGGATCGATCCCACGTCGGCCCGCGTGTTCGAGGCCGCCGACGGCCTGTGGACCCTGTGCGAGCAGTCCACCTGGTGCTGGTCCGCACACGACGACTCGTTCTCCCGCGGGCTGATGGCCACCGACATCGCCCGCCCGTATCTCGATCTGGGGGCGGGGGAGGCCGCGGCGCTCGCCGGATGGGCGGCCCTCGTCCTCGGTGACGCGCTCGAGACCGACGTGCCGGGCCTGATTCCACGACTGCGATCGGAGGTCGAACGCCGCATCCTGTCGCCCCTGATGGATCGCCACGACTGGTGGTGGGAGAACCGCGAGATCAATAACTGGCTGGCGTGGATCGTCGGCAATGTCATCCCCGCCGCCCTCGTTTTCACCGACGGAGAACGCCGTCGGCAGGTGCTCGACAGATGCGTCGACGGCGTCGATCGATATCTCGCGCAGCTTCCCGCAGACGGCGGCATCGACGAGGGGTTCGCGTACTGGTGGCAGGGAGCCGGGCGGGCCTTCGACGCCCTGGCGCTTCTCGACGCCGTCTCTGTCGGGGCGATCGGAGCGGCGATCGCCGAGGGAGCACTCGGCGGCCTGCGCGAACTCGCTCGCTTTCCCGAGCGGATGCTGCTGGGAGACGACTGGGTCGCGAGCTACTCCGACGCCGAAGCGCGCATCGGCGCCGATGCGCCCTGGCATTCGCTGTTCCGCGCCGCCCGCCTGTGCGGCCTCGACGACACGGCCGCCTTCGCCGCCGGCCGACGACGCGAAGGAACGATCCTCGGGTTGGAGGCTGACACGATCGGCGGGATCGGGCGCATGGTCGCCGAGTCGTTCGATGCGCGATGGAGGGCGACGGCACCGCGCCGGGCGCCGTTTCCCGCGCAGGTCGAGTTCGCCTCGATCGCCGTCGGCATCCGGCGCGAGCATGCGGGCGACAGCGGCGGGCTCGCCGTCATCGCCAAGGCGGGGCACAACGCCGAGAGCCACAATCACAACGATCTCGGATCCGTCGCGGTCGCGGTGGACGGCGTCCCGCTGCTCGCCGACCTCGGCCGAGGCGTGTACACGGCCACGACGTTCTCGGATCAGCGGTACTCCCTGTGGTACCTGGGCAGCGCCTGGCACAGTCTCCCGCACCCGCACGGGCTCGAGCAGCAGCCTGGCCGACAGTGGGAGGCGCCGATGAGGTCGCTCGACGACGGCTGGTCGATCGACCTGAGCGCGGCCTATGCGTGGCCGGTCGGCGCCGATCGCCAGTGGACGCGGGAGATCCGCCTCCGCGACGGCGAGCTGGTCGTGCGCGACGAGGGAGCCGCGGTCGGCGCCGAGGGCACCCGTATCTCGGTCGTGTGCGCCGGGGTCCCCGAGCGGATCGGCGAGGGTGTTCTGGTGCCAGGGCGCCACGGATCGCGTTCGCTGCTGCTCGCGCATGACGCTGCCGACGTCGAGGTCAAGACGCGTGCCGCCGGGGACCCGCACCTCGAACGCTCCTGGGGCGCGGAGGTGTCGCGCATCCTGTTCGCGCCGCGGTCCGGCGCGCGTTCCTGGGAACTGCGGGCACGCGCGCGAGCGTGAGGTCCGGCATCCGTCGCGAGACCCACCGTGCCATGCGTGAGTTCACGGCGGAAGCCGGAAGTCACGTGGGAAGTGGGAGTTCACGCCGAACCTCCACGCGCGCTTGCATGCTCGACGACTTCCGTGCCATGCTGTCGGAAAGCGCTTACCCGATCGGGTCGCGCGACAGCTTCCCAGAGAACGGACCAGCAATGTCACAGGCGACGACCCGCGAGATCGGGATCATCATGAACGGCGTCTCCGGACGCATGGGCTACCGCCAGCACCTCGTGCGCTCGATCCTCGCGATCCGCGAGGAGGGCGGCATCGAGCTTCCCGACGGCACTCGTGTCACGGTCAAGCCGATCCTGGTCGGGCGCAACGAGGCGAAGCTCGCCGAACTCGCGGCCCTCCATGGCATCGACGACTACACGACCGACCTCGACGCGGCCCTCGCCGACCCGAAGTGGGAGATCTACGCCGACTTCCTCGTCACGAAGGCGCGCGCATCCGCCATCCGCAAGGCCATCGCAGCGGGCAAAGCCATCTACACCGAGAAGCCCACCGCCGAATCCCTCGAGGAAGCCCTCGAACTCGCACGCCTCGCCAAGACGGCAGGTGTCAAGACCGGCGTCGTGCACGACAAGCTCTACCTGCCGGGTCTGCAGAAGCTCAAGCGCCTGATCGACTCGGGCTTCTTCGGCCGCATCCTGTCCGTCCGCGGGGAGTTCGGCTACTGGGTGTTCGAGGGCGACTGGCAGCCCGCGCAGCGCCCGAGCTGGAACTACCGCACGGAAGACGGCGGCGGCATCATCTCCGACATGTTCCCGCACTGGAACTACGTGCTCGAGAACCTGTTCGGCGAGGTCAAGAGCGTCTACGCGCAGGCTGCGGTGCACATCGCTGATCGATGGGACGAGAAGGGCGAGCACTACACCGCGACCGCCGAAGACGCGGCCTACGGCATCTTCGAGCTCGAGGGCGGCATCATCGCCGAGATCAACTCGTCCTGGACCGTGCGCGTGAACCGTGACGAGCTCGTCGAGTTCCAGGTCGACGGCACCCACGGATCGGCCGTCGTCGGACTGTTCGGCGCCAAGATCCAGCCCCGCAACGCCACGCCGAAGCCAGTGTGGAATCCCGACCTCGAAGACGGCCACGACTACGACGCCGACTGGCAGAAGGTGCCCACGAACGACGTCTTCCTCAACGGCTTCCGTCAGCAGTGGCAGGAGTACCTCGTCTCGTATGTCTCGGGCACCGAATACCCGTTCGACCTGCTCGCCGGAGCGAAGGGCGTGCAGTTCGCCGAGGCGGGGCTGACGTCGAGCGCCGAAGGCCGCAAGGTCGCGATCGAGCAGCTGTCGCTCTGATGGGCGCGCTCCGACTTCTCGCCGCCGACGGGGCGGTGGCGGATGCTCCGCTGAACGACTCCGGAGGCTACTCGCGCCCGGCATCCGCTCTGCAGAGCCGCGTCGCCTACGCTGCAGCTCACGTGGTGCCGAAGGTGCACGCCGACAACACCCCTGGCCAGCCCGCCGACATCGACTGGGACTCGACGCTCGCGTTCCGTCGCAACGTGTACTCGTGGGGCCTGGGTGTGGCCGACGCCATGGACACCGCGCAGCGCAACATGGGACTCGACGCCGCAGCGACGCGCGAGCTCATCGCTCGCAGCGCCGAGGTCGCCCGTGAGGAGGGCGGATCGGTCGTCGTCGGCGTCAACACCGACCACGTTCTCGAGTCGCACATCTCTCTCGACGCGGTGATCGACGCCTACAAGGAGCAGCTGCACTTCGCGGAGGAGCAGGGCGCGGGGCCCGTGCTCATGGCGTCCCGTCACCTGGCACGGGTCGCGTCGTCGGCCGACGACTACCGGCGCGTGTATCGCACGGTGCTCGATTCGGCGACAGTGCCGGTCGTGCTGCACTGGCTGGGCACGGCATTCGATCCGGAGCTGGCCGGCTATTTCGGCGCGGACGACTGGCAGACGGCATCCGCAGTCCTGCTCGACATCATCGGCGAGAATCCCGACAAGGTCGCAGGTGTGAAGATGAGCCTGCTGAACGCCGAGTCCGAGATCTCGGTGCGCTCGCAGCTGCCCTCTGCCGATTCGGGTCAGGGTGTGCGGATGTTCACGGGCGACGACTTCAACTACGTCTCGCTCATCGGCGGCGATCAGATTCCTTCCTCTGCATCGACAGCACGTGATCTCGCCGAGAGCACGGGAACTTCGCACGAACAGGCCGTGCAGTCGGCGACAACACGTGAACTCGGCGGGCCGGCGCGCGGGCACTCCGACGCACTGCTCGGCGCCTTCGCCGCGATCACGCCGGTCGCCTCGGCGGCGATCCAGGCGCTGGATGCCGGCGACCCCGCCCGCTACCTCGAGATCCTCGGACCGACCGAGGAGCTCAGTCGCCAGGTGTTCGCCGCTCCCACGTTCTATTACAAGACGGGCGTCGCGTTCCTCGCCTGGCTCAACGGACACCAGCCCGCCTTCCAGATGGTCGGCGGCCTGCACTCGGCGCGGAGCCTTCCGCATCTGAGCCGCATCGTCGAGCTCGCGAACGCGTCGCTCGCCCTGGAGCAACCAGAGCTCGCGCGTGAGCGCTGGCACGGGATGCTGCGCCTGAACGGGGTGGACGCATGAGCGTCGACCCCCGCCTGTCGATCAATCAGGCCACGATCAAGCACGCGGACCTGGAGACGGCCCTGCGGGTCACCGCGGATGCCGGTATCCAGGCCATCGGACTCTGGCGCGAACCGGTGAACGAGGTGGGCCTCGACGTGGCGGCGCAGATGCTGGCCGACTCGGGGCTTCGCTTCACGACGCACTGCCGTGGCGGGTTCTTCACGCTGCCTGAGGGGCCGGAGCGGGTCGCGGCTCTCGACGACAACCGTCGCGCCATCGAGGAGACTGCGACGCTCGCGGCCGCCGGAGCCGACGGCTCGACGGCCGTTCTCGTTCTCGTCGCGGGAGGCCTGCCGGCGGGATCGCGCGACCTCATCGGCGCGCGTGAGCGGGTCCGCGACGCGATCGGCGCCCTGGCGCCGTTCGCGGAAGAAGCCGGAGTGACCCTGGCGATCGAGCCGCTGCACCCCATGTACGCCTCCGATCGCGCCGTCGTCTCGACGCTCGGCCAGGCGCTCGACATCGCGGCCGACTTCGATTCCGCGGTGGTGGGCGCCGCGGTCGACACCTTTCACATCTGGTGGGACCCACAGGTGCTCGATCAGATCGCCCGCGCAGGGCGAGAAGGGCGCATCGCGACCTATCAGGTGTGCGACTGGAAGACCCCGCTCGCCGCCGACGTGCTTTTGTCGCGGCACTACACGGGCGACGGCGTCATCGACTTCGGCTCGCTCACGAAGGCCGTGATCGCGACGGGATATGACCGCGACATCGAGGTCGAGATCTTCAACGCCGACATCTGGGCGGATGCTCCGGAGCACGTCGTCCGGCGCACCGCCGAGACCTTCGGCTCCGCGGTCTCCCCGCACCTGCGCTGAGAACGGCTCCCGGATCGCGTTTCGTCTCGTCGCTTCGCTCCTCGCTCAACGACCGGAGGGATCTGGTCGTTGAGCGAGCGAAGCGAGACGAACGTGGACCCGATCCGCCCGGCTTCCGACCCGACCGGAAAACAGACAGGATGAACACATGATCGCGATCCGTCCAGGCCTCTGCTCGGTGACGTTCCGCGCGCTCGCGCCAGAGGAGATCGTCGCGCTCGCCGCATCCGCCGGGCTCGAGGCCATCGAGTGGGGCGGCGACGTGCACGTGCCGCCGGGTGACGTCACGCGTGCCGAGCAGGTCGCCCAGGCGACGACGGATGCCGGTCTCGCCGTCGCCTCCTACGGCTCGTACTTCCGTGCCGGGACCGACGAGGAGCTCACGCCGATCCTCGACAGCGCGGAAGCGCTCGGCGCAGATCGGGTGCGCATCTGGGCAGGTTCCGTGGACGCGGCCGAGGCGACGGATGCCGACTGGGCGCAGACCGTGGATCGTCTGCGGTCCGCGGCGGCCGAAGCGGGGGAGCGGGGCATCGAGCTCGCCCTGGAGTTCCACTCCGGCACTCTCGCGGCGACGGCTCTGGCCACGCTCCGCCTGCTCGACGAGGTCGCGAGCCCACATCTGCGCACTTATTGGCAGCCGACCGTCGCGGCATCCGTCGACGCCGTGCTCGACGACTATCGCGCCCTCGGCGCGCACACCAGCGCCGCCCATGTCTTCTCCTGGTGGCCGAGCAAGGAGCGTCTGCCGTTGCGCGCCAGGGACGCCCTGTGGACGCGGTTCTTCGTCGAGGCCTCCGCGGCTGAGAACCCGCCCCGCGATGCGCTGCTGGAGTTCGTGCCCGGCGACGACCCGGCGATGCTCGCATCAGAGGCCGCGAGCCTGCGGGGGTATCTCGGCGCGTAGTCGTCAGCTGTTGCCCGTGGCCTGAGCCACGGTGAACACGACGTTCGAGGCGATAGCCAGCGCGCTGATTGCGATGAGCGCTGACACTGCGAGCCAGAGGACGGGGCGACGGAGCAGCCCGAGGATCAGCAGGGTCGGCAGGACCAGAGCCAGCAGCCCGATGTCCGCCAACAGGAAGAGGATTCTCGCGCAGCCCATCACTGGGAGGTCGCAGCTGCCGCTGCATCCCGTGAACTCGAAGCCCCGCATGAACGTGAAGAGCCCGGCCGTCAGAGAGATGAACACGTAGAGGGTGACCGCGATCACGACGTGGTCGCGTCGGCGCTCAGCCGCATCTCGTTGCATCGGGTCACCTCCTCGTGCGCTCGGGGCCATGGTCGCACATCTGCACCGGAGATCGCCTCCGCTCCCGGTGCTGGCGTGGGAGCGATCTCGTGGCATAGAGTGATTCCACTCGATCTGGCAAGCGTTTGCCAAAAGCGCTGGCGCGTCATGATCAAGTAATGGTAAGAAGTTTTACGAACAGGGCCGACCGGCCCTGTCGGATGCTCTTCCGAACGCGCAGGAGACGACGATGTCACACGCACGCACCACATTCCACCGACGGCTGCTCGCTGTGTGCGCCGCCGCAGCACTGGCTCTGCCCCTCGGCATGGCGACCGCGACGGCTGCAACCGCCGCCGCTCCGAGTCCTGCCGAGGCGGCGGCCGTCACTGCTGCGGTCGAGTCGTTGATCTCGCAGGGGCGCCCGGCGATGGCGTCGTCTGTGGAGACGTCGGCGTTCCCGGCGTCGGCCGCGTTTGACGGGTCGTCGTCGACCCGGTGGGCGAGCGTAGAGGGTGTGGATCCGCAGTGGATTCAGGTCGACCTGGGCGCCGGGGCATCGGTGTCACGGGTGGTCTTGAACTGGGAGGCGGCCTACGCGTCGAAGTACAAGGTGCAGGTCTCGGCCGATGGTTCGTCATGGACGACGCTCAAGGACGAGACCGCGGGCAACGGCGGCACGGATGACATCACGGGCCTGAGCGGAACCGGTCGGTATCTGCGCATCTATGGCACCGCCCGCGGCACGACATACGGGTACTCGCTCTACGAGGTCAAGGTCTACGGCACCGCCGGCACACCCGGCGGCGGCACAGGCGGCACGGTCATCGACGTCTCCACCGCCGCCCAGCTCAGCACAGCCCTCACGGCGGCGACTCCCGGCCAGACCATCCGGCTCGCCCCCGGCACCTACCAGGGCAGCTTCGTCGCGACGACGCCGGGCACGGCATCCGCTCCGATCACGATCACCGGCCCTCGCACCGCCATCATCACGAACGACGGCCCCAGCGGAACCCTGAACGGATGCCCGCACCCGGGAGACGGCTGGGACTCGGGGTACGGGCTCTGGCTCTACGGCGCCTCGTACTGGAATATCACCGGGCTCACGGTCGCCGACGCTAAGAAGGGCATCGTGCTCGACACCGCGACGCACGTCACGATCGACGGCGTGCTCGTGCGCGACATCGAAGACGAAGGCGTGCACTTCCGGAAGTCCTCGGCCGACGGGGTCATCAAGAACTCCGAGATCACACGCACCGGACTCGCTCAGCCTGGCTACGGTGAGGGCCTCTACCTCGGCTCGGCGAACTCGAACTTCACCTGCTACGCCGATTCCTCAGGGCGCGATCGCTCCGATCGGGTGCAGGTCATCGGCAACGCCTTCGGGCCCGGCATCGCCGCCGAGCACATCGACATCAAAGAGGGCACCGAGGGCGGAGTCGTGCGCGGCAACAGCTTCGACGGCACCGGGCTCTCCGGTCAGAACTCGGCAGACTCCTGGATCGACGTGAAGGGAAACGGGTATCTCTTCGAGGACAACACCGGAACGTTCTCCTCGCCCGGCACGTTCGCGAACGGCTATGAGACGCACAATCCGCTGACCGGGTACGGATGCGGCAACATCTGGCGCGGCAACGACTCCGACCTCGGCGACGTCGGCGGCTACGCCGTGTTCGTCTCCTCGACGTCGAAGTGCTCCGGCAACCCCAACAAGGTCTATGCCTCGAACACCGTGACCGGCGCCGTGAACGGGCTCACGAACATCACGGTCACACCGTGATCCTGACGCAGCAACCCCTACCCCCATCAATGAAGATCGGAAACTGCATGATGAAGACCACACATCGGGCCATCGCGGTGCTCGCCGCCGCGACTCTCGCGCTGACCTGCGTGCCGGCTGCCGCGAGCGCCGCCGAGATTGCCCCGCAATCCGCCGCGCCCGCGCTTCCGTCCGGGCAGGCGGGTCCGCTGATCGCCGCGGAAGTCGGACCGCTCGCCGACGCGCTCATCTCGCAGGGGCGTCCGGTGACGGCATCCTCGCTGGAGACGTCCGCGTTTCCGGCATCCGCCGCGGTGGACGGATCCTCGACCACGCGCTGGGCCAGCCAAGAGGGCGTCGACCCCCAGTGGATCACCGTCGATCTCGGCGAGGGGGCGACGGTCTCACGCGTGCTGCTGAACTGGGAAGCGGCGTACGCGTCGAAGTACACCGTGCAGATCTCGGCCGACGGCACGAACTGGACCACGCTCAAGGACGAGACTGCGGGCAACGGCGGCACCGACGACATCACGGGCCTGAGCGGCACCGGCCGCTACCTGCGGATCCACGGCACCGCGCGCGGCACCGCTTACGGCTACTCGCTGTGGGAGGTCCAGATCTACGGCACGCCGGGCACGCCGGGCGGCAGCACCGGCCAGACCACCACAGTCACCTCGATCTCGGCGCTGCAGAGCGCGATCAACAACTCCGATGCCGGTGACACGATCGTGCTGAAGAACGGCAGCTATAGCGTCTCCTCGGCGGTGAGTCTCGGCTCCAGCGCTTCGGGGACCTCATCCGAACCGGTGACCATCAAGGCCGAGACCGTCGGCGGCGTGACGCTGACCGGATCATCGAGCTTCTCCTTCTCCGGCGTGCACGACGTCAGCATCCAGGGGTTCAAATTCACCCAGTCGACGACGATCGACGTGGGCTCGAGCAGCAAGGCGGTGGACTTCATCCGCAACGAGTTCGTCTTCGCCCAGTCGGCCGAGCACAACCTGATCGTCCGCTCGGACGATTCGGAGGTCGCGTACAACTGGTTCCACGGCAAGAGCACGATCGGCGTCTACCTCGGCATCGAGGGGCCGGGCACCGACACCGTCGCGAAGAACTCGCACATCCACCACAACTACTTCTCCGACCAGACCTTCGCGGGTAGCAACGGCGGCGAGTCGATCCGGCTCGGCACCAGCCCGAAGGCGCTCTCCAGCGGAGGCGCGATCGTGGAGTACAACCTGTTCGAGGACGCCGACGGCGACCCCGAGGCGATCTCGGTCAAATCCAGCGGTCACACCATCAGGTACAACACGATCCGCAACAGCAAGGGCGGCATCGTGCTGCGTCACGGCAACAACAACAAGGTGCTGTCGAACTACATCCTGAACGGCGACAACGGCATCCGCATCTACGGCAACGACCACGTCATCATGAACAACTACGTGAGCGGCATCAGCAACATCGACGGTGCGATCGTCGTCGGCTCCGGCACGGTGCGCGACCACTTCGTGGGAGAGAGCACCGAATCGCGCAAGCAGTACGACGCTCCCGACCGCATCCGCATCGGTCTGAACACCGTGGTGAACAACGTCAACGGCCTGGCAGGCGAGACGCACCGCACGGTCGAGCCGCGGAACGTGACGATCGTCGACAACATCTTCCAGGGCAGCACCAACAAGCTCGCCGATGTCCCGCTCATGCAGGACTTCTACTGGCGCGGCAACATCCTGTGGGGTTCGGCTGCCAATGGCAACATCCCCACCGTGGGCTACACGCGGGTGAATCCGCAGCTCGCGCAGGACGCGGCGGGCGTGTGGAAGATCGGCTCGTCGAGCCCCGCCGTGAATGCGGCTTTCATGACCGACCACGGCACCTGGGTGACGGATGACATCGAGGGCCGCCAGCGGGCAGGCGTCTACGACGTCGGTGCGCACGAGGTGACAAGCAACGCGGCCACCCGTGCCCCGCTGACGACGGCGAAGGTCGGCCCGACCGCGCCCTGACCTGAGGTGGAGGCGCCGGGCGAGGCTCTCGCCCGGCGCCTCTGTGCGCTCGCTCCGGTGCGGCATTGGCACGGCACCGAGGTGCGTGTTGTGGTCGCCTTCGGGCGCGGCGAGCGGCATTGATGCGCACCCCGAGCAGGATTTCGGGCAGAGCGATCGGATGCTGGTATCGGGGTGCGCGTTGTGGTCGCCATTTCATTCGGGGACGGCATCTTCGCGCACGCTCGGCCGCGCACCCGCCACGCACGGCCGCGGGCCACGCGGCTCAGCGCGGGATGCGGAAGGTGTCGTAGGGGATCCGGCTCACGAGTTCGACGGCGATCTCCGCGGCATCCGCCTCGGTGAGGCGATGCGTGGCGACGAGCGACGCGAGATACGAGGCATCCGCTCTCCGGGCCATGTCGTGCCGCGCGGGGATCGAGCAGAACGCCCTGGTGTCGTCGATGAAGCCCGAGGTCTTCGCGAAACCGGCGCTGTCGGTGATCGCGCGGCGGTAGCGCTCCATGGCGTCGGGGGTGTCGAGGAACCACCACGGGGCCCCGACGTACACGCTCGGGTAGAAACCGGCGAGAGGTGCGAGCTCGCGGGAGAACGCGGTCTCGTCGACCGTGAAGAGCACGAGCCGCAGAGCCGTGCCCGTGCCGAAGTCGTTCAGCGCCTGCCGCAGCGGCTCGGTGAACCCGGTCGGCAGAGGCATATCGTGGCCGGTGTCCGCTCCGTGCCTGGCGAGGGTCGGCGCGTGGTGGTTGCGGTGCACGCCCGGATGCAGCTGCATCACCATGCCGTCATCCGCTGCCATCTCGATCAAGCGATACAGGATGTCGCGTCGATACGCCACGCCCTCGGCCGCCGTGGCGCGCCCGCGGAAGGCGGCGTGATGGATGCGAGCAGCCTCCGCCGGGTCGAGGGGGATCGCCCAGGCGTCGGGCACACCGGTGTCGCTCGACGTTCCGCCTACGGAGCGGAAGAACGCGCGGCGTGCGCGGAGCGCGGCGAGCAGGCCCTCATAGGTGTCACAGGGGATTCCGGATGCCGCGGCCAGTCGGTCGACGGCGGCGAGCCAGCCGGGGGCCGACGGATCCATGACACGGTCGGCGCGGAAGGTCGGCAGCACGCGACCCGCGAAGCTCGGATCGGCCGCGAGCGCGCGGTGGGCGGCGAGGTCATCGGCCGGATCGTCCGTCGTCGCGAGCACGTCGACGCCGAAGCGCTCGAACAGGGCGCGAGGGCGGAACGCCTCGTCCCTCAGCTTCTCGTCGACCTCGTCGTACACGGCGTCGGCGGTCTCGGCGGAGAGACGGGTCGTCACGCCGAACACCTCGCCGAGCTGGTACTCCAGCCAGTACTGCACCGGTGTCGCGCGGAACAGATGCCAGTGCGCGGCGAGCACGCGCCAGGCCTCGCGGGGGTCGACAGCCGGCTCTCCCGCCGGCGCCTGCACAGTGCTGAGGGGGATGCCGGCGCCGTGCAGGACCCGCGTCACATAGTGGTCGCCCGTGATGAGCAGCTCGGTGGGCGAGGCAAAGGGCTCGTTGTCGGCGAGCAGGGATGCCGGTACGTGGCCGTGCGGCGAGCAGATCGGCGCGTCGGCGACCGCGGCGTAGAGCTCGCGGGCGATGTCGCGGGTGGCGGGATCGCTGGGGAACAGCCGATCCGGATGCATCTTCGTGGTCGGCATGATGTCCTTCTGCGGTCGTGCGGGGATGCGTGGTCCCTGAGTCGACCGTACCGTCATTCCCTCCGATATGGCAACCGTTTGCCATAGAATGTCGTGTGCCGACGACGCCGTCGGCGCTGAGATGAGGAGACCGCATGCCACCGACCATCGCGCACCTGGGCGTCGGCGCCTTCCACCGGGCTCATCAGGCCTGGTACACCGACCGCGCCGGCGCAGTGGGGGAACCGTGGCGGATCGCCGCCTTCACCGGGCGATCGGCCACGCAGGCCCGTCTGCTCGAGGCTCGCGGCGGGACGTACACACTCATCACCCGAGCGGCCGACGGCGACGAGATCAGCGAGGTGCGCAGCATCCGCTCCGTCCACGACGGGGCCGACGCCCACGCCTGGCAGACGACCATGGCCGACCCCGACACCCACATCCTCACCCTCACGATCACCGAGGCCGGCTACCGCGACGGCACAGCTGCGACGCGCATCGCGCGGGGCCTGCAGGCGAGGAGGACTGCGGGCGGGGGAGCGCTCACCGTCATCAGCTGCGACAACCTGTCCGACAACGGCGGCATCACGCGCGCCGTGGTGTTCGACGCCGCGATGGCGATCGATCACCGCCTGGCCGACTGGATCGACGACAACGTCGTCTTCCTCTCTTCTATGGTCGACAGGATCACTCCCCGGACCACGGATGCCGACATCGACGAGGTCGAGCGCATCGCCGGCATCCGCGATCACGGGACCGTCGTGACGGAGCCCTTCTCCGAGTGGGTGATCGAGGAGGGCTTCGTCGGTCCCCGACCGGCCTGGGATCAGGTCGGGGTGCGCACGACCCGCGATCTCGCGCCCTTCGAGCAGCGCAAGCTCCGCATCCTCAACGGCGCGCACTCGCTGCTGGCGTACCAGGGGCTGCTCCGCGGCTTCGACGACGTCGCGGGCGCTTTCGCCGACCCCGAACTGCGCGAACTCGTCGAGGACTACTGGCAGAGCGCCGCCGCGAGTTGTGAGCTGCCGCGCGGGGAGATCGACGAGGCGATCGCCGCCACCCGCGCGCGGTTCGCGAATCCGCGCATCCGCCACCGGCTCGCGCAGATCGCGTTGGACGGTGCTCACAAACTGCCGGTGCGCATCGTCCCGGTGCTCGCGAACGCGCTCGCCTCTGGTGACCGAGGGGATGCCGCGGCATCCGCGATCGCCGCCTGGGCGGTGCGCGACGGGCGCTCGTCGGAACAGATCGCCCAGGTGCTCGGAGAAGCGGATGCCGCCGCGCGTGCAATGCGAACCGCGGTCGACCGCGGAATCCGTAGGCTGGAGGACAGCACGGTCCGCGCGGTGCGCGGCGATGCAGTGAGGAGCTAGACCATGGCAGACGACACCGCGGTCGATGCCCTCGGCGAGGGCGACGCGACTCCGACGGAGAGCGTGACCATCTACGACGTCGCGAAGCTCGCCGGCGTGAACCCGTCGACCGTGTCGCGGGCGCTGAACCGGCCGGGACGGGTGAACGCGGTCACCGAGCGCCGGATCCGCGCCGCAGCCGAGACGCTGAACTACCAGGTCAACCCGATGGCTCGAGCGCTGCCGACCGGGCGCACGTCGATCGTCGGTCTCGTCGTCTCCGACATCACGAACCCCGTGTTCTTCGATGTCATCCGCGGGGCCGAGGCGGCTGCCACCAGCGCCGGATACACCCTCGTGCTCACCGAGTCGGAGGAGTCTGACGAGCGCGAGTACGAGAGGGCGCAGCGCATGCTGCGCATGGTCGACGGGCTGCTGCTGGCGACGCCGCGCATGTCTGACGAGCAGATCACGGCGCTGGCCAGGCAGAAGCCGGTCGCCGTCGTGAACCGTCTCGTCGACGACGTGCTCTCGGTCGTGCCCGACGTGCAGCACGGCATCGCCGAAGCGGTGCGGCATCTGCGATCGCACGGGCACTCCCGCATCGCGTACGTGCCCGGTCCCGCGCTGTCGTGGATGGCCCGTCGCCGCGGCGAGCTGCTCGCACAGCGGTGCGAATGGGCGCACATCGAGCTCGTGACCCTCGAACCCGTCGCCCCGACCGTGGTCGGCGGGCGCAGCGCCGCCGTGGCCGTGCGCGACAGCGGCGCCACAGCGGTCTTCGCCTACAACGACCTCATCGCCATCGGCCTCATGCAGGAGCTCGTCGAGACCGGCATCCGCATCCCCGCCGACATCAGCGTGGTCGGCTTCGACGACATCTTCGGCGCGGATTTCACCTCGCCTGCCCTCACCACGGTCAAATCCCCGCTCCGAGAGGGTGGAGATCACGCGATGGCGGCCCTCCTCGCCCGGGTCACGGGCGACGAGGTTCCGGGCGACGGCTTCGATCTCGCGACCACTCTCGTGGTGCGCGGCTCGACAGGACCCGCCGCGCGCTGACCAGTACCCGCTCTGCGCACCGCCAAGAACGGCCGGTCGCGCTCGGAGTGAGCGCGACCGGCCGCCGGTGGGGACCGGATCAGGGGGCGAAGGGCCCGACGTCTGCGGTTGTCAGCGGCTCGCGCATGGCGTGCGCCGGGGTGAGCTCGTGCGCTCCGACGTCGGCGGCGCCCTTGCGCTTGCGCCCGTCGATGTCGTCGCGCACCCAGGCGGAGTGGTCCTGCGTCGCCGCGTCGACGGCGGGGCTGCCCGCACTGATGCGCAGTACGTCGGCCGCGTCGCGGGCGAGGAGCGGGTTCACGCGCGTGAATCCCGTGACGGGCAGATCGCCGTCGGGTGCCGCGCCCCACAGGATGTTGCCCGCCCAGGTGAATCCCGTGCCCGTCGGCACCGTGGCGAGGGTTCCCGCGTCGCCCACCACGATGTTGTCGACGATCACGCAATCGGCGGGCGGGATCGGACGGTGCGTCTCACCCGAGATGCCGCCGGCGTTCCCCACGATCGTATTGAGGGCGACGCGCACGCGGTCGACGGCGTCGTTCTTGTTGCGGGAGTTCGCGGGTTCGCCTTCGTAGTGGTCGCGCACGGTGCCTGCTCCCAGCACGATCGCGGTGTCGGCGGTCTCGCCGATGTAGTTGTTCACGATGACGTGGTCGTTGCCGTAGATGCGGATGCCGCGCTCGCCGCGGATGATGTGGTTCGATTCGACCCTGGTGCGGTTGCCGTGCCGGAGCACGATGCCGCCGCCGCTGTCGCGGATCGTGTTGTACCGGATCGTGTTGTCGCTGGACTTCACTGAGATCGCCTCGGGGTCGCCGTTCGTGCGCTCGAAGAGGTTGTACTCGATGGTCGCTCGCGCGCTGCTGAGCGCGCGCGGGCTCACGCCGAGGCGGATCGGCTCGCCGCCGTTGTCGCCGGCGAAGCTGTGGTCGGAGAAGTAGTTGTGATGGATGTGCACGTTCTCGGCCATCTCGGTCGCGTTCGCGCCCTCGACGCCGAGGAAGATGCCGAGCGTCGACTTGTGGTGGAAGTGGTTGTACTCGATCACCGTGTTGTCGGCGCGCACCATCATGCAGTGCATGCCCTCGATGTCGGCGAGCGTGAACTCGTTGCGGCTCAGGGTGATCGCGTTGCAGGTGGGTGCGATCTCGATGGTCGTCGACTGGGTGAACACGAAGCCGCTGATGACGATGTCGTGGGCGCTCTGGAACAGGAAGCTCTGCGCGCCCGTGAGGGTCACGCCGCCGATGGACGCGGCCATGATCGTCAGCGGCTTGTTCCACCGGCCACCGGCGCCCGTCAGGTCGATGGGCGCTCCCTCGGGGACCGCGTAGGTGCCGTCAGCGACGATGATCGTGCCGCCGTTGGTCATCGACGCGATCGCCGCGCGAAGCTCGTCGACGCTCGAGACGTGCGAGTACGGGCCGCGGCCCGGAAGCATCGGGACGACACGAGCGGATGCCGCCGGGCGGCCGAGCACGGTCGCGCCGGCCTGCTGGGGCAGCGTGATCGCCGCAGCTGCGCCGGCGACGGCCGACAGGATGAAGGTTCTGCGTTTCATGGGTTCCTCCTCGTTGAGGGATGGGTGCGGATGGCAGGGGTCGATGACCGGGCCCCGCGGTGCACGATCCCTGAGGGATGGTGCGAGGGGAAGGGGTCAGGTCGGTTCAGGAAGCGTCGGTCAGGAAGAGCTCGATCACGGGCACGGGGGAGTCGGGTCGCTGGATGGGCAGCTGGAGGGTGAGGGTCCCGTCGGGTAGCCCGCCCATCAGCGTGTTCTGCGCCACGCGGTCAGGATCGACGTGCAGCGGCACCAGCTCGGAGGCGTCCGCCATCAGCTGCGCGTAGCGCACCTTGCCCGCCAGGCCCGGCAGATGCAGGTGCTTGAACGGCCAGGAGAACAGATGCACGTAGAGCCGGTCGCCGCTGAGCGTGTAGCGCGTGTCGCTCGGCGCCTGCCACGGAGCGGGGCCCGCGCCGTGAATCGAACGCGCGTGATCGTCCATCCAGGCCGCGATCTCGTCGAAGGTGCGCTGCGCGGTGGCGTCGATGCGCCCGCGGCCGTCGGGGCCGACGTTCAGCAGCAGGTTTCCGTCTTTCGAGACGCCGTCGACGAGGAGCTTGATCAGCGACTCCGGGCTCTTCGAGTCGAGGTTGTCGCGGTCGTAGCCCCAGCTGCCGTCGAGGGTCTGGCAGGCCTCCCAGGCGACGCGCTCGCCGTCGCGCGTCATCGGCTCGAGCGGCTGGTACTGCTCGGGTGTGACGATGTCGCCGGGGATGCCGAGTCGATCGTTGACGATGATGTGCGGCTGCAGCGCCCTGACCATGCAGAGCAGGTTCTCGGCGTCCCAGTCGGCGGCGCCCTTGCCGCCCCAGTAGTCGGGGCGGTGGGTGTAGGAGAAGTCGAAGAACAGGTAGTCGATCTGCCCGTACCCGGTGAGCAGCTCGCGCACCTGACCGTGCAGGTAGCGCTGGTAGTCGCGGATATCGCGGTTCGCGGCGGCGGCCTTGAACTCCTCGTCGTCACGCTGGGGGTGCGTGCCGTCGACGGGGAAACTCGGATGATGCCAGTCGATGAGCGAGTAGTACAGGCCCACCCGCAGGCCCTCTGCGCGGCAGGCGTCGACGAACTCGGCGACGGCGTCACGACCGAAGGGGGTGTTCACCGAGGTGTAGTCGGTGAGCTTCGAGTTCCACAGGCAGAAGCCGTCGTGGTGCTTCGCGGTCAGCACGACGTAGCCGGCTCCGGCGGCCTTCGCCGTGCGAGCCCACGCCCGCGGGTCGTAGCGGTCGGGATCGAAGTGCGCGAAGTACGGCTCGTACTCGGCATCCGTCATCCGCTCGTGGTTCTTCACCCACTCATGCCGGGCGGCCAGCGAGTACACGCCCCAGTGCACGAACATGCCGAGGCGGGCCTCGGTGAACCAGGTCAGGTCAGCGGATGCCGTCATGAGGGGTCTCCTTCGGAAGGCGCGGCGGATGCCGGGGCGACGAGGGCTGCGCGGAGGGCGGCGAGCTCTTCGATCGAGAAGCCGTGGGCGAGCAGGTAGTCGGCGGCCGATCCCCACTCGGCGTCGACGGAGGCGAGCGAGGCGCGCATCACCTCGGCGGGAGATTCGGTCGCGAGCATCCAGGCGTGCCGCGACTGCGGATACTTGGCCGCGAGGCGCTCGGAGGTCGCGCGACGGTGCTCATCGGGGATGAGCTGTGCCGTCAGCGCGTAGTCGGAGACGATCGCCTCGCGATCGGCGCCTGCCGCCGCGAGCGCGAGGGCGATGGTCACGCCCGTGCGGTCCTTGCCGGCGGTGCAGTGTACGAGCGTGGGCTCGCCCGCCGCGATGATCCGCACGGCTGCGACGAGCTGCACGGACGAGCGCCCGAGCAGGTGCGCGTAGATCTCGCCGAGGCTGTAGTCCTCGAGAAAGAACGACCTGGTCGATCCGAGGTACAGCGGCAGCCGCGTGATCGCGATGCCCTCGAGGGCCGTGACGTCCTCCGCCACCTCGTCGTCGGCGCGCAGGTCGATGATCCGGCGGATGCGGGCGCGCACGGCATCCGCTGCCTCTTCGCCGAGTCCGGCCAGGTGCCCGGAGCGGAACAGCTGCCCGGTGCGGATCACCCCGCCCGCTGCCGGGATTCCGCCGACGTCGCGGAACCCGGTGATCCCGTCCAGTTCGATCACCGTCATCGCTCAGCCCTTGAGCGCACCGGACGTGAGTCCGCGGGCGAAGGAACGCTGGAACAGCAGGAACACGAGCACCGAGGGCGCGAGGGCCAGCAGCGATGCCGCCATCACCACACCGGGCGTGACCTCCGGCTCGATGCGCAGCGTGCGCAGAGCGAGTGGAAGCGTGTACGTGTCGCTCGACTGCGAGACGAGCAGGGGCAGCAGGTACTGGTCCCAGATCATCGTGAAGCCGAACACGCCGATCACACCCAGCGCGGGCTTACACAGGGGCACGATGATCTGCGCGAACACCCGGAGTTCGCTGGCGCCGTCGATACGGGCGGCCTCTTCGAGTTCGAGCGGCACGTCCTTCATGAATTCGGTCATCACGAGGATCGAGAACGCCCAGGCCCCCAGCGGAACGATCATTCCGGCGAGGGTTCCCATCAGGTTGATGTGCAGGATCGGGAGGTCGGCGAGCAGGATCGACAGCGGCAGGGCGAGGATCTCCTCGGGGAGCATCATGGTGGCGAGGATCGCGACCATGACGAGGGCCGAGAAGCGGAACCTCTTGCGTGCCAGGGCGTAGCCGGCGAGGACCGAGACGATCACCTGCAGGAGCAGCCCGAAGCCCACCACGAAGAACGAGTTCGCGAGGTAGCCGAGCACTCCGAAGTCGAAGGCGATCGCGAAGTTCTCGAGAGTCGGACGGTTCGGGATCACGCTGAGATCGGTCGGGTCGGAGACCTCGCTGAACGCTCCGGACAGCAGGGCGATCAGAGGACCAGCGAACAGGGCGACGACCACGGCGTAGATCACGACCTTGACGGCGATCCCGACGACCGTGCGGCTCTCGGTGAGTCCGAGAGCGGTGTCTGTTCCGACGCTCATGCGTCCTTCTTCCTGCGGGTGATCAGCTGCACCACGAGGGTGAGCACGAGGGTCGCCAGGAACAGCAGCACGGCGCCGGCCGAGCCGACTCCGAGCTTGCCCTGTTCCAGGCCGAGCTTGTAGAGGAGGGTCATCACGACCTCGGTGGCGCCGTTCGGGCCGCCGTTGGTCATCAGGAACACCTCGGTGAACACCCGGAACCCGCGGATCGCGGCCAGGATGAACAGGATCGTGAACACCGGACGGAGCCCGGGGAGCGTCACGTGGACGATGCGCTGCCAGCGGTTCGCCCCGTCGACCGTCGCGGCCTCGTAGAGTCCGCGGTCGATGCCGGCGAGACCGGCCAGGATGATCATCATGTCGTACGGACCGCCGCGCCAGATGCCCATCAGCATGACCGACCACATGGCCGAATCCGGGCTGTTGATGTACTCGCTGGGGCCGAGGCCGACGACGCCGATGATGTTGTTCAGGAACCCGTCGGCCGACGGGTAGTACATGATGCGCCACAGCTCGGCGACGACCGCCATGGGAACGACGACCGGCAGGAAGGCCGCGGATCGGATGAAAGAGAGCTTGCGGGTCTGACCCTCGAGCAGCAGCGCGAGGAGGAAGCCGAGCAGCAGGCATCCGACCGTCTGGCCGACGGCGAGGATCACGGTGTTGATCGTCGCGTCGCGGAATGCCGGGTCGGACAGGATCACCTGGTAGTTCTGCGCGCCCACGAACTCGTTGCCGAGATACGGGCGCACGTTCTCCACGGACATCTGGATGGCCTGCACCATCGGGATGTAGCGGAACACGAGGAACAGCAGCAGGGCGGGCATGAGGAACGCCCACGGGATCCACCATTGGCCCTGCGTGCGGTGGCGGCGACGCCGCCGGGCGGGCGGCGGGGACGCGATGGTCCCCGCCGCTGCCTTGGGAGCGTCGGCCGCCGTGGCGGCGTCGGCTGCGTGGATGGTCACTGCTTGAGGATTCCCTGCGTGAGGAGCTCGGCCGTCAGCTTGCCGTCGAGCTTGGTGAGTTCCTCTTCGACGTCGAGAGAACAGTCGGCGAGGAGGGCGTTGATCGTGTCGGCGCTCATCTGGCGCACCGGAGTCCAGCTCGGGATGGTCGGCGCGTAGTGACCGCTCTCCTTGTAGGCGGTGGCGAACGTCTGCCAGCGGGCGTCGTCGCGAACCTCGGCGATGTCGACCTTCTCGTTCACCGGCAGCTGGATGGCGAACGCCTCGGTGCCCTCCATGCCGAACTTCTGGGCCTCGGGGCTGATGTACCAGTCCGCGAACGCGGTCTGGCCCTTCTCGTTCTCAGAGCCGGCCATCAGGTAGACCGTGCCGCCCTCGGCGAGCACCGAGTCGTCCTTCGGGCCCTCAGGCATCGGGACGACCTCGTACTTGTCGGCGCCGAGCACCTTGTCGAAGCGCGGCATCATGTACGGGCCGGTGACGTACATCCCGGTGACGCCCGACTCGAAGGTCTCGTTCGTCGGCGGGGTGTCCATGCTGACGGCGCCGGGCTGGATGACCCCCGCCTTGCACTGCAGATCGCGGAACCAAGTGGTCGCCTCGACCGCCTCATCCGAGCTCATGGACGGCAGCCACTCGTCACCCGAGCCGCTGATGAAGTCGCCGCCCGCTGACCACAGGAAGTTCGAGAAGTACCACGAGGCGTACCCGCGCTTGGTCGAGCCGGGTACCGCGAGCCCGTAGGTGTCGGCCTGGCCGTTGCCGTCGGGGTCGTTCTGGGTGAACGCCGTGGCGACTTCGAGCATCTCGTCCCAGTTCGTCGGCGCTTTCAGCCCCAGCTTCTGCAACCAGTCGCTGCGGATGTAGAGGGCGTTGGCCTGCGCGGAGTAGGGGATGCCGTAGGTCTTTCCGTCGACGGCCTGGCCCGCCTCGAGGGCCTGCGGAGACAGATCCTTCGAGTTCTCGACGTCCTTGAGGTCGATCTCGCGCAGGATGCCCTGCGTCTGCATGGTGCCGAGCTGGCTGACGTCGTTCAGGACGATGTCGGGCAGGTCCTTCTGACCTGCGCGCTGCGCGAGCTTGGTCTCGAAGTCGTCGAAGATCGCGGTGACCTCGGCTTTGTAGCCGGTGGCCTCGGTGAAGGCCTCGACCTGCCGGATGGTCGCCGCCTCGCTGGCGCTGCCCGGTGTGGTCCGGGTCCAGACCTCGAGGACGGCTTCCTCATCCTGCTTCACGCCGGATCCGCCGCCCGTGGCGGGAGCCGCACTGGTGCAGCCGGCGAGCGCGAGGGTGACGACGCCGAGGACGGCGGCTGCTTTCATCTTTGTGTGCATGGGTTCTCCAGGGTTTGGCAAACGCTTGCCACTTTGCAAGACGTCGTTGGCGAATCTAACCTAGGGACGCGAGCACTGTCAATCATTGATCGGATGTTTCGCCTTCGAAGGAGATCGTATGGAACGTGTAAAGGTGCGTCTGGTGATGGAGGAGCGGCGTCGACCCGACGTCTATCCGGCCGAGGTGCTGGCTGATATCGACCGTATCGCGGACCTGGCCAGGCCGTTCCTCACCGCGCAGGAGCTGGCGGATCAGCCCGACGCGCTGCGGGACACCGAGGTGCTGCTCACCGGATGGGGGGCGCCCGTGATCGATGCCGCCCTGCTCGAGCGGGCGCCGCGGCTGCGCGCCGTGCTGCACGCAGCCGGCTCGGTCAAGCACATCGTGACCGACGCCGCATGGGAGCGGGGCGTCGTCGTGGTCTCGGCGGCGTCGGCGAACGCCGAGCCGGTCGCGGCGATGACGGCGGCTCAGATCCTGCTCGCGGCACGTGGAGTCCAGGCCTCTCGCCGGGTGTACCGGGCCGAGCGGTCACTGGCCGCGTCTCGGGTCGCCTCGGGTGCACGGGGGAGCGTCGTCGGCCTGGTGGCCCTCGGCGAGATCGGCCGACGCGTCGCCGAACGGCTGCGCGGCACGGGCGTGCGGATGCTCGCGGCCGACCCCTTCGCGTCAGCGGAAACAGCAGCCGAGCTCGGTGTGGAACTCGTCCCGCTGGAGGAGCTGTTCTCGGACTCTGACGTGGTGAGCCTGCACGCGCCGCTGCTGCCGTCGACGACGGGGATGATCGGTGCGGCGCTGCTCGAGCGGATGCCGCGGGACGCGACCCTCATCAACACGGCTCGCGGCGGGCTCATCGACGAGCCCGCGCTGATCGACGTGCTCTCGCGGCGGGGAGATCTGACGGCACTGCTCGATGTCACCGTGACGGAGCCGCCGGCATCCGACTCGCCCCTCTGGGCGCTCGAGAACGTGGAGCTCACACCGCACGTGGCCGGCTCCATGGGCGCCGACCGTGCCGGGATGGGCCAGCTCGTCTGCGATGAGCTGGAGCGGCTGATCGAGGGCGGGTCGCTGAGGCACGAGATCACCCGGGAGGCGCTCGCTCGGACGGCCTGAGAGGCAACCGGTTGCCAGCGTCCTTTCTCCCACGCTCGCGCCGACGGACAGTCGCCGCCCTCGGAGGCGTCGGCGTCGGCAGAAGGGCGGACAGTATGCTCTGAGCATGAGCTCACCGGAAAGCCTTTCCCGGCATCGGCAGGCCCGATCGGCGCGCGGCGCCGCAGCCACGCTGCATGACGTCGCCCGCGAGGCAGGAGTGTCGCTCGCCACCGCATCCCGCGTTCTCAACGGATCCGAGCGCAAGGTCGCCGAGTCGTTCCGCGAACGGGTCGAGGCGGCGGCGAAGACGCTGGGCTACACCGCGAACGTCTCGGCGCAGGCGACCGCGCGCGGCACCTCGCCCGTGATCGCCCTGCTCGTCGCCGACATCGCCGACCCCTACTTCGGCCTGATCGCCTCGGGCGTCGCCCGCGGTGCGGACGAGCACGGTCTCGTCGTGACGGTCGCGATCACCGAGCGCGACCCCGAACGCGAAGCGCGCATCATCAGAGCGCTGCGCGGTCAGCGGCCGCAGGGACTCATCCTCTCCGCCTCTCGCACCGACGACACCGAGTCCGACACCGCGCGGGAACTCGCGGGATTCGCGGCCCTCGGCGGGCGCATCGTGACGTTCGGCGCCGGCGGCGTCGAGAACCGGCACGTCGAGATCGACAACCGCTCGGGTGCCGAGGATCTCGGCCGGCAGATGGCGGCGCTCGGCTACCGCTCGGCGATCGCGATCGGCGCAGCATCCGGAGTCCGCACCTCCGACGACCGTCTCGCCGGCTTCCGCGCCGGATTCGAGAGCGGAGGCGGCACGCTCGGGCGCGTTCTCAGAGGCGACTTCCGTCGAGAATCGGGGGCAGCCAGCATGACGCAGGCCCTCACGGAGGGCGTGGAGCCGGGCACCCTCGTGTTCTGCATCAGCGATGTCGTCGCTATCGGCGCGATGTCGGCGCTGCGCGAGGCCGGGCGGGAGATCGGAACGGACGTCGCCGTGTGCGGTTTCGACGACGTGCCCTCCAGCATCGACGTCACACCCGCGCTCACGACCGTGCGCATCCCGCTGGCCGAGGTCGGCTACCAGGCGTTCCGGGCCACCGTCGACGCCGACTGGACGCAGCCTCCGCTGCCCCTCGAGGTCGTCGTGCGCGCGAGCACTCCGGGTCTGTCGTGACGCGGGTCGTGCTGGCGCCTGACAGTTTCAAGGGCACGATCATGGCCGCGGACGCCGCCGCGGCGCTCGCCGAGGGCTGGGCGTCCGTCGACTCCGCCGCGGAGTTCGTGCATCGGCCGATGGCCGACGGCGGTGAGGGCACGGTTGCGGCGTTCGCCGCGGCGGTGCCGGGTTCTCAGCGGATGCCGGTCACAGTCGACGGGCCGGCAGGCGTGCCCGTCGAGACGTCCTGGCTGCTGCTCCCCGACGGCACGGCCGTGATCGATCTGGCGTCGACCAGCGGCATCGAGCTTCTCAGGGAACTGCGCCCATGGGACGCGGACACCACAGGTCTCGGACAGGCGCTCGTCGCCGCCCTCGACCACGGCGTCACGCGCGTCGTGGTCGGCATCGGATCGAGCGCCTCGACCGACGGCGGCACCGGGATGCTGTCGGCTCTGGGGGCTCGGTTCCTCGACGCCGCCGGCGCGCCAGTCGCACGCGGAGCCCGAGGGCTTGCGGACATCGTCTCGGTCGACCTCAGCGGGCTCCGGTCGGCGCCCGAGGTGCGAGTCCTCACCGACGTGACCAACCCGCTCACCGGCCCGCGGGGCGCCGCGGCGGTCTTCGGCCCGCAGAAGGGGCTCGCGCCTGCGGAGATCCCGGCGGTCGACATCGCGCTCGCACGGCTGGCCGCACTGCTCGGGCTCGATGCAGAGCTGCCCGGCACGGGTGCGGCCGGAGGTGTCGGAGGAGCGCTCGTGGCGTGGGGAGCGACGCTCGCCCCCGGCGCCGCCGAGGTCGCGACGCTGATCGGACTCGCCGAGGCGATCGCCGACGCCGACGTCGTGATCACCGGGGAAGGGTCCTACGACGGACAGTCCGGCGACGGCAAGGTGCCCTCGTTCATCGCCGCGGTCGCGGCGGAGTCGAACACCGTCGCCATGCTGGCGGCCGGCCGCATCACGGCGGATGCCGACATCGCGCTGTTCACGGCATCCGCATCTCTCACCGAGCTCGCGGGGTCGTCGGACTCCGCCCTCGCCGACCCCGCGCGCTGGCTGCGCGTCGCCGGTGCAGCTCTCGCCGAGTCCCGCTGACCGGCCGTCGAGCGAGAAGCGCAGCGACGAGACGAAACGCGATGAGCCGCGGTCGGCCGAAGTCGCGGTCGGAGGCGGGCGTTTCGTCTCGCTTCGCTCGCTCAACGAGCGGTGCCTCTCCCACTGGTCGTTGAGCGAGGAGCGACGAGACGAGACACGGTGAGCCGGGTCAACCGCCCAGGGCGGCAGACACCACGGCGCGAGCCTCGGTCTGCACCTCGGCGAGGTGCTCGGGTCCGAGCAGGCTCTCGGCGTACAGCTTGTAGACGTCCTCGGTGCCGGAAGGGCGCGCGGCGAACCACGCGTGCTCGGTCTGCACCTTCAGCCCGCCGATCGCAGCGCCGTTGCCGGGGGCATGCGACAGCTTGGCGGTGATGGCCTCACCCGCGAGGGTCGTCGCGCTGACGGCATCCGGGGCCAGCTTGCCGAGCGTCGCCTTCTGCTCCGGCGTCGCCGGGGCGTCGACGCGCTGGTACGCGGAGGCGCCGAACGCCTCTTCGAGCTCGCGGTACCGCTCCGAGGGGCTCTTGCCCGTCACGGCGATGATCTCGGCCGCGAGCAGGCAGAGCAGGATGCCGTCCTTGTCGGTCGACCAGACCGAGCCGTCCTTGCGCAGGAACGAGGCGCCGGCGGACTCCTCGCCCCCGAACGCGACCGAACCGTCGAGGAGCCCCGGCACGAACCACTTGAAGCCCACGGGGACCTCGAGCAGCCGCCGGCCCAGCGACTCCGCGACCCGGTCGATGATCATCGACGACACCAAGGTCTTGCCGATCGCGGCATCGCGCGGCCACTCGGCGCGGTGCGAGAACAGATAGTCGATCGCGACGGCGAGGTAGTGGTTGGGGTTCATGAGACCGGCATCCGGCGTCACGATGCCGTGACGGTCGGCATCGGCGTCGTTGCCGGTCAGGACGTCGAAGTCGCCCTTCTTCGCGACGAGCGACGCCATCGCCGACGGAGACGACGGGTCCATACGGATCTTCTCGTCCCAATCGAGCGTCATGAAGCGCCAGGTCGGATCGACCTCGGGGTTCACGACCGTGAGATCGAGGTCGTAGACCTCCGAGATCAACGCCCAGTATTCGACGGATGCTCCGCCCAGCGGGTCTGCGCCGATGCGCACACCCGCGTTGCGGATGGCCTCGACGTCGATGATCGAGGAGAGGTCGCGCACGTAGGCGTCGCGGAAGTCGTAGCTGCCGAGCTTGTCGGCGTCGATGTCTGCATGGCGAATGCGCTTGACGCCGTCGAGACCGGCGGCGATCAGCTCGTTCGCGCGATTCGCGATCCATCCGGTGGCGTCGGTGTCCGCGGGGCCGCCGTGCGGGGGGTTGTACTTGAAGCCCCCGTCGCGCGGGGGATTGTGGCTCGGAGTGACGACGATGCCGTCTGCGCGTCCGGCGGCGTCGGCCGCGAGGGCGCGGTTGTAGGTGAGGATCGCATGGCTGAGCGCGGGGGTCGGCACCCAGGCGTCACGGGCATCCACCCGCACGTCGACGCCGTTCGCCACGAGCACCTCGATCGCGCTGCGCTCGGCGGGGAGCGAGAGCGCGTGAGTGTCGCGGCCGAGGAACAGCGGGCCCGAGATGCCCTGTCCGTTCCGGTAGTCGACGATCGCCTGCGTGGTGGCGAGGATGTGGTTCTCGTTGAAGCTGTTCGACAGCGACGAGCCACGATGACCGCTCGTGCCGAACACGACGCGCTCGGCGGCGACATCGGGATTCGGCTGGCGATCGTAGTAGGCGGCGATCAGCTCGTCGACATCGATGAGGTCAGTGTCCTCCGCAGGGAGGCCGGCGCGGCTCGTCATGCAGACAGTCTGCACCGACCGGGCCGTAAGCGCACGTTGGGTTTCCTGAGGAGCGCAGGCATTCGGTCTTCGCGGACGTTCTCGGCGGGCCGATCCAGCGACGTCTCGCCCGTCGGGAGGAGAGGGCTAAGGTGAAACGCGTGACCGAACGCCGCACGTACAGCTATCTGGGACCCGCAGGAACGTTCACCGAAGCGGCGCTCGACCAGGTTCCCGAGGCCCGCGGCCAGGAGTGGCGTGCGGTGCACAACGTCGGCGAGGCGCTCGACGACGTCCTCTCCGGTCGGTCGTACGCCGCCATGATCGCGATCGAGAACTCGATCGAGGGCGGCGTGTCGACCACACAGGACGCCCTCGCGACGCTGCCGGGTCTGCGCATCGTCGGCGAGTACCTGGTGCAGGTGAACTTCGTGCTGGTGGCGTCGCCCGGCACACAGCTGTCCGACGTTCAGGTGATCGCCGCCCACCCCGTCGCCTACGCGCAATGTCACGGCTGGCTGGGCGCCAATCTCCCTCAGCATTCGCACGTGCCGGCCGCGTCCAACGTCGCCTCCGCCATCGGGGTGCTCGACGGCACGCTCCCCGCCCAGGCCGCGATCGCGCCTCCGGGGATCGTCCGGCACTACGACGTCGATGTGCTCGCCGAAGACATCGGCGACAACAAGCAGGCGGTCACCCGCTTCGTGCTCGTGACCCGCACGATGCGCTCGCCCGAGCCGACGGGCGCCGACAAGACGTCGCTGATCGTCGAGCTGCCCCACGATCATCCGGGGTCGCTGCTCGAGATGCTCGAGCAGTTCTCGACACGAGGGATCAACTTGTCGCTCATCGAGTCGCGCCCGATCGGCGACGAGCTCGGCCGCTACCGGTTCGTGATCGACGCAGACGGGCACGTCAGCCACGAGCGCATGGCCGACGCGCTGCTCGGCATCCGCCGTTTCAGCCCCCGCGTCGTCTTCCTCGGGTCGTATCCGCGTGCCGATCGGCAGATCGTCCAGTACCCGGAGAGGTACGAGGACGACGTGTTCGTCGAGGCGCGCGACTGGCTGCGCGGCATCCTGTCGGGCGAGCCCGAGGACTGACCCTCTCGTCTCTGTCGCGTCTTCGCCTCGCCGTTCTGGTGGGTGGTCACTTCAGCTTCTCGGCGTCGGGTTCGCGGTGCGATCTTGACCACGCACCACGGCCGGATGCGCGAGGGTCTGGCGAGCGCGATCAGCGGGCCGCGATCGCGTTGCGGATGCGGTGGAGCAAGGGAGCGCCGCCGTGGCGGAGGTCGAGTTCGGTGACCCGGATCACGATCCAGCCGAGGTCTTCGAGGTCGCGCTGTCGCTGGATGTCGTGCCGCCACTGCGACTTGCTGCGCCGATGTCCGTCGCCCTCGTATTCGATCGCGATCTTGAGACCCGGATACGCGAGGTCGACTCGTGCCACGAAGCGTCCGCGATCGTATACGGAGTGCTGAACGGCAGGTTCAGGCAACCCGCTCGCGATGAGCAGCAAGCGAGTCTCCGTCTCCTTCGGAGACTCGACATGGTGTCGGATCCGAGCAAGAGCGTCACGGACTTGACCGCAAGAGGGAAACCGTCGCCATTCGCGAAGCCTGACCGCTATCTCGGCCGGCGTGAAGATCGGTCGGTTCTCGCGAATATCGGGGTAGTTCTCGGACGTGGTGATCATCGAATCGAGGAGCACGACGATCTGGTCCTCGGTGAGATCCTTCGCGCACATGAACAACGCCCCGATCGGATCGACGATGGGGATGCCGTCCAGCATCCAGCCCCGGATGCGAGAGCGGGCGAGGCGTGTGCTCTTCACCCCCACGAGCCGGGGGCGCGCAGCATCCGTCGGCACGACGATCTCGATGTCGTCTTCGATCAGCCAGAGATTCGGATGAGGGTATCGCCACACCTGGAGGGCGGTGCTGCCGCCGACGCGCTGTTCGCTGCGCAGGCGAGGTGCGAGACTGAGCACTCTCTCCATCGGAGTCCTCGGAGTCCTGCGCGCACGAACCGCGTCAAAGGGACGCGCGAGATCGCGCGAGGAGATGCGGCCTCGGCGGATGCCGATTTCCTGAGCGTCTTGCACAGTGAAGCTGCCGCCGAGGCTCTCGGGGAGGGGGATCCGGTGTCGCATCGCCCCATGGTGCGCGATGCGACGGCGGAGCCGTGAGCCGAACTTTGACGCTTTCCCGCGAACCGTGGATAACTCGCGCCTGTGGATAGGCTGTCGTGGCGCGTGAGTGGTCGAATCAGCATCCCTGCCAGGAAAATCCGATGCGCATCTGACCACCCACGAAAATATGCTCTCGTCAGTGCTCGCGGAACATCGGCCAGGAGCTGCCCGGCGTCATGTGCGCGTGCAACGCTCCCTTCGCCGACGCCAGACTCGGGTAGGTGCCCACAGCGGCATCCGAGCCCGCCATCACCACCGTGTACCCGTCGTCGTCGTGGCGGATGCTCCCGACGACTCCGTTCGTGCCGTAAGCGACCCACAGGGCCAGGGTCTTCGTCGTGCTCATCATCGAACCCCTTCCGTCGGGCCCGACGCTACCCCTGTCCTCGGGGAAAGGCCAGGGGTTGACACGTCGCCGCCCGAGGGTCGTCAGATCGACGCGGCGATCAGCTCCAGCGTCTGTGCGCGGCCCGGCGAGGAATCCCGGGGTTCCGATTCGTACGACGCGGCCACGGGGGAGAGCATGACCTCGTCCACGCCGTAGCGCTCGGCGAACGCGTTCACCTCTGCAGCCACCGACTCGCCCGTGCCGACGAACCACCGCTCGCGGGCCGCCGAGACGACCTGGTCGGTCGCGGCATCCGACTCTGCGGAGACGGCCTGCTCGACCGTCTCGAGCGGGGTGAGCGGTTTGTTCAGGCGCAGCCGGGACATCATCCGCAGCTGCGGCAGCGCCCTGGCCTCGGCCTCCTCCTGGGTGGGGGCGGCGACCGCGTTCACTGTCAGGAACGTCCGGGGCTCGGGGTGCTCTTCGCTCGGGCGGTAGCTGGAGCGGTACAGATCCAGGGCGCGTTCGAGGCCCTGGCCCGAGAAGTGGTTCGCGAACACGTAGGGCAGGCCGGCGGATGCCGCGAGCTGCGCCGAGTAGTCGCTCGAGCCGAGGAGCCAGATCTCGGGGGCTCCGGTGGCCGCCGGCGTCGCGTGCACGGTGTACTCGCCGCCGGAGGTGAACCGCACGGTCGCGCCCTCGCCGCCCAGGAGTGCACCGATGTCCTGCACGTGCCGGGGGAACTGCTCGACGTCGCTGGTCGTTCCGGATCCGCGCAGCAGCTGCGTGATCACGGGGTCGCTGCCCGGCGCGCGGCCGAGGCCGAGGTCGATCCGGCCGGGGGCGATCGCCTCGAGCGCCGCGAACTGCTCGGCGACGATGAGCGGCGCATGGTTGGGCAGCATGACTCCGCCGGAGCCGAGACGGATGCTCGTGGTGCGGCTCGCCGCGGCTGCGATCAGCACAGGGGGAGTCGTGGATGCCACGGCCGGCATGTTGTGGTGCTCGGCGAACCAGTAGCGACGGTAGCCGAGCCGGTCGGCGATCTGCGCGAGGCTCAGCGATGCGGAGATCGCCTCAGCGCTGGTCTGCCCGGTGCGCACCGGGACGAGGTCGAGGACGGAGAGCGAGGTGGAAGTCATCACCTACCGCAACGGCGAGGGAGGGCGGGGAATTCCCGCTCTCCCTCGGTGGCCGCTGCGCGTCAGGCGGCGACCGGCTGACGAGGCTCTAACGCGTCGGCGAGAGCCGTGCGCCCGAGCCGGTACTTGATGTGCCATGCGGCGCTGCAGCTGGTCTCGATCTCGAGGAGGAGAACGCGAGCCTGCGGGATCAGGCCGACGACGCGGGGTCTTGACCCGCGCCGCGCGGCGAGGTAGTCCGGAGGAGGAGGACGCCGTGGACAGGTTCAGGGATCGAAGAGAGGCGGGGCGGATGCTCGGAGCCCGCCTCGCCGAGGATCCCCCGCCCGAGCCCGTGGTGCTCGGGCTGCCGCGCGGCGGGGTGCCGGTCGCCGCTGAGGTCGCGGCTGCGCTCGCAGCGCGGCTCGACGTGCTGGTGGTGCGCAAGCTCGGCGTGCCCTGGCACGAGGAGGTCGCGATGGGCGCGGTCGGCGAAGAAGGAGCGCGCGTGCTCAACCCGGCGGTCCTCGAGGCCGCTGGGGTGTCGGATGCCGACCTGGAGCGCGTCGAGCGCCGGGAGCGCGCCGAAGTGGAGCAGCGCGCGGGCCGGTTCCGTGAGGGACGCACGATCTCCGACCTGCGCGGTCGCACCGCCATCCTCGTCGACGACGGCATAGCGACCGGCGCGACGGTTCGCGCGGCGTGCGCGATCGCACGGGCGCGCGGCGCGGCATCCGTCGTCGTGGCCGTGCCGGTCGCGGATCCCGACGCCGCGCGATGGCTCGTCGAAAGCGGAGATGCCGACGACGTCGTGGTCCTGCAGGTGCCCGAGGACTTCATGGCGGTGGGGATGCACTACCTCGATTTCCGCCAGGTCGGCGACGGCGAGGCGGTCGAGCTGCTGCGCCGCTCTCCCTGAGCCTGCGCACCCCAGTACCGTGGGGGCATGGATGCTGAGCTCTTCTACATACTGGTCGGCAGCGTCGTCGTCGCGGCGATCTCGCGCTGGCGCGGCTGGCCGGCGCCGCTCGTCGTCACCGTCGCAGCCCTCGCGGCATCCTTCCTCCCCTTCGTGCCCGATCTCGACATCGACGGGCATGTCCTGCTCAACCTCGTGCTGCCGCCGCTGCTCTACTCGGCGGCGCTGGACGTGTCGTTCGTCGGGTTCAAGCGCAGCCTGCCGCAGATCCAGCGCCTCGGCATCTGGCTCGTCCTGCTCACGACGCTCGCAGTCGGGCTGGTCGCCTGGCTGATCCTGCCGTCGCTGACATTGCCCGGCGCGCTGCTGCTCGGGGCGATCGTCGCCCCGCCCGACGCCGTGTCGGCGGCCGCGATCGGACGCAAGCTGGGGTTGCCTCGGCGCATCATGAACGTGCTGTCGGGCGAGAGCCTGATCAACGATGCGACCTCGCTGACCCTGTACCGCGTGTTCGCGCTCATCCTGGCGGGGGCCACAGTCACGATCCCGAACGGCGTCTGGCAGTTCGTGCTGGCCGTGGTGATCGGCGTGGCGATCGGGCTCGTCTTCGGCATCGGGCTGCACCAGCTGCGCATGCGCATCGGCGACGCCGTCGTGATCGGCACCTTCGGTCTGCTCGCACCGTTCGGCGCCTACGCGATCGCCGAGCATCTGGGCGGGTCGGGTGTGCTGGCCGTCGTCGCCATGGGCATCTACGTGGGCTTCAACTCGCCGCGCACCGACTACACGACGCGACAGCAGGAGAAGCCGCTGTGGTCGTCGGCCGATCTGCTGCTCGAGAGCTTCGTCTTCGCGTACATCGGTCTGCAGTTCCCGCGCGTGCTCAGCGATCTGGGGAGCGAGTCGGTCGCGCAGATCCTGTGGCTGTCGGCGGCGGTGCTCGCGGTGGTGCTGCTGGTGCGCCCGCTGTACGTGTTCCCGGTGAACGCCTGGGCGAACCGCGCCGATCGGCGACGGCTCGCCCGGGTCGATCGGGGCATCGAGTCCGGCGTATTCGACCAGCGGCGCAAGAAGTCCCGGCGCTGGCGACAGTACAGCGCGGATGAGCTGCGGACGCAGATCGTGCGCGAGCGGATGGCGGGGCTCCAGCTCACGTGGAAGGACAACGCGGTCATCTCCTGGGCCGGCATGCGCGGCGTCGTCACGCTGGCCACCGCTCTCGCCGCGGCCGATCTCGCGACCCTGGGGACTGAAGCCTCGCACGCGATCGTCGTCGTCGCGTTCATCGTCACGGTCGGAACACTCCTGTTGCAGGGGCTGACACTGCCCATGCTGATCACGAGGCTCGACATCGCGAGCGACAGCGAGCACGAGGAGGATGCCGCGGCCCTCGCCGCTGTGCAGGCCAAGACCCGCGAGGCGGGCAAGGAGTTCCTCGCAGCACGGCGCGTGGAGTGGGAGTCGACGCACGGGCGGGTAGACCTCGGCCTGTTCGACGCGTTCGCGAAGCGGATGACGCGGGTCGAGAAGGATGCCGACGAGGCGCAGCAGGTGGAGGACGCCGTGACCCGGCCCTCGTTCGACGAGCTCATCGTACTGTCGCGCGGATGGCTGAAGGTGCGGCGCGAGATCGTGCTCGCCGAGCGCGACGCGGGAAACCTCGACGAAGAGGTCATGCGCGAGCTGCTCGCCGCGATGGATGCCGAAGAACTCGCTCTCGACACCCGGAGCGTGACGCGGCAGCAGCGGTAGAGGTGGTGTCGGGGTCGCTCAGGGCCCCGCCCCCTTGAGCAACTACTCCCCGGGGTGTGCGTTGTGGTCGCGCTTCGTGCGGGAGGCGACCTTTTGGCGCACCTCGGTGGGCCGCATCAGCTGGGCGGATCGCCGGCAGCGACGTATCGGTTCGATCCAGTGGGGTAACGCACAAGCGCCTCGTCCTTGAACAGGGCGAGGCGCTCGTGGGGAGGTGATCAGCGCGCGCCGACCGTCTCCTTGTCCGCGTCCGATTCCGGCGCCTCGTCGCCCGAGTCGTCGGCGAAGGGCAGGCCCTCGCGCGGCGCGTTGTAGAGGTGTTCGTCGAGAATGCCCTCGCGCTTGGCGACGATGGTCGGGACGAGCGCCTGGCCGGCGACGTTGACCGCAGTGCGGCCCATGTCGAGGATCGGGTCGATCGCGATGAGCAGACCCACTCCGGCGAGGGGCAGGCCCAGGGTCGAGAGCGTCAGCGTGAGCATGACGATCGCGCCCGTGGTGCCGGCGGTCGCTGCGGAGCCGACGACCGAGACCACGACGATCATGATGTACTGCCACCACTCCAGCTGGATGCCGAAGAACTGGGCGACGAAGATCGCGGCGATGGCCGGGTAGATGGCGGCGCAGCCGTCCATCTCTCGTGGTCGCGCCCAGCGGCACGGCGAAGGAGGCGTAGGAGCGGGGCACGCCGAGGTTGCGCTCGGTGACTCGCTCGGTCAGCGGCAGCGTTCCGATCGAGGAGCGGCTGACGAAGGCCAGCTGCACGGCGGGCCAGACGCCGGAGAAGTACTGCTTGATCGACAGTCCGTTGGTCTTGATGATGATCGGGTAGACCACGAAGAGCACGAGGGCGAGGCCGATGTAGATCGCGATCGCGAACCAGCCGAGCGAGGCCAGCTTCTCCCAGCCGTACTTGACGACGGCCGCGCCGATCAGGCCGAAGGTGCCGAGCGGGGCGATGCGGATGATCCACCACAGCACGCGCTGGATGACCTTGAGCAGCGACTCGGTGAAGGCGAGGAACGGCTCGGCCTTCTTGCCGGCCTTCAGAGCGGCGATGCCGACGGCCACGGCGACGACGATGATCTGCAGCACGTTGAAGCCGATGCTTGAGGTCGCGCTGCCGGACTCCGGATCGACGGAGGTGCTGACGGTCAGGCCCAGGAAGTTCTGCGGGATGAGGCCGGTGAGGAAGTTCCACCAGGTGCCGACCGTGTACGGGTCGCCCTCCTGCAGGCCTTCGCCGGCGCGGGATCCGGGCTGGATGATCAAGCCGAGACCGATGCCGATGACGACGGCGATGAACGCGGTGTAGGCGAACCACAGCAGCGTCTGGCCCGCGAGGCGCGCCGCGTTCTGCACGCGGCGCAGGTTCGAGATGCTCGCGACGATCGCGGTGAAGATCAGAGGGATGACGGCGGCGCGCAGCAGCGTCACGTACGAGCTGCCGATCGTGTCGAGGGTGGCGGACAAGCCGTTCGGCGCCTCCACGGTGGCGCCCGCGTTCCGCGCGATCAGGCCGGCGACGACGCCGAGGACGAGGGCGGCGATGATCTGGAAGCCGAACGAGGTCAGCAGTTTGCGAACGGGTCCGCGGGTGTCGGGCGCCTTGGCGGCGCGCGTGGCAGTACTCATAGCAGTGGGAAGACTCCAAGAAGCGCGGCGTGCCGAGTGCACGCGGGATGTTTCAACGCTACGTCTGGCTGGGAATTCCCTGGATGGAGATGACGAAGGATGACGGATGCCGACGGCATCCGTCATCTTCCTCGTCCGCTTGGTCGTTGAGCGAGCGGAGCGAGACGAAGCGTCTCAGGCGGTGGAGCCTGTTCTCCGGTCGTTGAGCGAGCGGAGCGAGACGAAGCGTCTCAGGCGGTGCACTCGTCGTAGTTGTCCTGGAGGATCTTCTGCGTCAGGGTGGCGTCTTCGGTGCTCGACGCCTGGTCCTTGCCCTGGGCGATGTAGTTCAAGGTGTCGTTGCTGAGATCAGAGTCGACGAGATAGCCGGCGAAGCAGTCGGCGGCATCATCGGTGAAGACGTCGCCCTGATCCTGCGACTCGAAGAACTTGATCAGGCCGTCGGAGACCTGGTCGACGCTGGGGCGACTCGCGCTGCAGGCGGCGAGCGAGAACGCGAGAGCTGCGACGGGCACGGCGAGCAGCAGGCGGGCGGGGAGGCGCAGATTCCGGTCGATGTTCATGGCTACACCGTACGCCGGGCACAGCGGATCGATAGGACGATGCGGTGGGGAGAAGTGCCCATGGGTGAGCTGCTCGATCAGCTGGCGCGGCGGCGGGCGTCGGTGAGCGGCGTCGCGAAGTCGGCGGAAGAGACCTCGTCGATGAACGCGCCCGGCGACGCGTGGAGTGCCTCCGAGATGCGCACGAGTGTCAGGATGCTGAGCATCGAGCGTCCTGATTCGTAGCTGCGGATGTTCGAGGAATCGATGCCGCTGAGCACCGCCAGCTGGTCCTGTGTGAGCCCTTTGCTCTTGCGCTCCTCAGCGATTCGGCTGCCGATCAGGGCGGCAGCGGCGGAGGGGGTTCGGGGCACCCGACAAGCCTGATCGCGCCCGGTCGTTGACGCCAGGGCGCATGTCCCCGGGTACTTGTACACTCACGATGTGAACAAGGGGACGGATGCTGCGCCTGAGCAGCTGGTGAAGTCGCGCAAGCGTGTGGCTGATCATGGCGAGGTGTTCACTCCGCGATGGCTGGTCGACGACATGCTCGATCTGGTCAAGGGGGAGACCGAGCGCATAGACTCACGGTTTCTCGAGCCCGCGTGCGGGTCGGGCAACTTCCTGGTGCCCGTGCTCGAGCGGAAGCTCGCGGCCGTCGAGGCTCGCCATGGGCGAAGCGAGTTCGAAAAGCGTCACTATGCGTTGTTCGCGCTGATGTGCATCTATGGGATCGAACTGCTCCAAGACAACGCTGTCGAGTGCCGCGAAAACCTCAAGGGTACATTCACCCGGTATCTACGACTCGATACTCGAGTGCTGAGCGAGGAACGCAGTGACGAGACGAAACGGGCCGATGACTCCGACTGGCTTCGAGCCGCGTCGGTGGTCCTCGATTCGAACATCATCCAGGGTGATGCGCTGGCGATGACGAAGGCGCCTTCTGGTGATCCGATCGCATTCCCGGAATGGGGATACCTCGGGCGCGGCAAGTTCCAGCGGCGGGACTTTCACTACGGCAGCCTCACGCAGCGCGCCGCGGCCTCCGAGGGTCTCTTCACGCATTTCGAGGAGCACGAGATCTTCACCCCCGTCAAGACCTACCCGGCGATGACAGTGAAGGAGCTCGCGGCATGACCCGGCAGGCAGCCTTCGCCCTTCGCGGACACAATCCCGACGTTCTCACGTGCATCGCGAACCTCTCCAACGACGAGGTCTTCACGCCCCCCGAGTTCGCGAACCAGATGCTCGACACGCTCGAGGAGGCGTGGGCAGAGTCGAACGACGGCGCCTCGATCTGGGCCGACCCGAACGTCACGTTCCTCGATCCGTTCACGAAGTCGGGCGTCTTCCTCCGCGAGATCACGCGGCGGCTGACGATGGGGCTCGAGTCTCAGATCTCGGGCCTCGAGGAGAGGGTCGACCACATCCTCACGAATCAGGTCTTCGGCATCGGCGTTACTCGCCTGACGTCGCTCCTCGCGAGGCGGAGCGTCTACTGCTCGAAGGATGCCACGGGAGAACACTCGATCGCGAAGAGCTTCGACCGCGACTGGGGCAACATCTGGTTCGAGCGGACCGAGCACACATGGACCGGTGGAACCCGGAAGCATGACCTGCTGGACGCAGACGGTTCACCGGTTGTCATCGGAAGGCGGTGCAGATTCTGCAGCGCCTCAGAAGACGAATACTCCCGTGGCTCTGGTCTTGAATCCCATGCGTACGCCTTCATCCACACAGACAACATCAAGGCTCGGGTCAACGAGCTGTTCGGAGCCGACATGCAGTTCGACGTCATCATCGGAAACCCGCCGTACCAACTCGACGACGGCGGGTTCGGTTCAAGCGCGGCGCCGATCTATCAGCTGTTCGTGGAGCAGGCGAAGGCTCTCGGGCCGAGGATCCTGTCGATGGTCATCCCGGCCAGGTGGTACGCGGGGGGAAAAGGGCTGTCTGAGTTCCGTGCGGCCATGCTGCAGGACCGTCGCATGAGGGTGCTCGATGACTATCCCAGCACAACGGATGTCTTTCCGGGTGTGAACAACCGTGGAGGCATCTGCACGTTCCTCTGGGAAGACGGCTCCGACGGTGATGTTCTCGTCCGTACCCACGAGGGGGGTCAGGTCATCTCGGAACTGTCGAGGCCCTTGCTCGAGCCAGGAGCCGACACATTCATCCGCTACAACGAGGGCCTGGAGATTCTCCGCAAGGTCGTTGCGACGGAGGGCGGTTCAGCCACGGATGTATCCCTGCCTAGCAACGTCCGGTTCGCAGAGATGGTCAGCTCGAGAAAGCCGTTCGGCCTGGCTACGAATTTCACCGGGCATAACGACCGACGGCCCGAGGACCTCACGCTGTACAGAAACGGCGGCACAGCCTTCGTTTCCCGGGCGGACGTCACCGTGGGTGCGGCACTCATCGATACCACCAAGCTCTTCGTTTCCTATGCGAGTCCCGGAAGCGATGACTATCCGCACCTCGTTCTGTCCAAGCCCATCATCGCGGGTCCCGGTGAGGTCGCAACGGAGACCTACCTCGCGATCGGGCCGTTTGCGAGCGACGCCGAAGCGCGAAACGCGGCCGCGTACATGGGGACGCAGTTCTTCCGATTCATGCTCACACTCCTGCGAATCTCTCAGCACGTGACGAGAAGCGTCTACGCGTTCGCGCCAACGCAGGATTTCACCCGCGCGTGGACTGACGACGACCTCGCGGAGAAGTATGGCCTCACAGCAGAGGACCTTGCATTCATCGCCCGGTTCGTGAAGCCGGTCGCATGGGCAGGGGCCTTCTCGTGAGTCGGAACGCAGAAGATCTCTTCCGGCCCAAGTCGAGCTCGCGCCTCCGCATCTACGCATACTCGATCGCTGACGACGCCCACGCAGGCCTGCTCAAGGTCGGCCAGACGACGCAGGACGTCAGGGCTCGCATCGCGCAACAGGTGAAGACGGCTGCGATCCAGAACTACGAGATCGTGCTCGATGAGCTAGCAGAGAAGCTGGACGGGTCGACGTTCAGCGACCATGACGTGCGGGCCCGGCTGAAGCAGAAGGGTTTCAAGAATCCCACGCTCGAGTGGATGGAATGCTCGGTCGACGACGTCCGCACCGCGATCGCCGAACTCCGTGACGGCGCGATCTACCAGGGATCGCATCACCTCGATTTCCCGCCCCGTGTGGAGCAGCGGGCCGCCGTGGACAAGACCTACTGGTATTTCCAGGACCGCTGGGCAGAAGACGCCGATGCGGTTCCGGAGTTCCTCTGGAACGCGAAGATGCGCTTCGGCAAGACGTTCACGACCTACCAGCTCGCGAAGAAGCTCGACGCGAAACGCGTCCTGGTGGTCACCTTCAAGCCGGCCGTCGAGCAGGCTTGGGAGACCGATCTGAAGAGTCACGTCGACTTCGACGGCTGGCAGTACATCTCGAAGACGACAGGGAGCGACCCCGCATCCGTCGATGCCGAGCATCCGCTGGTCTTCTTCGGTTCTTTCCAGGACCTGATGGGCACCGACAAGGCCGGCAACTTCAAAGCGAAGCACAAGTGGCTCACCGAACTCGCCTGGGATCTCGTCGTGTTCGACGAGTACCATTTCGGAGCCTGGCGCGATGCGGCCAAGGAGCTGTTCGAAGGCGAGGAAGAGGCGAAGAAGGAAGAAGCTGCCGAATTCACGGCTGCTGAGCAGACCTTCGCTGAGGAACTCGAGGAGCAGGGAGCAGACGAAGACGCGTTCGTCCCGATCAAGGCGAACGCCTACCTCTATCTATCCGGCACCCCCTTCAAAGTGCTGAACGAGGGGCGGTTCATCGAGGAGCAGATCTTCAACTGGACCTATGCCGACGAGCAGCGCGCCAAGGGGGAGTTCGCGCGTCAGCATCCGGACCAGAAGAACCCATACGCGTCACTTCCCGAGATGCGCCTGTTCACCTATCAGATGCCAGACGAGCTGCTCGCGATCGCCAGCCAGGGAGAGTTCGACGAGTTCGACCTGAACGCATTCTTCGAGGCCAAGGGCAGCGGCGCGGAAGCCGAGTTCGTACACAAGGACGAAGTGCAGAAGTGGCTCGACATCATCCGCGGCTCGTATCTGCCCACGCAGGTGGACGCGTTGAAAACCGGCGAGAAGCCTCCGTTCCCTTATTCCGATACGCGTCTGCTGCCGTACTTGCAGCATTCGCTGTGGATGCTGCCGCGTACAGCATCGTGCGCGGCCATGGCGAACCTGCTCGCCGAGAAACAGAACGTCTTCTGGCATGACTACACGGTTGTGAACGTGTCAGCCCCGGGCGTCGGCGTCGGGCTCGCCGCGCTTCCGCCAGTCACGGATGCGATCGGCAACGGACACGACACGAAGACCATCACGCTCACGGTCGGCAAGCTGACCACCGGGGTGACGGTTCCGCAGTGGTCGTCGATCCTCATGCTGCGTAACCTCCAGGCGCCGGAGACCTACTTCCAGGCCGCTTTCCGCGTGCAGTCGCCGTGGACGATCCGCAACCCGAATGGCGACGATCCGAACGCGGAGGAGATACTCAAACCGGTCTGCTTCGTCTTCGACTTCGCGCCGACCAGGGCGCTGAAGCAGATCAGCGAGTACGGGCTCGGGCTCGACCCGAAAGCCGACAACCCTGAGCGCGCTGTCGAAGAACTCGTCTCGTTCCTGCCGGTACTCGCCTACGACGGCTCGAACATGACGCAGGTAGATGCCGCCGGCATTCTGGATATGGCGATGGCGGGTACCTCGGCGACCCTGCTCGCCCGAAAGTGGGAATCCGCGGTGCTCGTAAACGTCGACAACGCGACGCTGAAGAAGATCATGTCCGACGAGAAGGCCATGGCCGCCGTCATGAACATCGAGGGCTTCCGCGCGCTGGGTTCGGCAGTGTTCGAGACGGTGGTGAACAAGAGTGAGGCGGTGTCGAAGACCAAGAAGGAGAAGGGCGACGACATCACGCCGACGGAGAAGAGGGAGCTCTCAGCGGAAGAGAAGGAGTACAAGTCGAAGCGGAAGCAGATCCAGGAGAAGCTGATCAAATTCGCCACCCGGATTCCCGCGTTCATGTACCTCACGGACTACCGCGAGAACACCCTGTACGACGTGATCACGAAGATCGAACCCGACCTCTTCCAGGCGGTCACAGGACTCACGGTCGATGACTTCAATCTTCTCGTCGGTCTCGGCGTCTTCAACGCCGGTCACATGAACCAAGCGGTGTTCGCTTTCCGCCGATATGAAGATGCTTCACTGTCGTACACCGGGGTCGAATCCCACGAGGGGCTACGGCATTACGGTCTGTACGACACGGTCGTGGCGATGGAGGCGTGACCGCGCTCGCCCGCCGCTCGGCGTAGCCCGTCATCCACCTCGCGGTGAGATGAGTGCGAGTTCCGGAAAGTACGCGTTGTAGCGGCTGGCATCTCTGCTCAGCAATCGCAGGCCGGTCATTGCGGCATGGGCGTTGATGAAGAAGCCTGGCAAGGTAGAGGTTCTCGAGCCGCCCCGACGTCGATACTCGACGAATGCGATGCCAGCGAGAAATCCTGCTTCGTACGGTAGCGGGTCGCGGCGAATGCTCAGCGGGTGGAGTGCGGAGTCGAGCGCATGTTCCGAACCGAACCGAATCGACAGCTCTGCATAGATGAGCGGATTGATGATCAGCGGGCCGGGTGCCTTGAGCATCGGCGAGGGCGGTGGCTGACCAGTCGCTCCAGTTCGGATCATCGGTGAAGACGTGGAGAAGCACGTTCGTGTCGGCGAGCGTGCCGGACTCACTCCCCACGGGTGAGCGCCATCACTTCGTCCGTGCTGCGGCCAGGCCCCAGAATGCCGCGAACGTGCGGCACTGCACGCTGACCACGGGTGAGTTCGTGATTGCGCACGATCCGCAACACTCCGGAGCCACCGATCACGTCGACCTCGTCGCCTTCGACGAGACCGTGCCGGTGACGCAGTTCCGCCGGGATCGTCACCTGTCCTTTGCTGTTGAGCTTCATCACCGCTCCTCGCCTTCCGCGTATTACATGATTCGTTGGTGGCGTACTACGTAGTAGGCACCGTGGGGGCGGATACCAGCTGAACGATGCGGACGGTCCCGCCTTGGCCTCAACCACTAATGGTGGACAGGCTGCGGCTGTCCCGAGTCCGATTCACCTGGAACGCGACGAACGACCCGGCGATCACGAGACAGCCGATCGCAACTGCAAACCCATACACGGTCGCTTGCGTCATCCATACTGCGGCGCAGGCGGCGAGGCCTACGGCGGCCGCCCACGCTGTCCACACAGAACGTCCCAACGCGAGAACAGTTGCCGTCATGAGCGCGAGGTAGGTAGCGAAGGCCAGAATCGCCGCGCCCGGGAATGCGGGCACGAGCATGGCTCCCAGCATCGACGTCGCGGCCAGAAACGCGATGGTCGCATACGCCCACGGATAGTGAGGACGATGCATGAATCGACGGATCGTTCGCGACACGGGTTGTGATTGTCGTCGTGTCCACGTTCGCTGCTTGGCGACGGTCCCAAGCGCATAAGTGCACACGCCGGCGGCCCACGCGATGATGGGCGCAGACGGCCAAGATGCTACCGCGATGATGACAGCGATCAGCGTTGTCGCTCCTCGCGCGGTGCGGGCCATCCGGGCCGATGCGCTTGCCTCGTCGTTGCACATGGCGTCGTGTGCCGATGCGAGTACTTGCTTCGGGGAGGTCGATCCGGTGGCGATCTGCGAAAGGTGCCTCTCAACGTGGCGAAGGGTTTCCACGCGGTTCGAAAAGTAGGTGGTGTGATCCCACAAGGCGTTGGACTGTGCGATACGTCGGACGCGGTCAGATGACGCCAACGCGGCGAGCGGGTACGACACGGGATCGAAAGTCGCGCAGAGATCGACACCTGGAAGCTCTGATCGGCACTCGGCGATGATGCGCTCTGTGATCGGCTTGACGGAGCGACTGTAGATGATGACTATGACCGGAGCGATGATGATTGCGACTATCAACCAATCAAGCGTCGGTGACGTCGCCGAGATCAGCGCCGCAGATTGCGTGGTTAGTCGCGCCGACATCAACGAATGCTGGAGCGACACTCCAGGCGCGATGACCACGGACCAGAGGGCGATACCCGTGGAGGCGGAGGTGAGAAGTAGCGTCAATGCGGCATGGGCGGTCACCACCATGACCTGCCAGACCGCGAGTATTGCGGTGATCACGTACAGGAGCATCGCGACCAGCAGCGCGATCGTCGAACCGAGCGAGACGTCGCGCGCGGCTCGAATCGCACCGAGTACGGCTAGCCCGCTCCCCATCGTGATGAGGCTCGTGCGGCGCTTCGAACGTCGGTGTGCGGCGCTTGAGGCAATCGCCCCGCCTTGGGAGTGTCCGATGAGGACGACGTGCTCATCGGGCGGTCTTCTGATGGCCTCGGAGACCCGTTGGATCACGGCTTCGCGAGTATCCTCATCGCTTGTCCACCCCAGTGCATCCGACGCAAGCCTGCGCGTGTGTGGTGATATGAAGATCAGTGGGACTCCGAACACAAGCGCGAGCAGGGTCAGCGCGCTGATCACGAGGATCCACGCCATGCTGCGGAAGACTCTCCAGATGCCCGCCGCGACACTCATCGTCGAGCGCCATGGGTGGCGGATCGATTGGCTTACGCCGGGCAGCCCTGAGAGCACGTTCATGATGGCCCACCCGTTTACGAGAGCATGTACGCCGCACAGAGTGAGCAGCGTCCGGATGAGCCAGAAGGCCGTCGTCCAACGTCCAGGCGTCCCGATGAGGTCATACCAACTGATGGGGTCGATGACCGCCTGCGCGCCTGACGGGTGTTCGACATGCTTGTGCTTTGGCGCGAACTCCTCGCAATCGTGCTCGCATTCGGTCGATCGCCAGCCCGAACCGGAGGTGGACAGATGAGCGGCCAACCGTTCGACGGACTTCTCTGCGAACTTTTCATGGTCGTTCGTTCCGATGCCGTGCAACACCGGAACATAGATGCGGCGGAGTCGGGACGGGTGCACAGGTCTGGAGGTTGACGCCATACGACGTTGATATCCGAAGTGTCAGACATCGCCCTCATGGTGAGCCTGATGCCGACCATGCCGCTCACCGCACGCCCTGTCTCCAATCAGACTCTTGCCCGACTGGGAGCGCGCGAACGGCGTGGATGCCGTCAGCGTGCTGATGGGCGAGCGCGCGCTGCTCGCGTATCGAGAGCTCTAGGTGTTCGACCCGAACGGCATCAGGGTGCGAGCGCTGCCGATGCTCGATGCGTCCGAGCAGGTCGCGCTCGAGCGGATCACTGCGGGAGGCGGCGTTCGACTCGCAAAGGAGCGCCTGCCGTGGCCGATGGCGATGGACGCGTTGCGGGCAGCGGCATCGTCGTAGCTGTTCGGCGAGTCGTCGTGCTCGCGCCAGCACGGAGCGACTGCCGCCCGAGAGCATCCGCGCCGCCCCCTGACCGCGCTATGCCCACGGCGAACACGGGCATACAGCATCCGCCCGGTGGTTACTCTCGATGTATCAGCGCTTCGACCCTCCGTGTCCCGGCACCCGGAATGCGAGGAACGAACCAAGGAGTCAACAATGTTCGAGAGATTCACGGACCGAGCCCGTCGAGTGGTCGTCCTCGCCCAAGAAGAGGCGAAGATGCTCAACCACAACTACATCGGCACTGAGCACATCCTGCTCGGCCTCATCCACGAGGGCGAGGGCGTCGCCGCCAAGGCGCTCGAAAGTCTCGGCATCTCCCTTGACGCCGTCCGCGAGCAGGTGCAGGACATCATCGGCCAGGGTCAGCAGCAGCCGACCGGTCACATCCCCTTCACGCCGCGCGCCAAGAAGGTGCTCGAGCTCAGCCTCCGCGAGGCCCTTCAGCTCGGCCACAACTACATCGGCACCGAGCACATCCTGCTCGGCCTCATCCGCGAGGGCGAGGGTGTCGCAGCCCAGGTGCTCGTCAAGCTCGGCGCCGACCTCAACAAGGTCCGCCAGCAGGTCATCCAGCTGCTCTCCGGCGCACCCGGGCGCGAGCCCGCCGCCGTCGGCGCACAGACCAACGACTCGCCGGCCGGCGCCCAGGGCGGATCCGCCGTGCTCGACCAGTTCGGCCGCAACCTGACCCAGGCCGCCCGCGACAACAAGCTCGACCCGGTCATCGGGCGCGAGAAGGAGGCGGAGCGGGTCATGCAGATCCTCTCCCGCCGTTCCAAGAACAACCCCGTCCTGATCGGCGAGCCCGGCGTCGGCAAGACCGCCGTCGTCGAGGGCCTCGCGCAGGCCATCGTCAAGGGCGACGTGCCCGAGACGCTGAAGGACAAGCAGCTCTACTCGCTCGACCTCGGCTCGCTCATCGCCGGATCCCGCTACCGCGGAGACTTCGAGGAGCGCCTGAAGAAGGTCACCAAGGAGATCCGCACCCGCGGCGACATCATCGTCTTCATCGACGAGATCCACACCCTCGTGGGTGCGGGTGCCGCCGAAGGCGCGATCGACGCCGCCAGCATCCTGAAGCCGCTCCTCGCACGAGGCGAGCTCCAGACCATCGGCGCGACCACGCTCGACGAGTACCGCAAGCACTTCGAGAAGGATGCTGCGCTCGAGCGCCGCTTCCAGCCGGTGCAGGTGAACGAGCCGACGCTGCCGCACACGATCAACATCCTCAAGGGACTCCGCGACCGCTACGAGGCGCACCACAAGGTGCAGATCACCGATGGCGCCCTGGTCGCCGCGGCGAACCTCGCCGACCGCTACGTCTCCGACCGGTTCCTGCCCGACAAGGCGATCGACCTGATCGACGAAGCCGGCGCACGCCTGCGCCTCAGCATCCTGTCGTCCCCGCCCGAGCTGCGGGAGTTCGACGAGAAGATCGCCGACGTCCGCGAGCAGAAGGAGGTCGCCTCCGAGGAGCAGGACTTCGAGAAGGCCGCGTCGCTGCGCGACGAGGAGAAGAGTCTCCTCGCGGAGCGTCTGCGCCTCGAGAAGCAGTGGCGCTCGGGTGACGTCTCCAGCCCCGCCGTGGTCGACGAGGGTCTGATCGCCGAGGTGCTCGCTCAGGCCACCGGCATCCCGGTCTTCAAGCTCACCGAGGAGGAGTCCAGCCGACTCGTCTTCATGGAGAAGGCCCTGCACCAGCGCGTCATCGGTCAGGAGGAGGCGATCGCCGCCCTCTCCAAGACGATCCGCCGCCAGCGCGCGGGCCTCAAGGACCCGAAGCGCCCCTCTGGTTCGTTCATCTTCGCCGGCCCCACGGGTGTCGGAAAGACCGAGCTCGCCAAGGCGCTCGCCGAGTTCCTGTTCGACGACGAGGCAGCGCTCATCTCGCTCGACATGAGCGAGTTCGGCGAGAAGCACACCGTCTCGCGTCTGTTCGGCGCCCCTCCTGGATTCGTCGGATTCGAAGAGGGCGGTCAGCTCACCGAGAAGGTGCGCCGCAAGCCGTTCAGCGTGGTGCTGTTCGACGAGATCGAGAAGGCCCACCCGGACATCTTCAACTCGCTCCTGCAGATCCTCGAAGAGGGTCGCCTGACCGATGGTCAGGGTCGTGTGATCGACTTCAAGAACACCGTCATCATCATGACCACCAACCTCGGTGCTCGTGACATCGCCGGTGGTCCCGTCGGCTTCCAGATCGAGGGCAGCAACGCCACGACCTACGAGCGGATGAAGGGCAAGGTCAACGAGGAGCTGAAGCGCAATTTCAAGCCCGAGTTCCTGAACCGCGTCGACGACATCATCGTGTTCCCGCAGCTCAACAAGGAGGAGCTGGTGCAGATCGTCGATCTGTTCACCAAGCGCCTCGGCGAGCGGCTGCTCGACCGCGACATGACGATCGAGCTGTCGACCGCCGCCAAGGAGCGTCTCATCGAGATCGGGTTTGACCCGGCTCTCGGCGCGCGCCCGCTGCGTCGCGCGATGCAGCATGAGATCGAGGACCGCCTGTCGGAGAAGATCCTGCACGGCGAGCTCTCCTCGGGCGACCACGTCAAGGTCGACGCCGAGAACGGAGAGTTCCTCTTCGAGCACGGTCCGCGTGGCGAGAAGATCGCGGTCGGCGTGAACACCGGCGGCGAGATCACGGCCACCCCCGACCTGGCGGTCGCCAGCGGGGAGTGACCTCCGGTCCGCCTCGGGCGGGCTCAGGAATTGAGAAGGGGCGGATGCTGCGGCATCCGCCCCTTCGTCGTGTGAGGGGGCGTCGTGTGCGGGGACGTCGTGCCAGGGGAGACACGTCCGCCACCACGCCATACGCGTCCCACCGCGGAGTGAACGCCTGAAACCTGGTGGCGCGTCGAGAACCTGGTGGCGCGCGCGGGACGGGGCCGGGCGGGCGCGCGCAGCATCCTGGCAGGCGCGTGGACCTAGGCTTGAGTACGTGAGCGACTACATCGTCCGTCCGGCCCGCAGCACCGACATCGTCGGCATCCGCAACCTCCTGCAGCCGATGGTCGAACGTCGCATCCTCCTCGGCAAGGACCTCGCGGTGCTCTACGGCGCCGTGCAGGAGTTCGTCGTCGCCGAGGCCGACGGCGCGCTGATCGGATGCGGTGCGCTGCACGTGTTCTGGGAAGACCTCGGCGAGGTCCGCACGCTGATGGTCAGCGACGAGTGGCTGCACCACGGCGTGGGCCGGGCGATCGTCGACCGGCTCGAGGAGCACGCCAAAGCCCTCGGCCTCAGCCGACTGTTCTGCCTCACCTTCGAGACCGAGTTCTTCGGTCGCCGCGGTTACACGCCCATCGGCGAGCAGGTCGTCGACTCCGATGTGTACTCCCAGCTGCTGCGCAGCGGTGACGCCGGCGTCGAGGAGTTCCTCGACCTGGCGCACGTCAAGCCGAACACGCTCGGCAACACGCGGATGCTCAAGAAGCTCGGTTAGCCTGGAGGAATGCCCCGCCGTTCCGCCGCCGTCTATCGCCGTCGGCGGTTCGTCCTGCTTCTCGCGCTGATCGTCGTCGTCGCCGTCATCGGCGTCTCGATCTGGCTCCTGGTCGCCAAGCCCTGGGCGAACGCGGCCGAAGCCGTCGACACCCCGACGCCGACTGCGCCCGCGACCGATACGGCATCGCCCGAAGCGACCGACACCACCGGGGCCAGCGCCGAGCCGACGAACGAGGAGACTCCCGGCATCGTCGCCTGCGAGGCGAAGGACGTCGCGATCGAAGCGCTCACCGACGCCGACACCTATGAGGCGGGTGTGCTGCCGCAGCTGTCGATCCGGCTCACCAACAACGGCTCTACCGACTGCACGATCGACGTCGGATCGAGCACTCAGGTGTTCACGGTGTCCAGCGGCGACGACGTGTGGTGGCGCTCGACAGACTGCCAGCAGAATCCGAGCAGCATGATCGCGACCCTCGCGGCCGGCGCCACTGTCGAGAGCAAGACGCCTGTCACCTGGGACCGCACCCGATCGAGCGTCGAATCCTGCGCCTCAGAGAACCGTCCGCACGCCCCTGGTGGCGGCGCCTCGTACCACGTCGACGTGCAGATCGGCGGGTTCGAGGGAACGGTGTCGAAGCAGATCCTGCTCTACTGAGCGCGAATACAGACTCGTACTCAGAATTGGTGCCCACAGCATCCGTTCTTTGGGATACCATTGACTTGGCTCTCTGAACACGCGGCATCATGCCATCCCCAGTGGCGTCGACTTACAGCGTCCCCAGCGCTTCGACACCGCCGCTCGAGAGCCCAAGGGCCCTCTCGAGTACCCCAGTCCCCAATGTGGGACTCGAGAGGGCCCCAACTCTATCCAGGTCGTCTTTTCGCGCACGGCCCGATGAGCCGTGAATAAGCTGGAGTCATGGCAGCGAAGAAGGCTAAGCCCGGCAGCAAGAAACCGGCACCAGAGGAATTCCGATCGGATGCTCTGGCAGCGGCGTTGGAGAAACAGGATGTCGCCGCGGTCGCCCTGGCGCTCCGCCACGGAACCACGGTCGTTCCCCTGGTCAAGCCCGGTGCGCGCGACAACCCGCTCGACACCGGCGAAGTATGGACGTATCGGGATTCCCGCACCGGCGACCTCGCGCTTCTCCTGTTCAGCGACGCGAAGCACAAGCCCGACAATCTGCCTCCGGGCGTCGGGATCTACACCGCTGACTGGCTGAGGCAGTTCCTCGCCACTCACCCCATCACGACGGTCTTCCTCGACATCGCCGGCCCGCACCCGATGCAGGCGTCGCCCGAGGAACTGCTGAAGGCGCTCGACGCCTGAGCTTCCGCCCGAATCAGAACGGCGGGATGTCGTCTTCGTCGCGACGCTGCGTGCTGCGCGAGCGCACGTCGCCGAGCGCCGCGCGCAGTGTCTTCGAGCGATCGTCGATCACCTGTTCGTAACCGAGCCGCTTGGCCTCGGATCGGCGCTGGGCGAACTGCGTGACCGGGCGCACCTCGCCGGCGAGGCTCAGCTCTCCCACAGCGGCGACCGTGCGTGGCACCGCGCTGTTGCTCAGAGATCCCGCCACCGCGATCGCGATCGCGAGATCTGCCGCGGGCTCCGTGAAGCGCACCCCGCCCACCGTCGAGACGTACACGTCCTGGTCGCTGACCTTGATGCCGGCACGACGCTCGAGCACGGCGAGCACCATCGCGACCCGTGACCCGTCGAGCCCGTGCACGACCCGCCGCGGGTTGGGCGCCGTGGTCCTGATGGTCAGCGCCTGCACCTCGACGGGCATCGCACGGCGCCCCTCGAGCGCGATCGCGACGCACGTTCCGGGTTCTGTCGCGCCCTGCGAGAGGAACAGCCCGGAGGGGTCGGGCACCTCGGCGATGCCGTCGCCCGTCATCTCGAAGCATCCGACTTCGTCCGTCGGGCCGAAGCGGTTCTTCAGCGCTCGCAGGAAACGCAGCGAGGTCTGCCGGTCGCCTTCGAAATGGCATACGACGTCGACGAGATGCTCGAGTACGCGAGGGCCGGCGACCTGACCGTCTTTCGTGACGTGCCCGACGATGACGATCGGCAGGCCGCGCTCCTTGGCGATGCGGATCAGCGTCGAGGCCACCTCTCGCACCTGGCTGGGCTGACCCGCGGCCCCGTCGATCAGCGACGACGCCACGGTCTGCACCGAGTCGACGATCACGAGCTGGGGCTGCACCTCGTCGATGTGCCCGAGGATGGTCGCCAGATCGGTCTCGCTCGCGAGGTACAGCTCGTCGTGCAGTGCGCCCGTGCGCTCAGCGCGCAGACGCACCTGGGCGGGCGACTCTTCGGCGCTCGCGTACAGCACCCGGCGCCCGGCGATCGCGGCCTTCGCGGCCACCTCGAGCAGCAGCGTCGACTTGCCGACGCCGGGCTCGCCGCTGAGCAGGATCGCCGCTCCCGGGACGATGCCGCCACCCAGCACGCGGTCGAACTCACCGACCCCGCTGGTGCGGCGAGGCGAATCGATCGTCGTGATCTGCGTGATCGGGCGGGCGGCCCGATCGGATGCCGGCGCCACCGCTGTCACGCGCTGGACGATGCCGGTCTGTGTGCCCTGCTCCTGAATCGTGCCCCACTGCTGGCACTCGCCGCATCGGCCCGCCCACTTCGCGGTCGTCCAGCCGCATTCCGTGCAGACGAAAGCAGGGGGAGCGGGTTTGCGGGTGGCCATCACACAAGGCTAGTGGCGGCATCCGACACGGGATCCGATGTGCCCGGCCGCCCGTCTTCTGCAGGTGCGGAAGGCCGCGTCAGCGGCGCCTCCGGCCGAGTGATGCGCGGGCGCTATCGGCGGAATCCGAGATCCCTATCGCCTGGAGACGTTATTCACGGCCCAACAGGCGGATTGCGGATGATGCCCAGAACATAATGGAGACATGGCCAGCGCCGGGCCCGTCTGCGGGCCGATCTCGAGCTTCTCCAGAGTGCAGATCCTGCACCTGGTGCAGAGCCGAGCCGATCGCACGATCGGCGAGCTGTGCGAGGCCACCGGTCTGCACGCGAACACCGTGCGCGAGCATCTGCAGCGTCTGATCGACGGCGGCTACGTGATCGCCCAGATCGAGCGCCGTGCGACTCGGGGTCGCCCGCGCACCCTGTACAGCGCGGCCACCGGTGCGCCAGGGGCGTCCAGCCCGGTCGCCCGAGAGAAGGCGAAGGCCGCTGCGGTCCGTGGCGACATCATGCGACGGATCGTCCCCGGCGCAGCATCCGATCTGGGGCCGGCCGCCGACAACCAGCTCGACGCCCTGATCGAGCACCTCGAGGAGAGCGGTTTCGAGCCCGTCGTCGACGGCACGCGCCTCACGGTGGAGCTCACCCCGTGCCCGCACGCGGCGGCGCGTCCGGAGGACCGGCCGGTGCTGTGCCAGGTGCATCTGAGTCTGATGCAGGGCGTGCTCGCCGAAGCCGGCGGACCGCTCACGGCGTCGTGCGTGCGAGGCGAGCAGTCGGAGTGCACGGTGCATCTGAGCGACACGCGAGCGCAGCTGGTGGACGCAGGAGGAGTGACACATGGAATGGCTTGATCCGCTGATCCTGAGCCGATGGCAGTTCGGTCTCACCACGGTCTACCACTACCTGTTCGTGCCGCTGACGATCGGCATGGTCACGGTCGCCGCGATCTTCCAGACGGTCTGGGTGCGCACGGGCAAGATCGAGTACCTGCACCTGACCCGCTTCTTCGGCAAGATCTTCCTCATCAACTTCGCGATGGGTGTGGTCACCGGCATCGTGCAGGAGTTCCAGTTCGGCATGAACTGGTCGGACTACTCCCGATTCGTCGGCGACGTGTTCGGCGCCCCGCTCGCCTTCGAGGGTCTGTTCGCGTTCTTCTTCGAGGCCACGTTCATCGGGCTCTGGATCTTCGGCTGGGACAAGCTGCCGCAGAAGCTGCACCTCGCCACGATCTGGTGCACGGCGGTCGGCAGCATCCTGTCGGCGTACTTCATCATCGCGGCGAACGCGTTCATGCAGAATCCGGTCGGCTACGTCTTCAACCCGGAGACGAACCGCGCCGAGCTCACCGACTTCTGGGCCCTGCTCACCAACCCCGTGGCGCTCGCGGCCTTCCCGCACACGATCTTCGGCGCCTTCATGTTCGCCGCCGGCGTCGTCATCTCGGTCTCGGCCTGGCACCTCGCCCGCAAGCAGCACGAAGAGACGATGCGCAAGTCCCTGAAATTCGGGCTGTGGGGGATGCTCGTCTCCACCGCGGGCGTCGTGCTCTCCGGAGACCAGCTGGGACTCGCGATGTACGCGGCGCAGCCCATGAAGATGGCGGCCGCCGAGGCGACGTTCAACACGGTGTGCGGCGCCGACGCATCCTTCAGCCTGTTCACCCTGGGGACGCCCGACGGTACGTCCGAGCTGTTCTCGATCCGCGTGCCCTACCTGCTGTCGCTGCTGTCGACGCATTCGCTCGACGAGTGCGTGCACGGCATCAACGACCTCAACGCCGAGTACGCGCAGACCTTCGCAGACACGGGCCTGACGAACTTCGCGCCCGTGCTGTGGGTCACCTACTGGGCGTTCCGCTGGATGATCGGCCTCGGGATGCTGGCCGCACTCGTCGCGGTGATCGGTCTGTGGCTGACCCGCAAGAGCGCCAAGAAGGAGCCGGCGCCGTGGATGTGGAAGCTCGCGATCTGGTCGTTCCCGCTCGCACTCGGCGCGAACATCGTCGGCTGGGTCTTCACCGAGATGGGCAGGCAACCGTGGATCGTGTTCGGGCTGATGTCCACGCGAGACGGCGTCTCACCCGGGGTCAGCGGCCTCGAGGTGCTCATCTCGCTGATCGCCTTCACCGCGATCTACGCCGCCCTCGCGGTCGTGGAGATCAGACTGATCATCCGCGCGGCGCAGAAGGGCCCCGACACCACCGAGCAGCCCCACGAGGAGACGGCCCAGCTGTCGTCTGTCGTGTACTGAGAGACGGAGAAGACCATGGAATACCTCTGGTTCTGGATCGTCGCCTTCTTCTTCGTCGGCTACTTCGTGCTCGACGGATTCGACTTCGGAGTGGGCATGTCGCTGCCGATCCTCGGCAAGGACGACGTCTCACGGCGCCAGGTGATCAACTCGATCGGGCCGGTGTGGGATCTCAACGAGACGTGGGTCATCGTCGCGGGCGCGTGCCTGTTCGCCTCGTTCCCCGAGTGGTACGCGACGCTGTTCAGCGGCTTCTACCTGCCGCTGCTGCTGATCCTGCTCGCACTGATCCTTCGCGGAGTCTCCTTCGAGTACCGCCACCAGCGCGAATCGGCCCGTTGGCGGGCGGGTTTCGACCGCATGATCGTGATCGGCTCGGTCGTGCCCGCGCTGCTGTGGGGCGTCGCCTTCGGCAACATCGTGCAGGGCGTCGCGCTCGACGAGAATCACATCTTCGTGGGCGGGCTGCTCTCCCTGCTGAACCCGTACGCGCTCCTGGTCGGCGTGACGACGCTGCTGATCTTCTTCCTGCACGGCGTGCTGTTCGTGGCGCTGAAGACCGACGGCCAGGTGCACGCCGATGCCCGGCGCCTCGCGAAGCTGCTCGCAGGCCCCACCATCCTCGCCGCGGCGGGGACCGTGGTGTGGACCGTTCCGATGGCCGCCGGGCGCGAAGCGCCGCTGCTGCCGCTCGTCATCGCGTGCGGAGCCATCGCCGCCGTGGCACTGATCACCGCGGTGCTCTTCTCGATCCGGGGTCTCGACGGCCGGGCCTTCGCGGCCGCGGCCGTCACGGTGGCTTCGGCCGTCGTGATGCTGTTCAGCGCGCTGTTCCCGTACGTGATGCCGTCCACCATCGACGACGCCTTCAGCCTCACGATCGAGAACGCCTCGAGCACCCCGTACACGCTCACGATCATGAGCTGGACGGCGCTCATCGCGATCCCGCTCGTGCTGCTGTACCAGGGATGGACGTACTGGGTGTTCCGCAAGCGCGTCACCCGCGTCTCGATCGAGGCGGCGGCCGCGCACTAGCGCGGCACCCATGAAACCCCTCGATCCCCGTCTGCTGCGGTACGCGAGCGCCGCGCGGCGGTTCGTCGCGGCATCCGCGCTGATCGGGGTGGTGCAGACGGCTGTCACGGTCGCGTTCGCCTGGGTTCTGACCGATGCCGTCACGGGTGCTCTTGACGGCCGCGCCGTCGGGGCGCAGGTGGCTTGGCTGCTGGGGTTGGCCCTGTTGCGCGGGTTGCTGATCGCCGCATCGGATGCCGCCGGCACGAGAGCCGCGGCATCCACCGGCTCGCAGCTGCGATCGGCCCTGATCGCCGCCGTCGGGAAGCTGGGCCCGGGATGGCTCGCACAGCGCAATCAGGCGGCGCTGGCGGTCACCGCCGGGCACGGGCTCGACGCCCTCGATGCGTACTTCGCCCGATACATCCCGCAGCTCGTGCTCACCGCGATCGCGACGCCGGTGATCGTCGCGGTGATGTGGTGGCAGGACTGGCTGAGCGGGCTGACGGCGCTCGTCACTCTGCCGCTGATCCCGCTGTTCCTCGTGCTGATCGGCATGGCGACCCGCACGGTGCAGAAGCGGCAGTGGAACACGCTGCAGACGCTCGCCGTGCGCTTCGCCGACACCGTGCAGGGGCTGTCGACCCTCCGCCTGTTCGGACGCGATCGTCGCGCGGCCGACCGCATCGAGCAGACCGCCGACGACTATCGCCGCGAGACCATGAAGGTACTGCGGTTCTCGTTCCTCTCGGGTTTCGCGATGGAGCTGCTGGCCTCGCTCGCGGTCGCCCTGATCGCGGTGTCGATCGGGTTCCGGTTGCTCGCGGGCGACCTCACGCTCGAGGTCGGGCTGTTCGTGCTGTTGCTCGCCCCCGAGGCGTTCCTGCCGATCCGGCAGGTCGGCGTGCAGTTCCACGCGGCGGCCGAGGGCGTCGCCGCGACCGAGGATGTGTTCGCGGTGCTGGATGAGCCCGGTACCGCGTCTTCTTCCTTCTCCTCCTCCTCATCATCGGAACGTCTGCAGGACTCGGGCACGGATGCAGGAGCCGACGACGGCGTGTCGTCCCGCAGACGTGCGCCGGTCCTGCAGACGTCCCGGGGGAGCGGGAGGCTCGTTGTCCGCGACGTGCGGGTGCGCGAACTCCCGCCTGTCTCGTTCACCGCGGGTCCGGGCGCGATCACGCTCATCGAGGGGCCGAGCGGCGTCGGCAAGTCCAGCCTGCTCGCAGCCCTCCGCGGCGCGACAGCGTTCGACGGCGCGGCGACGATCGACGACGTCGACGTGTGCGACGTGGGCCCGGCCGAATGGCTCGCCTGGGCCGATCAGCGTCCGCAGCTGATGCGCGGCACGATCGCCTCGAACGTCGCCCTCGGCGATGCGGAACCGGATGCCGACGGCATCCGCTCTGCTCTCATCGCGGCCTGCGCGGATCTCGACCCCGCGCTCGAACTCGGCGTGCAGGGGAGCGGGCTGTCGGGCGGGCAGGCGCAGCGCGTCGCGGTCGCGCGCGCTCTCTACCGCCATGCCGCCGATCCCCGGCGGGTGCTCGCGCTCGACGAGCCGTCCAGCGCTCTCGACGCCGACACCGAGGCGCGACTGTGGGCGTCGTTGCGAGAGAGGGCGGATGCCGGGGCCACGATCCTGCTCGTCTCGCACCGCCGATCGGCGAGGGAGATCGCCGATCAGATCGTCACGCTGGGGGTGAGCGCATGAACCGCGTGCTCAGAGCGGCCCAGCCGTCGCTCCGCCGCTTCCTGCCCGGGCTCGTCTGGGGTGTGCTGTCGTCGGCCGCCGCCGTGAGCCTGCTCGCCGTGAGCGGCTGGCTGATCGTGAGCGCGTCGATCGTTGACTCGCTCGTGCCGCTGTCGATCGCGGTGGTCGGGGTGCGCTTCTTCGCCGTCTCGCGGGCCGTGACCCGGTACCTCGAGAGGCTCAGCGGGCACGATGCGGCCCTGCGGCAACTCGCGACGACACGTTCCGACATGGTGCGCCGGCTCATCCCGTTGTCTCCCGCGGGGCTGGGCGGCACCGATCGCGGGCGCGTGCTCACGGCGCTCGTCGACGATGTCGAGAACCTGCAGAATCTGCCGCTGCGCGTCGTGCAGCCCCTGGTCGTCGCGGCGCTGGTCGCCGTGGGCGCCGTGGGTTTCGTCGCTTTCGTCTCCCCAGTGGCCGCCCTGACGCTCGCGGCCTGCCTGCTGCTGGCGGCGGCGGCATCGATCGGCCTCGGCTGGTTGCTGGGGTCGAGAGCCGAGGCGTCGGTATCGTCACACCGCGGGGATCTGTCGGCCGCGCTCGTCGACTACTTCGGCAGCCTCGACGTGCTGATCGCCTACGGGGCGGAACCGCAGGCGCGCGAGCGCATCGCCGTCGCCGATCGGGCTCTGCGCCTCGCAGTGCGCCGCGCGTCGGTCGCACAGGCCGTCGCCGCCGGGGTCGTCTCGGCGGCCGCGGGAGCGGCCTCGGCGTGGGCGCTCGCCGCCGCGGCTCCCGGCCTCGCTTCCGGTGGGATCGACGGACCGTGGCTCGCGGTCGTTGTGCTGGTGCCGATGGTGGTGTTCGAGATCTTCGGAGCGGTGCCGATCGCCGCCGCATCGTGGCGCAGCGTACGGGCGAGCGCCCAGCGCATCGACGAGGTGCTGCCTTCGTCGTTCCCGGCGGAACTGCGGACGGACGACGGAGCGGACGTGTCTTTCGACTCCGTGCCGCCCGTGCGGCTGCGCGGGCTGAGCGCGCGCTGGCCGGGTGGAGCACAGGCGCTGGCCGGTGTCGACCTCGATCTCGCACCGGGGGAGCGCGTTCTCGTGGCGGGCCCGAGCGGCGCGGGCAAGAGCTCGCTGGCCGCCGCGCTGGTGGGATTCCTTCGCGTCGAGGGAGAGTATTCCCTCGGAGACATGAACGCCTCCGAACTGTCGGGTGAGGCCCTCCGCCGCACGATCGGTCTGTGCGAGCAGAGCCCGCAGCTCTTCGACGAGGACATTCGGCAGAACCTGCTGTTCGCCAGAGACACCGCGACCGATGCTGAACTCCTCAAGGTTCTGGAGCGGGTCGGTCTCGGCGGGTGGGTGCGTGAACGTGGCGGCCTCGATGCCCGGGTGGGCGATCGGGGAGCCCTCGTGTCGGGCGGTCAGGCCCAGCGGATCGCGCTCGCGAGGGCGCTTCTGCGCGGATTCCCGGTGCTCGTGCTGGATGAGCCGACCGCAGGTGTCGACCCTGCGGCATCCGACGCCCTGCTCCGCGACCTGCTGGGCGCCGCGGGGGAGCAGTCGGTGCTGCTGATCTCGCACGTCGCTCCGCCCGAGGGCGCGGTCGATCGGGTCGTGCGGCTGGAATCGGGGCGAACCGTCGCGTGAAGCTGTCCGCGGGCGTCCCGTCCGTGTGCGAGGCCCGATTCGCATCCGGGCCGTATCTCCTCTAAGCTTGTCCGCGGTGACGTGTCCGAGCGGCCGAAGGTGCAACTCTCGAAAAGTTGTGTAGGGTAACCCCCTACCGTGGGTTCAAATCCCACCGTCACCGCCACTACAGAAGCCCGTTCTCCCTAGGAACCACTGGGGAGGGCGGGATTTCTCTTTGTCCCGGGGCAACGCCACGACGGCACTTGCTGCGCGTCGTGCCTGATCGGGCGAGGCTGCAAGGCCGTCGAGGTCATCGTCGAAGAGATCGGCGTACGTGTCGAGAGCCGCGATCCCGGCGGAGCAGTTGTCATCTATCCGAGCGGAACAAGACCCCCACCCTTCGACGGGGTGGGGGTCGTTGTTCTATTCCGCGCGGACGGCACTACTTCATGGTCTCATCCCTACCCATCTGTGATGGCGGTGACCGCGAGCGACCACATATTCGTAGAGTCAGAGCTGGCCTTCACGGTGACCTGTTCGACGTACCTCACATCGATCAGGTTGCGCGTGCCCGGATCGTCAGGATCGGTCAAGCAGTCTTGGTCAAACTCAGCAGCTCCCACGACCTCAACATGGACACTTCCCTCACCAAAACACCGAACGTACACGCCCACGCGATCATTTGCTCGATCGAACGGACCAACCTCTGCCGTCCCGCGCCCAGAATCGATCTTCTCGATCAACGCCTCTTGGTCGGGATACGACGCTAACAATTCGGTAGGTGTTGTCTCCGTCGAGGCGGACCCGCTGGACGGAATCGGCGATGGACCGACTCCGCTCTCGGCGGTGCACCCTGTCGCCGTCATCAGCACCACAACGAGGGCGCTGATGACGGCGGCGGGCTTCAACTGATCCACGTGTTCCAACCGACGCGGTACGGGGCCCACACGTTCGATGCCGAGCTTCCACCTGATGTGCAGTTGTTCAGGTAGTAAACCTCTTTTCCTGTCACGTAGGCCCTCCATACGCCGTAGTCGCCGTTTCCGGTCTTGCCTGCCGGAACAGTGATTGTGATCGAGTTGCCCACAGTGGCGGTGATGCTCGCTTGCGCGCTGATGCCGAACGTCGCGCCGAGCGTAACGAGCTTGACGCTTCCGGAGACGTTCGAGCTGCCCGAGTATGTGACCGATACCGTTCCGGAAACCGAGTTCGTCAACGTCATCGAGGCGCTACTACCGGTCCCGTTGTAGTTCGAGTACGTGGGACCGACCTTGATCAGCGAGTTGCTCACCCGCGTGACCGCCTGATACCTCCACCCTGCTGTACAGCGAGCTGATGAGTCTTCGGCCGTGGCTGAATCGCCCGGTGCCGACGATTCCGCCGATGCCGCCGTAGGTGCCATTCCCCCGAGAAGCACCAACGCGAGAGCGAGCGCCGACGCGCCCGATGCCTTAATCTTGTTCTTCAACTTTCTCTCCGATCGTCATGGGCGCCGTCGCCCATGGCGGTCATCTTGTCAGAGAACCGCCAGCCTTCGCTGTCTGTCCCCTCTTCTACCTACAGACAGGGCTGGCTCACATCGATAGGTTGAGAGGTTTCGGGCGTTGCCTGGTGATTTGCCGATTGGGGCCCGCGGAGTCGAAGCCCCCGCCCGCGAATGGGGCGGGGGCACTTCTCAGTTCTTGCCCTTACGAGAGTTTGACGCCCTTCGAATTGGAGTACGCGCCGATCCATCCGGCGTTCAGCGGCCCCGACTTGATCAGGACGGAGCCGCCACTGACGACGGCGACGCGACTCCCGGCGAGGTCGAAATCGGATACGCCGGGACCCGTCAGGTCAGCCCAGCTGGCCCAGAGGTTGCCCTCCTTCACTGTGACGATTCCCTCCGGTGTGAGCACGGCGACACGCGTACCTTCGAGTTCGACGCGGCTGCCGTTGCGCATGGTGACCCATGAGGCGTATAGGTCGCCTTCCTTCACAAAGGCAGTCCCCCCAGAAATGACGCCAACCCTGTTGCCGTCGAGGTCGAAATCAGTCATACCGCCGCCCTGGTCGACCCAGCTCGCCCAGAGGTTGCCCTCTTTCACGAAGAGGTGTCCGCCTTTGAGGACGCCCAGGCGACCGCCGTCGGCGTCGATCTTGTCTACGCCGCTGAGCTGGGTGGTCCATGCCGTGGAGTAGAGGCCGTCCTTGGCGATCACGGTGCCGTCGGTCTTGAGGACCACGAAGCGTTCGCCGTCGACTTCGACGTCCTTCGCTCCTCCTGCCAGCCCTACCCAGCCGCTGTCGAAGGCTCCCTGTTGCACCCAGACGTTGCCTGCGGTGTCGACGGCTGCGGTGGTGGTGCCGTCGACGTCGAGCGCCACGATGTCGGTGCGGAGATTCACGATGGGCTGGTACATGCCAGTCTTTGCTTGCAGCGTACCGTCGGTCGCGATGCTGAACGAACGGTCGAGGTCCTCGATGGGGACGGAGATGGGTCCGCCGCGGTATTCGAAGTGGTTGTGGTTGCACCCGTCCTTGAACTGCACCCATCCGGAGGGCACGGTGACGTTCCGGCCGCCGCAACCGATCTGCCCGAGGCCGGCCGGTGCGGGAAGCGCAGAGAACATCGCGGTGATCAGAGCAAGATCTTGAGGGGTGCTACCGGTCGCGGTAACGCCGTTGACCCTGTTGATGTCGACAGCGTGACCGCCGCCGTCGCGGTAGTGGTAACTAGCCGTTCCTGTACCGACTTGCTCGTTGGTGCAGTAGCGGTTCAGTGACGAGATGCTGATGGAGAAGTTCTTGTCTACGACGACGGTCTTCAGCGCTTTAAGGATCGCGGCGTCGATGAGGCACTCGCGGCCAGTTGACGGGTTGACGCGCATTGCTCCGTTCGCATAAGCCTGGATCTGCGCCATCGTCTCGCTGGTTCCCGACAGGCGGCCGCTGTTCACAAGTTGTTGTGCGAGGGCTTGCGTTCCCGGCTCGATCGCAGTCGCGGATGCTGCAGTGGCAGGTATGAGTACTCCCGCAAGGACGACTGCGGCTGCCGCGGCGGTAGCCGTAAGACGACGGGCGAATGATGGTCCTGGACGCTTGGTCCCTATCAGTGAGTTCACAGGCACACCCTATTGACGCAACGCTCCTCCGCGCTGTCCCCTCTTCTACCTACAGACAGCATCGAAACAGGTCGATATGTTGAGAGGTTTTGTCGTCATCCGGAAGTGTCGTGGATCGTGACGGCGTTGCCCCATATCCAGCACCTGTACGTCTTGCCGTCCGCGTGGAACTCGGTTTCCGCGGTGACACCCAAGTAATTGCGTGGCAACAGGGCTCATGGCTGAGGCTGATCCAGGGTGATCCTAGTGATCCAGAACCCGCATGATTCCGGCTTAGGGGACGCGCCAGTAGGTCCCTACAGACTCCCGCTCGCGTCGTCTACGCGGGCCACTTGTAGATGCCGCTGCGCTCGAAGTACGACTCGAAATCGCGGGTTCCGGTGATGTCGTTGATGAGTCGCACGAGTTGATACGGCCGATCCATCACGATGAGCTTGCCATCTTTGTGTTCGGGTGCCGGGAGGTAGGCCCGCCCGCCGTCGACGCTCGCCATAAGCACACGATCGACCAGAGCGCCGCGGTAGAAGATGTCGGCGTAGCAGAGGTGAGCAGTCGGGTCGGGGAAAGGAGCCCACTCCGGCTTGTAGTCTCTTCGGTTCTCGAACGGGTCTTCTGACATTCCCCACTCGATGGCGATGTCGACGTCCTCGTTCAGGATCGCTCGCGCATCGTGCCACCCGAACACGGACGCCCCACCGTTCGAGGTGCCCAGGTTGTAGTTGTATAGCGGCCCTTCGGGAATGTAGTTCCACCACTCGTCCCAGGACTCGCTGATCTTCGCCCAAATCTCATGTAGTTGCATGCTCGGAGTCTCGCATTGACATCGGACATTCGCTGCAAGCGACAGCCTCGACTCTGAAGCAACGGCAACCTTGTCGACGTGTCTTGTGAGCAGAGAGCCTTCGACGCCCGGTAACGTCAACTTGGGTTCGATGCACCAACGCGAAAGGCGTTCACATGGCAAAACGAAGCGACGTTCCTCGTACCGTCCAGTTCTGGCGATTGGTAGACGCGCGCGACGACTCCCTTGTCGCCGAGGTGGATTGGGACACTGTGTTGCGACACCTCTACGGCGAGAGGCGAACCTTCGGCATCGACGGACGCGAGCACGCCGGGACCATAGTGCCCGTAAACGTGCCACATGAGTGGTCCGACTTCATCGGAGTAGCCGACGTGCCAGACGCGCAGGCGCCCGAGAACGAAGAACTGACACATGGCGTAGTGATCGCCGCCGGGAAGGACTACGTGCCGAACCAGGAGGACGTGGGTTCAGGAGCGCAGAAGCCGATGGGACTGGACGGGGACAATTGGTCTCCGGTCGACAATCTGTTCGTTTGGCACCTTCCCTTCGGGAACATGATCGGCGTGCTCGCGGAGTCCACCTCATCTTCGAAGGCAGGCAAGTACGCTGACTGGCTTACGCGCGCCACCCGCGAACTCTACGATGACGATCCGGGGTTCGCCTGGGCCGCACGACCCGTGATTGACATGGCCCGTGCCAATCTGATCCGGAAGGCACACGGTCTTAGGTCGTTCGTTTATGCGGGAGAGATGGGTGAGGCAGTCAACGAAGCATCAGGAGCGAAGGCGATCTTCGTCGGCCCTAACCGGAAGCGCCCCACTGCTATTCGCATCGAGGTGAAAGCGAGCCTTGTGCGCGGCAAGAGCGCGCCTCACGAGGATGAGCAGGTGCTTTTGGACTGGTTCAACGATACATTTGGCTCCCTCGATGGCGAGGTGAGCAAGGCCCAGGTTTCTCTTCCAGCCTCCGAAGACGCTCCGGCCTCAGAGGTCGACCTGCTACATCATCGCTTGACTAGGAAGGTTCGAGTCCCACTCGCACTTGGCACGACCAGGGCGTTCCGGTCAACGTCGGCGGTCGGCGCTATCGTCGAGGCGTTCGGCATCGACAGGGCCGAACTACTCAAACTTCGGTACAACAAGGATTGAGGTAGCACATGGTCGATCGCGAAGCACGTCGTCAGCTCGTGATCGTCCTCACGACCGCGGGAGCTATCGTCGTTGGCTTGGGTGCACTGCTCACATGGGGAATCCTCGATGTGAAGAGCGATCGTCTCGCTGCAGGTCTGACAAACGTTGCGACTATCGGTGGCATCGTCAGCGGACTCTCCCTGAGCGGAACCGCGGTTCTTGCCTTGAGCGGTAGGTATACATCGCGTGTGCTGGGAAAGTATGGTTCTGTCATCCGATTCGTGCTCTTCGGGGGCTTTACGGTTCTTGTAGCGGCCTCGCTCCTATGCGCAGTCTCTGTGCTTTGGGCCGATCAGATTTGGACGCGGTTCGTCCTCGGATTCACCATTCCGCTGATGCTCATGACACTAATCGCGACGGCATTGCTGATCAACAGCGCCTTCGCTTGGACCGAAACGACAGTGACAACTCGCACGCCAGACCCGTTCTCGAAGAACAAGCTTTCTTCTCCCAGGAGAAGCGCCGGCAAGGAAGACCAGCCTTAGTCGCGCTACCGCCCGGCCCTGCTGCCGAACGGATAGTCACGTCGTGGCAGGAATGTCGGGCGCTCCCCGCCGTGGGTGTAGTAGTTGTCGAATACGGTCGCCCAACACGCGGGCAGCGGGCTTCGACCAGGGCATCCTTCGATGCTCGACCGAATCACTAACGCACTCTGCCTAATTCATTGGGGATTTGGTAGGTCTGTGCAACTCTCACGCACACGCCCCTCGATGCAGTTGCAGGTTCTTTCCGGGGCGGATGTCGGATGCGGCCACTATCTTCCTTGCATGGATGTTCTGCTCTGGATCGGCTGGTTCTGCACCGTTGTGGTTCTGTTCTTTATGGTCGCCGTTGGGCTGTTCGGCTCACTGGCCTTGAAAGCACCCAGTTGGGACTTGGAGTTCCTGGCGCTCGCCTACCACGACTGGACCAGACGTGGGCTGACAGACCGGAAGCACTCGATGTCCGAGGAGCTTCACATGCAGCGGTACATCGGTCACAAGCAGGTGGCGGAAGAGCCGGACCTTGAAGAACGAGGGCGCATCGTACGCACCATCGCCGTGCTCATCGGATCCAACGACCACGACGCTCTCCAGGCACAGCTCGACACACGGAGCCATGAGTTGCTCATGACGGCACTGACCAGCGTGTTCAGGTCGGTCGAGAACATCTCCAACCTCAACGTAGCAAGCCGGGTGTGGGTACTTCGCCGCTGGGCCGCCTTGTCAGTAGTTCTTTGGCACGGTCTGAAATGGTTCCTCCCGCGATGCTTCAGGCAGGTCGCGAGGGTGATCGAACGCTACATGGCTGCAGCTACCATCCTGGGAATCGCAGGAGGACTGCTCGTCTGGGGATTCAGCCGCGACCTCAGCGAGTCGAAGGAAGGCGGCATCGCGTGGGTGAACTTCGTCGGCGTCGTCGTGACCGTGGGCACCGTTGTCGCTCTTGTTCTCGCCGTGGGCCGGCAGTTCTGGCAGGTCGCCGTCGCCGTAATCGGCCCTGTTCATACCTGGACGAGAAAAGGCATCATGAGCGCCGCGCTTCTCTTTGGGTTCACGGCCGGCATGATCACCCTGGTCAGGACCGGAGCGTGGGAGCAGTGGCAACGTGATGCGAGCAAGTTCCTCACAGAGCTATTGATGGATACTCCTGCGGGCGACTGGGTTGGGAAGATTCTCTTCATTGCCGTGATCATGTTCATGATCTATCGCTCTTTTCAGTGGGCAAGGGCAAAACGCATCAAGGTGAGTGACCGCATCACCGCTGTAGGCGCGGCAATCTTCTTCACCTCGATGGGCGTACTCCTGATCCTCTTCATCTTCGATGCCCCGAGAGAGGTCGTGTTGCCCGTGCTCTACGCCACCGGGCATGTGATCGCCTTCTTCGGCCTGCTGAACGCAATCTTCAGCGTTGCCGGATGGATCGGAAAATACAGAGCGCTTCGCCGAGCGGGGATCGAGATACGACGAGGCTGGTTCCGATGGTGGATTCTCTGGACATGGATCAGTGTTGCGATTGCCCTGTCCGCCCTCGCCTCCATCCCGCCGCTTGCGTACGCAGCGCTGAACGATACGCCGTACTACTTGCCCTTCACTGCCGTGACCATGCTCGCGACACTGGCCCTCTTCCTCTCCTTCTGGCCCGGCGCGTTCACCGTGGTTCGCTTCGTCATTCGTGTGCACAACACCTACACGCGACACGAGTTCGAACTAGGAAAGATTCAACTCGATGCAACCCTGAGCGCCGCTACCGATGACCAGCCGTAGCTGAGCAGGCCATGTCCTTGGCGGTCTCAATAGACCTCACCGAGCAGACCCTTGGCGAGGTCGCCCAATGCCGGCCTTTCGTGCTCCGGCGGCGCGCATGGCGGCGCGAAACTCGGCACGGTCGATCCGGTCTTCAGCGAAGTCCTGGAGGATCGCGAGTTCGTCGGGCTCAGGTGGCAGTCCGGCAAGCCTCGAGGAGTGGATCGCGTGGTATATCGCCCGGTCCTTCGAGATGCCTGCCATTCCGGGAGCATAGCGCCGGTGTTCGATCCGGCATTACTCACGGTCTTCGCCACGAAGCCACGCGCGGATTCGTAGTGCTTCGGATTCGCGCACACGCATCTGCCCGCCCGGTGCTGGTTCAGTTCGAACCTTGCCCTTGCGAATCCAGAGGTAGAAGGTGGCGCGCGGTACTCCGGCGAGGGCTGCTGCCTCGATCACGCGCAACGGGCGATCGGCCATGTTGTCTCCTTGGGCTTCTATAGATCGATTCTACTCTCAGCTAATTCATAGAAAGCAGACGTCTTGAGCCTCTTCTGGACGGTGTTAGATAGAAGTAGTTAGCAGATAGACACTCCGGTGATCGCTCGGAGCAAGGCGATCTCGACTCCTCCCTAAGAGCAGAGGAGCAACGGTAGATAGCGGCAGTCAAGATGGCTGTGCAGCTGCGACATCGATCGCGAACCACGACAGTTCGCCTCCAGTTCCAACGGTCGATGTCTGTTAGCGAAATCACTGGACTCGCAAGAGCGGAGTGGTTCAGCTCCAGTTGGCAACTCTTAGGAGTGCCACATTGCCTACGATCCATCCCGACTTCCTCGAACCGCTCTGGATTGCGTTCAGTGCTCTACTGCCTGAGTATGTCGATACTCATCGCTACGGCGGCCATAATCCGCGCACCGATGACAGGTTGATCTTTGAGCGCTTGATCGAGGTCGTCTTCAACGGGCTGTCATACGAGAAGGCCGCTGTGAAGGAGGCTTCCGCGACTACGCTGCGGCGTCGACGTGACGAGTGGGTTGAGCTGGGCGTGTTCGGGGAGCTGAAGATGATCACGCTCCGCGCCTACGACAAGATGTTCGGTCTGGACTTCTCGAACCTGTCGATTGACGGTTGCATCACCAAGGCTCCGAACGGTGGCGAGCTGGCCGGCAGGTCGCCGGTGGATCGTGGAAAGGGAGGCGTGAAGCGTCATCTGATGGTGGCAGGGGAGATTCCGCTGCACACGGTAGTGACGGCCGCGAACGTCAACGATAGCACGTTGCTCGCGGACAGTCTCGACGGCCTGGAGCCGTTCGCGGACCTTCTCCCTGAGCCCGGCGACATCACAGTCCACCTCGACGCCGGATACGACTACCCGAAGACACTGAAGACCGTCGAGGAACGCGGATATAGGTACGAGGTTAGCAAGAAGGGCATGCCGCTCCAGGCAGGACAGCGGTGGCGCGTCGAGTCCGCTCATTCCTGGTTCAATCAAGCCACCGTAATGGTGCGACGCAGGGAACGCAAGGCCACGATCTTCGCAGCGTGGGTGCAGATGGTCAATGCTCTCATCGTCGTGAGGAAGATCGTCACGAAGGGCTGGTACCAGTACCGCTGGGAAGGTCGCCCCGAGAAGTTCAAGCGCGCCTGGGGTAGGAACACCGCCCGCCGGATCGCGACTGCTCTCAGGTATCGATGATCCGCGTCAGTTCAACTTCGCGGCGTAGGGGGACCTCCCATGACTGCATCTATTGACGAAGAGTTCATCCGCATCTCCTTCGCGCTGTGGCTGGACAGGCTCATCAACGAGGGCTTCGGCGACAATCGCGACGGCCTGGACGTGACTGACGCCGAAGCAGGATTGATGATCATCCGCGTGATCCACGAGGGGATGCTCCACCGTGAAGCTGCTGAGGGTCTGTGTTCTGAGGCCGAGCTTCAGACGCGCCATCAGGAGTATGTGCACGACAATGCCGTACGACAGTTCCTTGCAAACTGGCCAGAGTTTCGCCAAGCTCTACAGCGCCCACCACACCGAGAACTCTGATGCGGGAGGTGGCCACTGACGGGGCTACTGGCGCGTCCCCTTATAGTAAAGCCGTCGCTCGGTTCCAAAGGTCATGTGGGTTCAAATCCCACCGTCACCGCCATGGAAACCCCCGAGAGATCGGGGGTTTCTTCGTGTTCGGCGTGCGTCCGCCTGCAGGACGACTAGCGCCAGGGCATGTGCTGCAGGCACCAGGTGTTGCCGTCGGGATCCGCGAAGAACGCGTAGAACACTCCGCCAAGGTCCTCGACCTCGCTGATGTCGACACCGCGTTCGACGAGTCGAGCGCGGGAGGCCTCGATGTCGGCGACCACCAGGTGCAGGCCTCGCAGTGTTCCGGCCGGCATGTCGAGCGTCGGCAGGCCTTCGGCGAGCGTGATCGAGCACGCGGAACCGGGCGGAGTGAGCTGCACGATTCGGACACCGGGCTTCGGATTGACGTCGACGTCGAGACGGAACCCGAGCTGGTCCTGGTAGAAGGCCTTGGCCCGTTCGATGTCGGTGACCGGCACCGGCACGAGCTCCAGCAACAGCGCACCGGGCGGCACGGGCGGGTTGCCTGGATCGTTCGGGATCTCGCTGGCGGGGGAGGAGGTCGTGTCGGTCATGGGGACATCTTCCTTCGCCGGCCGCCGAAGTTCCAGCCCCCGACGGTCCATGCGTAGAATCAGCGCCCTATGCTCGCGCAGCCCATGCTCGCGCGGCCAGCTCGATCGCGATGATGTCGGTGAGCCTCAGTCCGCGTCTGCTGAGAAGACCGGGCTGAGGAAGCGGCGCTCGTAGCGGCGGATGCACTGCGTTCTGCGCGCCAGTTCGAAGGCCTCCACGCATTCGGGGTCGGTCTTCGACGCTGTGCGGTAGATCTCGTACGCTGCCAAGGAGGGGAACGTGAACAGCGCGAATGCTTCGTCGCTGTCGCCTTCGCTCGGCATGAAATACCCGTGGTGGGTTCCTCCGTGCTTCGCCACAAGCCGGATCCACGCGCGGCCGTACTCGGTGAAGACGTCGAGCTTGTCGGGGTCGATCTCGTAGCGCAGGTGAACAGTGATCATGTCGTTCATCTTCTCAGAGCGCGGAGATCGCGATGACGGATGCTGCTCACCCCACCAGGGGGCCGCCCCGCTTCCAATAGCCGAGAAACGACACATGTTCCTTCTCGATTCCGAGATCGGCGGTGAGGTACCGGCGGATCGTCGTCGTCGTGCCGGATTCCCCGGCGATCCATGCATAGAAGGCGGCGTCGGAGCGGGCGCCCTCGCCGTGTTCGGCGCCCCATGCTCGCACCGCTCGCTCGATCGCCGCGGAGTCGCCGCTGTCGCGTCGCACTCGCTGTATGCGGGCGGTGGACAGTGCCGCTGCTGAGACGAGGTCATCTGCGGCATCCCCGCATTCGATGATGACGTCGGCGCGCACATCGGGTGCCAGCGAACGGAGGATGCCGAGCAGGGCCGGGAAAGCCGTCTCGTCAGCGATGAGCAGGAACCTCCGTGCGTCGCCCGGCTGCCAGTGCAGGCCGTATCCGGTCCACCCCATGCGTGCGTCCGGTCCGGTCACCACGAGGCGATCGCCGGGAACGGCCGTGGCGGCCCATGTGGATGCGGGACCGGCCGGGTCGTGCAGGAAGAAGTCGACGTCGATCTCGCCCTCGTCCGCCCTGATGGCCGCCGGTGTGTACGTGCGGAGCACATTCCGCTGCTCTTCGGGAAGACTGCGCCATCGGGAGTACCAATCGGACGGATGCGGGGTCGGCTCGTCGAGCAGCCCGAAGTCGGCGATGCCGCCACCACGGAGCGGCAGCACGACTTTGATCCGCTGGTCTGTGCCCCAGTCGGCGAAATTCACGAGGCTCGAACCGGCCAGCGTGAGCCGGACGAAGTGCGGGCTGAGCATCCGGCGGGCGCGCACCTCGACAGGGAACGCGCTGTAGGCCCACGGGCGCTCCGCAGTCACGATCGCGACCTCGCCGGGGCGGAACCGCGCAGCGGCACCACGAGCGGTCCACCGGTCACCGGATCGGGGATCACGACGTTCGCGAGGCCGAAGACCTCGTGCACCCGTTCGCTGGTGATCACGTCCCCAGGCGTCCCCTCGGCAACGATGTGCCCGTCGCGCATCGCGATGATGTGGCTCGCGTATCGCGCGGCGTGGTTGAGGTCGTGCAGCACGGCGACGAGCGTGCGCCCCTCGGCGTTGAGCCGGGCGAACAGCTCCATGAGCTCCACCTGGTGCGCGACGTCGAGGAACGTGGTCGGCTCATCGAGCAGCAGCAGATCGGTGTCCTGCGCGAGCACCATCGCCACCCACACGCGCTGGCGCTGACCACCGGAGAGCGCATCGACGGGCCGGGCAGCGAGGTCGGTGGTGCCGGTCGCGTCCAGAGCGCGCCGGACCGCCTGCTCGTCGGCATCCGACCACTGGCGCAGCAGATTCTGATGCGGATAGCGGCCACGCGCCACCAGATCGGCGACCGTGATGCCGTCGGGCGCCGTCGCGCTCTGCGGCAGCAGGCCGAGTCGGCGGGCGACCTCCTCGCCGGGTACGAGCTGATCGTCTGTCCGTCGAGTACGACGCGTCCGTTCGAGGGAGCGAGCAGTCTGGACAGCCCGCGCAGCAGCGTGGATTTGCCGCAGGCGTTCGGGCCGATGATCACGGTGAATCCGCCGGTAGGCACAGTCACCGTCAGGTCGCGGACGACCTCGGCGCGGTCGTATGACAGAGTGATCCCCTCGGCGGACAGCCGAGAGGTCGAGGTGTGTGGCGGTGTCTCAGGCACGGCGGCGGATCTCCAGGATGATCATGAGGATGAGATAGGCGCCGCCGACCGAAACGGTCACGACGCCGACGGGCAGGGCGACAGGCAGCACATGCTGTGCGACGAGATCTGCTCCGAGCAGCAGCACGCCCCCGAGCAGCCCGGAGAGCACGAGCGAGAGGTGCGGAGTCCGAGCGGTGAGGCGGGCGATCTGCGGTGCGGCGAGCGAGACGAAGGCGACCGGACCCACTACCGTCGTGGCCGCTGCGATGAGCACGACTCCGGTGAGCAGCGCGGTCGCACGGATCGCGGTGGGCCTTGCGCCGGTCGAGGCGGCCATGTCGTCACCGAGCCCGAGTTGAGGCAGTCGCGGCACGAGCATCAGCGCGAGGACGACGAACGGCAGCGCACACAGGAGCGCCCCTACGAGCGGACCCGCCGTGACGCCGTTCAAGGAGCCGGTTCCCCAGGCCGAGGCGAACATCGCCGTCTCCAGCTCGATCTGCAGCAGCATCCACGTGTTCAGCGAGGCGAGGACAGCCGAGACGCCGATGCCGACCACGATGAGCCGGAAGCCCTGGATGCCGCCCCGCGCGGAGAGGATCCAGATGAGCGCAGCCGTCGCGAACCCTCCGAGGAGGGAGCCGGCGGTCAGGGTCGGCCAGCTCCCCGAGAAGAGCACCAGCGCGAGCAGCATCCCCGTGAATGCGCCGTTCGATAGCCCGAGGATGTCGGGGCTGGCGAGCGGGTTGCGCGTCACGGTCTGGAACAGCGCGCCCGCGACGCCGAGCAGCGCGCCGATCGTGATCGCGGCGATCGACCGGGCGAGCCGCCAGTCGATCACGACCGTGCGGTCCATGGCGTCGCCGCCGCCCATGAGGGTCCGCACGACCTCGAGCGGTGAGAGAGGATACGTGCCGAGGCCCAGCGACAGCACGCCCAGCACGCCCAGCGCGACGACAGCCGTGAGTCCGACGACGATGCTGCGCAGGCGCACCGGCATGCGCAGCGGACCGCACCGCAGCAGCACGCGACGGTAACCCGCATCGGCTGTCGATTTCATCGGCGACGGCCCCCTCACAGTGCGCTCGCGGAGCGACGACGAGCCAGGAGGATCAGTACGGGCGCGCCGATGAACGCCGCCACGATCCCGACCGGCACCTCTGCCGGGGCGATGATGATGCGGCCGAGAACATCGGCGAGCAAAAGGATGACGGGAGCCAGCACTGCAGAGAGCGGGACGATCCTTCGCTGGTCGACGCCGAACGTCCAGCGGATCACGTGCGGCACCATCAGTCCTATGAACGAGATCGGGCCGGCGAGAGCGGTGGCGGCACCCGCGAGGAGTGTGACGGCGATGACGACGCCGATGCGGATGCCGACGACGTTCGCGCCCTGCGCGCGCGCGACGTCTTCGCCGAGGCCGACCGCGTTCAGGCCGGGCGCGAGGGTGAGGGCGAGGACGAGGCCCGTCACCACGAACGGGAGCACCGGCAGGATCACGTCGTAGCCGCGTCCGAGCAGCGACCCCGCGTTCCAGCTGCGCATCGATTCGAAGGCGTCCGGATCGCTGAGAGAGAGGCCGGTGGTGATGCCCGACAGCACGGCGCCGAGCGCGACCCCGGCCAGGGTGAGCCTCAGAGGGTCGGCGGAGCCCCGCCCGGATGACCCGATCAGATAGACCGCGATCGTGACGACCAGCGCCCCGAGGAACGCGAGCCACACGAACTGCGACGCGTCGCGCAGTCCGAGGACGCTCACTCCGAGGGCGACTGCGAGCGCGGCGCCGGCGTTCACGCCGAGAATCCCCGGATCGGCGAGCGGGTTGCGTGTGAAGGCCTGGATGAGCGCGCCTGCCACGCCGAGGGCGGCGCCGGCCACGAGGCCGGTGACGGTGCGGGGTATGCGCAGATCGAAGAGGATGTAGTCGGTCTCGGCGGTGCCCTGGCCGCGCAGCGTGGTCGACACGGCCTCCAAAGAGAGAGGATTGGCGCCGACGGAGAGCGAGAGCACGACGGTCAGCGCGAGCGCGGCGAGGAGGATGAACATCCCCCCGGCCGCACGCGCGCCGCGTCGAGGAAGCCGCGTCGGTGGCGCCGCGGTGTCGGAGCGAGAGGTCAACGGCTCGTTTCGAGGAAGGACTCGATGTCGTCGAGCACGGCCTGCGCGCCCTTGGGTCCGACCCCGGAGACCCAGTAGCTCGTGTCGACGAGGGTCACCGACGGAAAGGCGCCGGCGTTCTGGGTGATCGCCGCGGGGATCGCCGACTCGTCGTCGACATCGGCCACCGTGATGAACACGTGGTCGGCCTGCGCGGACAGGATGTTCTCGGGCGAGATGTCAGCCTGCAGACCGTCGGCCCAGTTCTGCTCCGGGATCGTGAAGCCGGCGCACTCGAGCAGGCTGCCCGAGAACGACACGGGTCCGTACAGGCTGAGGGTCGTCTCATCACGGGGACGGATCAGCTGGGCCGTCTCACCCCCGACCTCGTATTCGTCGGCGAGCGATGCGCAGCGGTCGTCGACAGCGGACAGCAGATCGGCGACTTCGTCCTCGCGGTTGAGCGCGTCGCCGATGAGCAGCGCGTTGTCGCGCCACGGATCGGCCTGCGTCGCGATGAAGACCGTCGGAGCGATCGATGCGAGTTGGTCGTACAGCTCGGAATGCCGCGCCTCGGTGCCGAGGATCAGATCGGGCTTGAGAGCGGCGATCGCCTCGAGATCGGGCTCGGGGACGGTGCCTACGGCTTCGACTCCGTCTGCGCCCAGGTACTCCGGCGCCCCCGTCACATTGCTCGCGACGGCCGCGCCGACCGGCACGATGCCGACCGCGACGGCAGTGTCGAGTTCGAGCGGCTCCAGAGTCACCACCCGCTGAGGGTCGTCGGGGACAGCCGTCGTTCCCCGCGCGTGCTCGACGTCGTGCGTGCCGGTGGACTCGGGCGAGGCATCCTCTTCGGCGGGAGAATCGACAGCACAACCGGACAGCAGGAGCAGAGCGCAAGCCGAAGCGGCGAGGAGCGCACTGGAGCGGCGGCGGGCACGTGAGGGCATGACGGATCGTCTTTCTGAAGGGGATACGGGAAAGTATGGGGAACCTGGTAAGGCAACCCTAACAGGCGTCGGGAGGGCTCGCCGTCCGGCATGGGCCCGGAGTCATCCGGCTTCCGGAGGGCGGCGTGGCGGACATGCGTGACTTCGGCAGTCTGCCGAAGATCCCGCAGAGATCCGGATCCACTGTCCTTCTAAGCTGGCTCCCATGAGTGACGAGACCGGCCGAGCGGTGATCGCGGATCTGTGCCGCATCCCCAATCCCGACGCGATCGACCGCACGGAATTCGTGGAACTCGGGAGTGTGTCGCAGTTCGTCTCGATCCGCGGCCGACGCGCGACCAATCCGGTGCTCATCGTGTGCCACGGTGGGCCGGCTCTTCCCTCGTTGCCCTCGTCCTGGATCTGGCAACGAGCGGTCGAGGACTACTTCACCGTCGTCAACTACGACCAGCGCGCCAGCGGCAAGTCCGCGGCACGGGCAGGCGGCGAGATCGATCTGAGCATCGACAGGTACGTGGACGATCTCATCGAACTGATCGCCTGGGTGCAGAACGAGCTCGGCGTGAGAAAGGTGGGCGTTCTTGGCCACAGCTGGGGGACGATCATCGGTCTCCTTGTCGCCGAGCGGCGACCCGACCTGCTCTGGGGCTACGTCGGAGTCGGGCAGGTGATCTCCGGCGTGGAGAACGAGGCGGAGAGCTTCCAGTTCGCTGTTCGCAGTGCGACTGCGGATCGGAATGCGGAAGCCGTTGCGGAACTGCAGGCGCTCGGCGAGTATCCGGGAGCCCAGCCGCTGACGACGGAGCGAATCGTGACCTGCAGGAGATGGGCGCAGCACTACGGAGGGCTGTCTGCCTATCGATCCGACTCCGCGTACTTCATGGAATCGCAGGACCTTTCGCCGTACTACACGGACGAGGACCTGGGTCTGATCGGCGTCGGACAGCAGGTGACCATGCCGCAGGTCCTCCCCGCGTTGCTGTCCTTCGACGCCCGGGAGCGCACCGCGTTCGAGGTTCCCCTGCTGCAGTTCCTCGGCCGCCACGACTGGACGACTCCGACGGCTCCGGTGACGCGCTGGTTCGAGCGAGTGACCGCGCCGTCGAAGGACGTCGTCTGGTTCGAGGACTCGGCGCACCTGTGCATGTTCGAAGAGCCGGGGAAGTTCGTGGTGAGTCTCGTGAACCTGGCAGTGCCGCACGCTGTGGCTTGATCACGCCGCCTTCTTCAGTCTCACGCTCAGCACGACAGCAGAGACGAGGAAGAAGATCGCGCCGGCGGCGGCATAGCCGGCGACGCCGATGATCATGCTGCTGCCCTGCAGGCCCTGGAACAGGAACCCGGCTCCGGCGAGCAGGGAGATGCCGCCGGAGAGCATCTGCGCGATCTGGCCGCCGTTGCGACGGTTGTGGATCGCGGTGATCAGCTGAGGGGCGCCGGAGACGATCGCCCACGCGCCCCACACCGCGAGGGCGGCGGAGAGCGAGATCGACGAGGTGACGCCCAGCGCGATCGTGACGATGATGCTGACGGCGACACCGATCCACTCGGGAGTCTTCGAGCGCTGGCGATCGGGGTTCGAGCGCAGCTGCCACAGCACGGCGCCCGCGTCGAACAACGGATAGACGATCAGAAGGATCGTGAGAAGCGCGTTCGGCTCGGTCGTCTTCGCGGAGGTGGCGAACATGATGCCCACCCAGATGATCGCGAAGGCGAAGCGGACGAAGTAGAGGGAGCGAAGCGAGCGGGTGAACGAGTGGTCGGCCATGGTGTCTTCCTGTCTGGATCGTAGGTAGAGTTACTAGTTCGTCTACCGAGATGACGGTAGACTATTTCGTATACCTGCGCAAGCCGCGCGACTCGATTCGGAGGCAGTCATGCAGTCGGAAACACCGTCCACGACGCGCACCGGCATGCGCGAGCGGATCCTGGAAGCCACGAACGGCGTGTTCTACGCCCACGGCATCCGTGCGACCAGCGCCGACCGCATCATCGAGCAGGTGGGCATCACCAAGGTGACCTTCTACCGCCATTTCCCGAGCAAGAGCGATCTCGTGGTCGCCTACCTCGAAGTCCAGGCCGCGAGGGAGCAGGCCTGGTTTACCGGTGTGCGGGTCGCGGGCGATCCCCGTGCATCCCTGCGCGCGATCGCCGAGGGAATCGGAGCAGCCAGCTGCAGTCCCGGCTTCCGCGGCTGCGCGTTCATCAACGCGGCGGCCGAGTTCTCCGACCCTGACGATCCGGTGAGAGGGGTCGTCGCCAGGCACCGACGGTGGATGCTCGACGAGTTCACCAGCATCGCCGCAGAAGCAGGTGTCGAAGACGCGGAGGCCGCGGGCCGGCGCCTCATGATGCTCCGCGACGGGGCCATGGTCAACGGCTACCTGGGCGATGCGGCATCCGTCGCCGACGCGCTCTGGCCGTCGTTCGGCGCCGTGCTCGCGACGGCCTCGAAGCGTCGAGAGGCATGAGCGAGTCCGGCGCGGTCGGCGGCAGACGCCCCGGCCGGACGCTCCTCGTCGGATGCGGATCGCTTGGCACGCAGCTGGGACTCCGGCTGGTCGCCGAGGGCAACGAGGTCATCGCGCTGCGCCGGACGACCGAGGGGCTCCCGGCCGAGTTCGCCGTGATCACCGACGACCTGAGCGTTCCGCGCCCGCGGGAGCTTCCCGGCTGCGATTCGGTGGTGATCACACTTCCTCCGGGCGCCGGTTTCTATCGAGCATCCCTCACCGCGCTCGCCGAGGCGTTGCCCGAGCGTCCCTCCCGTTTCGTCTTCGTGTCGTCGACGCGTGTCCTCGAGGGCTCCGCCGGCGAGACGCCCCTCACAGAGGAGACCGGGCCCCAACCCACCAGCCCGCGGGCGCGCGAGCTGCGGGACGGCGAGCTGGTGGCCACCGAGCTCCTCGGAGCGTGCATCGTCCGGCCCGCGGGCATCTACGGGCCAGGGCGCGAGTCGCTGATCCGCAAGGTGCGCGAGCAGGCACCCGTCGACTACTCCCGCCGCACGAATCGCGTGCACCAGGACGACCTGGTGGGCTTCCTGCACATGATGCTGACCGCCGAGTCTCCGCCCGCTCTGGTGCACGCGGTCGATCAGGCGCCCTCGCGGCTCGGCGACGTGGTGACTTTCATCGCCGAGCGGCTCGGAGTCGAACCGCCCCCGCACATGGTTCCCGAGGTCGGCGGGGGAACGGTTCTCGACGGAAGCCGGATGCACGGGCTGGTCGGCGCGCTGGAGTTCCCCTCGTTCCGAGAGGGCTACGAGCGGATGCTCAGCGGAAGTCCCCATCCGCAGACTCGATGATCTCGCGCATGACGTCGCGGGTGATCTGCTCGCGCCCGCCGTCGGCCCACTCGTGCACGACGAACGCCGCGCCGATCTCGTCGAGGTAGGCGGCGGTCTTCTCAAGGCGAGGCACGACGTCGATGTGGTCGTTGCCGAACAGTGCCGCGGTGTAGACCGGCTCGCCGGCGCGGATCGAGTTCCGCAGTTCGATCGTGGAGCGTCCGGTGATGCGGTAGAGCGCCTTGAGCACCTCGCCCGGGAGGTCCGGGTTGCCGGCGATCGTGAGCGACAGTGCGTTCTCGGGAGCGGTCATGACTCCATCTCACCATGCGCAGGCTCCCGCCCGTCCCGTCTGCAGGCCGAGATCCCTTCCGCATGCCGAGAACGGCGATCCGAGCATGCAGACGGATTCTGAGCACACGGACGGCACACGGACGACCCAGGAACGGCACCGGGCTGGACGATCGCCGCCGCCGCATCCAGACTGAGAGGGCACGTGACCCGGTGGAAGGAACCCATGAAGAACGCGGACGTGATCGTCGTCGGGGCGGGAGTCGCGGGGCTCACTGCCGCACGGCTGCTGCAGGAGCAGGGGCTGACCGTGATCGTGCTCGAGGCACGTGATCGCGTCGGTGGACGCGTGCACACGATGCGCGACGGGCGGGTGACCGACCTCGGCGCCTCCTGGATCCACGGCATCACCGACAGCCCCGTCGCGGCCGCCGCCGAGGCGTTCGGCATGCCGACCGTCGAGTTCACGGTCGGCGGCTTTCAACCCGACAGCCGGCCGATCGCCTACTACGGCCCCGAGGGCACCAGGCTCTCGGATGCCGAGGCCGCCCGCTTCGCCGCCGACATCCACGAGGTCGATGCCGCCCTGGCCATGGTGGTCGCGTCCTCGGCGCCGGACGCCTCGTACCGCGAGGTCACGGAGGCGGCTCTCGAGGGCATGCGCTGGGATGCCGAGCGCACGCAGCGCGTGCGCGAATACCTCGAGCATCGCGCCGAGGAGCAGTACGGCGTGTGGATCGAGGATCTCGCGGCGCACGGGCTCGACGACGATTCGATCGACGGCGACGAAGTCGTCTTCCCGAACGGGTACGACGAACTGCCGACGCACCTGGCAGACGGCCTCGACGTCCGCCTCGGCCACGTTGTCACGCGCGTCGAGTGGAGCGACGGAGTGCGGGTGAGCACGGCACGGCAGGATCTCACAGGGGATGCCGTAGTGCTCACGCTGCCCGTCGGGGTGCTGAAGTCCGGCGACGTGGAGATCGTGCCGTCGTTGCCTCGGATCAACGCCGATGCGCTGGCTCGCCTCGAGATGAACGCCTTCGAGAAGGTGATTCTTCGTTTCCCGGTGAGGTTCTGGGACGAAGACGTGTACGCGATCCGACAGCAGGGCCCCGCTGGGCGCTTGTGGCACTCCTGGTACGACCTCACTCCGCTGCACGATGAGCCCGCGCTGCTCACCTTCGCCGCAGGTCCCGCCGCCCGCGGCATCCGCGATCTGGATGACGCCCAGGTCGCCGATGCGGTGATGGCGCCGCTGCGGCGACTGTTCGGCGGCGACATCCCTGCGCCCGTCAGCGTGCACCGCACCGCCTGGCAGGACGACCCTTTCGCCCACGGCTCCTACGCCTACATGACCGTGGGGTCGACGACCGCGGATCACGACGATCTCGCAACTCCGATCGGCGGCATCCTGCACATCGCCGGCGAGGCGACCTGGACCGATGATCCTGCGACCGTCCCCGCGGCGATGCTGTCGGGGCATCGCGCGGCCGAGCGGATCATCGGGCGGGAGATCCCGATCGCGAGCCTGTGGTCGCAGGTCTGACTTTCGTCACCGCACGGTGACGACGCTCAGCTCGGTCGTCGCGGTGTCGCACATCGTCAGCTGCCACACGGCTCGCCCGTCGTCCATGACCCGCGCCATCTCGACGATCAGCGGACTCGGCCAGGTTTCACCGGACTCCTGTGCGGCGTCGTATGCGCTCTTCGTCAGGTTCTGCTCGGCTTCGGTGAGTTCGACTTCCTGCGTGGCGATGACCCCCAGCGTCTGGGCGTCGAGGAACACCTCTCGTCCGTGACTCGGGTCGTTCACCCGCTCGCCGAAGAAGTCCTCGCGCGCGTCAGGGGAGCGCACGCGCCAGGCCCATGAGTCGTCGTCCAGGTATTCCAGGCGCAGCCCGACGATCGTCCCGATGCCCTCGGTCTCACCGGGAAGGCTCTCGATGAAGTCCGACGGCCATGCGAACTGCGGCGGCGTGCAGGTGCCAGGGAAGTTCTCGCCCACCGCGCTCGGAGGACTAGGCATCGTGGAGCATCCGACCAGCGCGAGCGCCACGAGCAGGGTCGCGCCGATCCGGCCGCGACGGCTTCTTCCCCTCATCAGAATCCCCCCGACTCCGGTCTGTCACTGGCAGGCTATCGGTTCACTCCGCCGACCCCGCCGCAGGGTCTGGGGCACCGCCTGCGTGTCACGTCGCGTCGCAGTTCTCCATCCGTTCACCGGCCCTCAGTACGATTAGCGCCCTGCGGCACCCCGATCAGTGCTGCCCGAACGGATCGTGAGGACCCCATGGCAAAGAAGACCAAAGCGCAGAAGGCTGCGGAAGCTGCGATCGATGCCGCCGCGATCGCCGCCAAGGACGCGAAGAAGCTCAGCAAGTCCCTCCCGAAGAAGGACGGCAAGAAGCTCCGCGAGCTCGTAGATGAGGCGAAAGACGCGGCCCAGCCCTCGAAGAAGAAGCTCGCCGCCAAGCCCCGCAAGGTCGAGAAGGTCGCGGTGGCCGCGACGGCGCGGCTCGAGAAGACCGCGGCGAAGCTCGGGGCCAAGGCTGCCGAGAAGAAGGCTGCCGAGAAGAAGGCTTCCGAGAAGAAAGCGCAGAATGCCGCGG